>NZ_AP028672.1:668333-1002500 GCF_041154505.1 Acidovorax sp. A79
GCCGGGTCCCACCGGTACAGGCGGCAGCCCAGGATGTCCAGCCAATACACCACCTGCTCACGCACGGACCATACAAGCCCCTCCCCCAGCTGCGCATCGGATTGGACCACGCAGCGCAGGGGCGCCGTGAGGGTGGGGACGGGAAATCGCGACGGCGCAGCGGCCGCTGCCATGGGACTCTGGTTGCTCAAAGCTTGTCTCCTGTTTGTTGTTTAGCTGCCTGCCTCTTGACGCCGGGCATCTTATCAACGTCAATTGATGCATGGAATGATTATTTTTGGAATTTTTTGATATACAAATTGCAATGACAACTGCTATCCATATCCCCTCCCAGCCCGCCACGCTCGCCCACTTTCCCAGCCTGCAAGGCCGATCGGTCTTCGTCACGGGCGGGGGCAGCGGCATCGGCGCGGCCATCGTCGCGGCGTTCGCCGAACAGGGTGCGCGCGTGGCCTTCGTGGACGTGGCGCGCGAAGCCAGCGAGGCGCTGGCCCAGCAGATCGCCGACGCGGGCCATGCCCGACCCTGGTGGCAGGTGTGCGACGTGCGCGACGTCGCCGCGCTGCAGGCGGCCATCGCCGAGGCCGCCGCCGCCCAGGGCGACTTCTCGGTGCTGGTCAACAACGTGGCCAGCGACGACCGCCACACGCTGGAATCCGTGACGCCCGACTACTACGACGAGCGCATGGCCATCAACGAGCGCCCGGCCTTCTTCGCCATCCAGGCCGTGGTGCCCGGCATGCGCCGCCTGGGCGCGGGCTCGGTGGTCAACCTGGGCTCCACGGGCTGGCAGGGCAAGGGCGCGGGCTACCCCTGCTATGCCATTGCCAAGTCGTCGGTGAACGGGCTCACGCGGGGCCTGGCGCGCACCCTGGGCCAGGACCGCATCCGCATCAACACCGTGTCGCCCGGCTGGGTGATGACCGAGCGCCAGATCAAGCTCTGGCTCGACGCCGAGGGCGAGAAGGAACTGGCGCGCAACCAGTGCCTGCCCGACAAGCTGCGCCCGCACGACATCGCGCGCATGGTGCTGTTCCTGGCGTCCGACGATGCCGCGATGTGCACGGCGCAGGAATTCAAGGTCGACGCCGGCTGGGTGTGATTCGGACCATCCCCCTGAGTCGCTTCGCGCCTTCCCCCTTCTCTCGAATGGCTGCGCCATTCGGGAAGGGGGACACCGCCAGCGCGGCGGGGCGGCCCTTGCGCGGCGGTCCTGGCCTATGCCGCGCCAGTATCGAGCGGCACCGACAAGCACAAGCTCCGACAGGGAAGCACGCTCAGTCTCCCGCTTCCAGCCGGCGCCCGTACTGCACCAGGCTGGTCTGCTTGAGCGCTTTCATCATGACCTTGGCCGCGGGCGACAGCAGGCGGTCGCTGCGGGTGATGATGCCAAAGGCGTCCATGTGGCAGGGCATGGCCAGCGGCAGGATCGACACCATGCCGTGCGATGCGTAGTAGTGCGCCACGTCGGCCCCCACCACCGCGATCATGTCGCTTTGCTGCAGCATGCGCGTCATGAACAGCAAGGCCGCGGTCTCCACCACGTTGACCGGCGGCGCCAGCCCCTCCTGCTGGAACATCAGGTCGAAGCGGTGCCGCAGCACGCTGCCCGCGGGCGGCACGATCCAGCCCGCGGCCAGCACGTCGCGCAGGGCCAGGCCCGGCACACCCAGCAGGGGGTGGCCCGGGCGGGTCATGGCGCAGACCAGTTCCTCGCTCAGCGGCTCGTAGCGCAGGTTGGCCTTGTCGTGCTCCTCGAACAGCCGGCCCACCAGGATGTCGAGCTTGCCCTGCTCGAGCCGGTCCATCAGCACCGGGCTGGTCTCGATATCGAGCGAGATGCGCAGGCTCGGGTGCTCCTGCTTGACCAGGGCCACGGCGGCGGGCAGCAGGCTCAGGCCCGGCGAGGTGATGGCCCCGATGCCCACCTGGCCGAAGTGCCCGGTCTTGAGCGCCGCCAGCTCCACATGGGCCTGGTTCAGGCTGGCCAGCGCCATGCGTGCGTGGCGGATCATGGTCTCGCCATACCAGGTGGGGCGCATGCCGCGCGGCAGGCGCTCGAACAACGAAACCTCCAGCACATCCTCCAGGTCCTTGAGCAGCTTGGAGGCCGCCGGCTGGGTCATGCTGAGCACCTGGGCCGCGCGGTGGATGTTGCCCTCCTCGGCCAGGGCCACCAGCAAGAGCAGCTGGCGCGTCTTCAGGCGTGCGCGGATGAACCAGTGGTTGTAGGTGCTCATGGGGTTTTCCAGAATGCGTGGACGTATATGTATTTTGTCAAAAAAACTATTAGATTGATATCTAAATCGATCTTAGACTTTGCCGCACATCCGCACCAAGGTTCTTTCCCAGGTTCCCATGAAACTCGGCGACACACAGCAGCTCACCCCCCGGCACCTCATCAATGGGCGCTGGGAGATCGGCACCACCACCGGGGTGAGCACCAACCCGTCGGACACCCGTGAGGTGGTGGCCGAATACGCCCGGGCCGACCGCAACCAGACCGAACGCGCCATCCGCGCCGCCGCCGACGCCCTGCCCCACTGGAGCCAGAGCAGCCCCCAGCGCCGCGCCGACGTGCTCGACCTGATCGGCAGCGAACTGCTGGCGCGCAAGGACGCGCTGGGCACGCTGCTGGCCCGAGAGGAAGGCAAGACCCTGCCCGAGGCCGTGGCCGAGGTGGCCCGCGCCGGCCAGATCTTCAAGTTCTTTGCCGGCGAGGCGCTGCGCATCCCGGGCGAGCTCATGGCGTCGGTGCGCCAGGGCGTGCAGGTGGACGTGACCCGCGAGCCCGTGGGCGTGGTCGGCATCATCGCGCCCTGGAACTTCCCGTTCGCGATCCCGGCCTGGAAGATCGCCCCCGCCCTGGCCTATGGCAACACGGTGGTGTTCAAGCCCGCCGAACTGGTGGCCGCCTGCGGCTGGGCCCTGGCCGAAATCATCAGCCGCTGCGGCCTGCCGGCCGGCGTGTTCAACCTGCTCATGGGCAGTGGCCGCGAGGTCGGGCAGACGCTGGTGGACCACCCCCTGGTGAATGCGATCAGCTTTACGGGATCGGTCGATACCGGAGACCGTATCCTCAAGTCGGCCACGGCACGCCGAGCCAAGGTGCAGCTGGAGATGGGCGGCAAGAACCCGCTGGTGGTGCTGGCCGATGCCGACATGGACCAGGCCATCGACTGCGCGCTGCAGGGCTCGTACTTTTCCACCGGCCAGCGCTGCACGGCATCGAGCCGGCTGATCGTCGAAGCCAGCGTGCACGATGCCTTCGTGGACCGGCTGCGCCAGCGGCTCACGGCCCTCAAGGTAGGCCACGCGCTGGAGCGCGGCACCGAGATGGGCCCGGTGGCCGATGCCGGCCAGCTGGAGCAGAACCTCTCTTATGTGGAGATCGCTCGCAGCGAGGGCGCCGAGCATGTCTGGGGCGGCGAGCGGCTCGAACGCGCCACGCCTGGGCACTACATGGCCCCGGCGCTGTTCCTGGCCAAGCCCGAGCACCGCATTGCGCGCGAGGAGATCTTCGGCCCCGTGGCCTGCGTGCTGCGCGCCGACGACTACGAGCATGCGCTGGCCCTCGCCAACGACACGCCCTACGGCCTGTGCGCGGGCATCTGCACCACCTCGCTCAGGCACGCCATGCATTTCAAGCGCAACGCCGTGGTCGGCATGACCATGGTCAACCTGCCCACGGCGGGCGTGGACTTCCACGTGCCCTTCGGCGGGCGCAAGGAGTCGAGCCATGGCCCGCGCGAGCAGGGCCGCCACGCCGCAGAGTTCTACACCACCGTGAAGACCGGCTACATGCTCGCCTGAATCGCCCGCTTTCCTTTCCCGCAGTGCATTTCTTTCTTCCACAACAGCGTCAACAACAGACAGACAGGAGACAAATGATGAAACTGAACCGCCGGACCCTCGTATCCGCCCTGGCCTGCGCCCCCGTGGCCGGGCTGCTCCCGGGCGCCGCCTGGGCCCAGAAACCCATCGTGCTGGGCTTCAGCCAGGTGGGTGCCGAGAGCGAATGGCGCACCGCCAACACCGAATCGATCAAGTCCGCCGCCAAGGAGGCCGGCATCGAGCTCAAGTTCTCCGACGCCCAGCAAAAGCAGGAGAACCAGATCAAGGCCATCCGCTCCTTCATCGCCCAGAAGGTGGACGTGATCGCCTTCTCACCCGTGGTCGAATCGGGCTGGGAGAACGTGCTGCGCGAAGCCAAGGCCGCCAAGATCCCGGTGGTGCTGACCGACCGCTCGGTCAACGTCAAGGACCAGTCACTGTACGTGACCTTCATGGGCTCGGACTTCGTGGAAGAAGGCCGCAAGGCCGGCCGCTGGCTGGTGGACAAGATGAAGGACCAGAAGGGCGACATCAACATCGTCGAGCTGCAGGGCACCGTGGGCTCGGCCCCGGCCATCGACCGCAAGAAGGGCTTCGAGGAAATCGTCAAGGCCGACCCCAAGTTCAAGATCCTGCGCTCGCAGACCGGTGACTTCACGCGCGCCAAGGGCAAGGAGGTGATGGAAGCCTTCCTCAAGGCCGAGGGCAAGAAGATCAACGTGCTCTACGCACACAACGACGACATGGCCATCGGCGCGATCCAGGCCATCGAGGAAGCCGGCCTCAAGCCCGCCAAGGACATCACCATCATCTCCATCGACGCGGTCAAGGGCGCCTTCGAGGCCATGATCGCCGGCAAGCTCAACGTGAGCGTGGAATGCAGCCCCCTGCTGGGCCCGCAGCTGATGACGGCCGTGAAGGACATCAAGGCCGGCAAGGCGGTGCAAAAGCGCATCGTGACCGAGGAAGGCATCTTCCCGATGGAAGTGGCCGCCGCCGAGTTCCCGAAACGCAAGTACTGATGATGCCGCTGCTGCCGGCGCCAAGCCGGCAGCATGGCGGGAGGCCGGCCCGGGCCATCGCAGGCTTGCTGGGGCCGGGAACAAAACCATAAAACCAGGAGACAAATCCATGAAACGCATTCTCTTCAAGGCCGCACTGGCCACCGTGGCACTTGCCGCCATGGGCACCGCACCGCTGGCGCTGGCCCAGGACAAGGGCAGCATCGGCATCTCCATGCCCACCAAGTCCTCGTCGCGCTGGATCGCCGATGGCGACAACATGGTCAAGGTGCTCAAGGAGCGCGGCTACAAGACCGACCTGCAGTACGCGGACGATGACATCCCCAACCAGCTCGCGCAGATCGAGAACATGATCACCAAGGGCGCCAAGGTGCTGGTGATCGCCTCCATCGACGGCACCACGCTCTCGCGCGTGCTGCAGAACGCGGCCGACAAGGGCGTGAAGGTCATCGCGTATGACCGGCTGATCAAGGGCTCGAAGAACGTGGACTACTACGCCACGTTCGACAACTTCCAGGTCGGCGTGCTGCAGGCCACGTCCATCGTGGACAAGCTGGGCTTGAAGCAGGGCAAGGGCCCGTTCAACATCGAACTCTTCGGCGGCTCGCCCGACGACAACAACGCCTTCTTCTTCTACGACGGCGCCATGAGCGTGCTGCAACCGTACATCGACAGCGGCAAGCTGGTGGTGCGCAGCAAGCAGACGGGCATGAACAAGGTGGGCACCCTGCGCTGGGACGGCTCGGTCGCCCAGGCGCGCATGGACAACCTGCTGTCGGCCTACTACGGCAAGGACAAGGTGCATGCCGTGCTCTCCCCCTACGACGGTCTGTCCATCGGCATCCTGTCGTCCTTGAAGGGCGTAGGCTACTGCACCGCCCAGCAGCCCTGCCCCGTGGTCAGCGGGCAGGACGCCGAGGTGCCATCGGTCAAGTCCATCCTGAAGGGCGAGCAGTCCTCCACCGTGTTCAAGGACACGCGCGAACTGGCCAAGGTGGCCGCCAACATGGTGGACGCCACGCTGTCGGGCAAGCAGCCGGAGATCAACGACACCAAGACCTACAACAACGGCATGAAGGTGGTGCCCTCGTACCTGCTCAAGCCCGTGTCGGTGGATGCCTCCAACTGGAACGCGGTGCTGGTGGGCAGCGGGTACTACAAGGAATCACAAATCAAGTAGGCATGCCAGGCTTCGGCACGTAGAGCCGCCGTCCGCCTGGCACCTCTGGTGCCTAGCGGACGGAATGCAACCGGGACGGGCCCGCAGCCCGCCAAAAGACTGAGAGACCATGCTTCTTGAAATGCGGGACATCCGCAAAACCTTCCCCGGGGTGGTGGCGCTGAACCAGGTCAACCTGCAGGTGCAGGCCGGGGAGATCCATGCCATCGTCGGCGAAAACGGGGCGGGCAAATCCACGCTGATGAAGGTGCTGTCGGGTGTCTACCCACACGGCAGCTACAGCGGCCAGATCCTGTTCGACGGGCAGGAGCGTCAGTTCTCCGGCATCCGCGACAGCGAGCACCTGGGCATCATCATCATTCACCAGGAGTTGGCGCTGGTACCGCTGCTCTCGATCGCCGAAAACATCTTCCTGGGCAACGAGACCGCGCGCCACGGCGTCATCGACTGGATGGCCGCGCACAGCCGCGCACAGGCGCTGCTGCACAAGGTGGGTCTGCGCGAATCGCCCGACACACCGGTGGGCCAGCTGGGCGTGGGCAAGCAGCAGCTGGTGGAGATTGCCAAGGCGCTGTCGCGCAAGGTACGCCTGCTGATCCTGGACGAGCCCACTGCCAGCCTCAACGAGAACGACAGCCAGGCCCTGCTGGATCTGCTGCTGGAGCTGAAAGCCCAGGGCATCACCTGCATCCTGATCTCGCACAAGCTCAACGAGATCTCGCGGGTGGCCGATGCCATCACCGTGCTGCGCGACGGCAGCACCGTGCAGATGCTGGACTGCCGCGAAGGCCCGGTGAGCGAGGACCGCGTGATCCAGGCCATGGTGGGCCGCGAGATGAGCGATCGCTACCCCCAGCGCCAGCCGCAGATCGGCGGCATCGTTTTTGAAGTGCGCGACTGGCGTGCCCACCACCCTCAGCACGGCGACCGCGAGCACCTCAAGGGGATCGACCTGAACGTGCGGCGCGGCGAGATCGTCGGTATTGCGGGACTGATGGGCGCGGGCCGGACCGAGCTGGCCATGAGCATCTTTGGCCGGTCCTGGGGCCAGCGCATCAGCGGCGAGGTGCGGCTGCACGGCAAGGCCATCGACGTGGGCACCGTGGAAAAGGCCGTGCGCCACGGCCTGGCCTATGTGACCGAAGACCGCAAGGGCAATGGCCTGGTGCTGAACGAAGACATCCAGTTCAACATCTCCCTGGCGCATCTGGAAGGTGTTTCGTTCGCCACCGTGCTCGACAGCGGCCGCGAGCACCGGGTGGCGCAGGACTACCGCGAGAAGCTGCGCATCCGCTGCTCGGGGGTGGACCAGAAGACGCTGAACCTTTCGGGCGGCAACCAGCAGAAGGTGGTGCTGGGCAAATGGCTCTTCACCAACCCCGAGGTGCTTATCCTGGACGAGCCCACGCGCGGCATCGACGTGGGCGCCAAGTACGAGATCTACACCCTCATCGCCCAGCTGGCGGCCGAGGGCAAGTGCGTGATCGTGATCTCTTCCGAAATGCCCGAGCTGCTGGGCATCACGGACCGCATCTACGTGATGAACGAGGGCCGCTTTGTGGCCGAGATGCCCACCGCCGAAGCCTCCCAGGAAAAGATCATGCGTGCAATAGTCAATGCTCCCCCTGAGTCGCTTCGCGCCTTCCCCCTCAAGGGGGACGCCGCCAGCGCGGCGGGGCGGCCCTTGCGCGGCGGCTCTGGCATGGGCAGCGCCGGTCTCAAGGGCAGCGGACAACGCAACGGATAACTGAAATGAGCCAGATGACCCCCTCCCCCACCGCCACGCTCGCCAGCGCACCCGCCGAGGCACCGGCCCACCACGACAAGCCGCTGCTGGAGCACATCAAGCACAACTTCCGTGAGTACGGCATGCTGATCACGCTGGTGGCCATCATGGGCTTCTTCCAGTACATGACCGACGGCACGCTGATGCAGCCGCTCAACCTCACCAACCTGCTGCTGCAGAACAGCTACATCGTCATCATGGCGCTGGGCATGCTGCTGGTGATCGTGGCCGGGCACATCGACCTCTCGGTGGGCTCGGTCTGCGGCTTCATCGGCGCACTGGCCGCCGTGCTGATGGTGGAGTACCACTGGCACTTCCTGCCCGCATCGCTGGTGTGCCTGCTGTGCGGCGGCATCATCGGTGCGCTGCAGGGCTGGTTCGTGGCCTTCTCGCGCATCCCGTCCTTCATCGTCACGCTGGCGGGCATGCTGGTCTTCAAGGGCCTGGCGCTGGCGCTGCTGGCGGGCCAGTCGGTGGGGCCATTCCCCTCGGCGTTCCAGATGCTCAGCTCGGGCTTCATTCCCGACCTGTTCAACGTGGAGGGGCTGCGCCTGACCTCGCTGCTGCTGGGCGCCGCCGTGGCCGCCGCCCTGGCCGTGGGCGGCCTGCGCGAACGCGCCAACCGCCTGCGGCACGGTGTGCGCGCCGAACCCGCCGGCCTGTTCATCGCGCGCACGGTGGTGTTTGGCGCCCTGCTGGTGTACTTCAGCTACCTCATGGCGTCATACAAGGGGCTGCCCAACGTGCTCATCGTGATGGCGCTGCTGATCGTGCTGTTCGACTTCGTCACCAGCCGCACCACCATTGGCCGCCGCATCTACGCCATGGGGGGCAACGAAAAGGCCGCCAGGCTTTCGGGCATCAAGACCGAGCGGCTCACGCTGTATGCCTTCATCAACATGGGCGTGCTCGCGGCCCTGGCCGGACTGGTGTTTGCAGCGCGGCTCAACACCGCCACGCCCAAGGCGGGCCTGGGTTTTGAGCTGGACGTGATTGCGGCGTGTTTCATCGGTGGCGCATCGGCCTCGGGCGGCGTGGGCAAGGTCATGGGCGCGGTCATCGGCGCCTTCGTGATGGGGGTGATGAACAACGGCATGTCCATCCTGGGCATCGGCATCGACTACCAGCAGGTCATCAAGGGCGTGGTGCTGCTGGCGGCGGTTTTGGTCGACGTGTACAACAAAAACAAGGCCTGAAATGAAGCCCCCCCTGAGTCGCTTCGCGCCTCCGTGCGTCCGCCAGAGTCGGCAGCTCTTCGGGCACGTCCAAGCCTGCGCAGGCAGGCTTGGAGCCGCGGCCCTCCGTCCCTCTCTCAGTTTGCTTCGCAATCTGGGAGGGGGACGCCCCCAGCGCAGCGGGGCGGCCCTTGCGCGGGGGCACTGGCCAGCGCCGCGCCTGCTTTGCGGACTGTGCGGACAGCAACGACTGTTTGGAGCACCATGAGCAGCCCATCCCAAACTCCCGTGCTGCAGCTCGCGGGCATTCACAAGCAATTCGCCGGCATCCCCGTGCTGCGCGACGTGCAGCTGAACCTCTACCCGGGCGAGATCCATGCCCTCATGGGCCAGAACGGCGCGGGCAAGTCCACGCTGATCAAGGTGCTCACCGGCGTGCTCGAAGCCAGCGGCGGCCAGATGCGCCTGGCCGGTCAGGCCGTGTGGCCCGATTCGCCGTTGGCCGCCCAGCGCCTGGGCATCAGCACGGTGTACCAGGAGGTCAACCTCTGCCCCAACCTGTCGGTGGCCGAGAACATCTTTGCCGGCCGCTACCCACGCTGCGGCATCGCCCAGGGCTTTCGCATCGACTGGGCCACGCTGCACCAGCGTGCGCGCGAACTGGTGGCGCGCATCGGCCTGTCCATCGACGTCACGCGCCTGCTCTCGGACTACCCGGTGGCCGTGCAGCAGCTGGTGGCCATCGCCCGGGCACTGAGCATCGAGGCCAAGGTGCTGATCCTGGACGAGCCCACCTCCAGCCTCGACGACGACGAGGTGCAAAAGCTCTTCGAGGTGCTGCGCCGCCTGCGCGGCGAGGGCCTGGCCATCGTCTTCGTGACGCACTTCCTGAACCAGGTATACGCCGTGTCGGACCGCATCACGGTGCTGCGCAACGGCGCCTGGGTGGGCGAATGGGCGGCGGCCGACCTGCCGGCGCAGGCGCTGATCAATGCCATGCTGGGGCGCGAGCTGGCCGCGCAGTCCACCGAACCGCCTGTTTCGCCGCAGTTCGATGGCGCAAGCACTGCCCTGCTGCAGGCCGAGGGCCTGGGCCAGAGCGGCCAGTTGCAGCCCCTGGACCTGAAGGTGCGGGCCGGCGAGGTGGTGGGCCTGGCGGGCCTGCTGGGCTCGGGCCGCACCGAACTGGCGCGCCTGCTGTTCGGCCTGCAGGCGCCCGACCGCGGCGTGCTGCGCATCGATGGCAAGGCAGTGGCCTTCGCCAACCCCATGGACGCGATCCGCGAGGGCCTGGCCCTGTGCCCCGAGGAGCGCAAGACCGATGGCATCGTGGCCGAGCTCTCGGTGCGCGAGAACATCGCCCTCGCGCTGCAGGCGCGCATGGGCATGGGGCGCTTTCTGTCGCGCGCCGAGCAGACGGCGATCGCCGAGCGCTACGTCAAGCTCCTGGGCATCAAGACCAGCAGCGTGGACACGCCCATCGCGCTGCTTTCGGGCGGCAACCAGCAAAAGGCGATCCTGGCGCGCTGGATGGCCATCGAGCCGCGCCTGTTGATCCTGGACGAGCCCACGCGCGGCATCGACGTGGCCGCCAAGCAGGAAATCATGGAACAGATCCTGCGCCTGGCCGAGGCCGGCATGGCCGTGGTCTTCATCTCCTCCGAAATGAGCGAGGTGGTGCGCGTGGCGCACCGCATCGTGGTGCTGCGCGACCGCCGCAAGGTCGGCGAGCTGCCCGCCGGCAGCAGCGAAGAAGCCGTGTACGAACTGATTGCCGCCGAAAATGCCTGACGCACCCACCCCTTCCCTGTTTGCCGCTGCGCTGCGCCACCGGCTCATCTGGCCATTGGTCACGCTGGCCCTGCTGCTGGCCGTGAACACGGCGTTCAACGCCAGCTTCCTACACATCGAGTGGCGCGACGGCCACCTCTACGGCAGCCTGGTCGACATCCTCAACCGCGCGGCACCGCTGGCACTGGTCTCGCTGGGCATGACCATGGTGATCGCCACGCGCGGCATCGACATCTCTGTAGGCGCGGTGGTGGCCATCGCCGCCGCCGTGGGCGCCTGGATGATCGGCGGCTCGGTCTCGGGCACCGAAAGCCGCTTTCCCCTGCCGCTGGCGATGGCCGGCGCCATCGGCGCGGCACTGCTGTGCGGGCTGTGGAACGGCCTGCTGGTGGCCAAGGTGGGCATGCAGCCCATCATCGCCACGCTGATCCTCATGGTGGCGGGCCGGGGCATCGCCCAGCTGATCACCGACGGGCAGATCATCACCATCTACTACGCGCCCTTCTTCTTCGTGGGCGGGGGCTACCTGCTGGGCCTGCCGTTTTCGCTGTTCGTGCTGGCCGCGGTGTTCGCCGGCCTGTACCTGGCGGTCACGCGCACGGCGCTGGGCCTGTTCATCCAGGCGGTGGGCATCAACCCGACGGCGGCGCGGGTGGCCGGCGTGCAGTCGCGCCGCCTGGTCGTCGCGGCCTACGCCTTCTGCGGCGTGTGCGCGGGCATCGCCGGCCTGCTGATCAGCTCCAACGTGAAGAGCGCGGACGCCAACAACGCCGGCCAGATGCTGGAGCTCGACGCCATCCTGGCCGTCACGCTGGGCGGCACGGCACTGACCGGCGGGCGCTTCAGCCTGGTGGGCAGCGTGATCGGCGCGCTCATCATCCAGACGCTGACCTATGCCATCTATTCGCTGGGCGTGCCGCCCGAAATCAACCTGGTGGTCAAGGCCGTGGTGGTGTTCATCGTGATGCTGCTGCAGTCGCCCGACTTCCGCACCCAGGTGGGTGCCCTGGTGCGCCGCCCCGCGGCCGGGGGAGCGCTGTCATGAGCGGCGCACACAGCCCTACCCTGGACGTGGCCCCTGCCACAGCTGCGCCGACACAACACTCTGCCCCCACCCGCATGCGCCTGAACCCCAAGTACCTGCCGCTGGCGGCCACCATCGCGCTGTTCCTGGCCATGGCCACGGCGGGCTCGGTGCTCTACACCGGCTTCTTCTCGGCCCAGGTGTTCCTCAACCTGCTGATCGACAACGCCTTTCTGATCATCGTCGCGGTGGGCATGACCTTCGTGATCCTCTCGGGCGGCATCGACCTGTCGGTGGGTTCGGTGGTGGCGCTGACCACCATGGTGCTGGCCAGCCTGGTGGAGCACCACCACTGGAGCCCGCTCACCGCCATCCCGCTGGTGCTGCTCATGGGCACGGTGTTCGGGGCCTTCATGGGCTTTCTGATCGAGCGCTTTCGGCTGCAGCCCTTCATCGTGACGCTGGCCGGCATGTTCCTCGCGCGCGGCCTGTGCTATCTGATCAGCATCGACTCGATCAGCATGGCCGACGAGGCATATTCCGAGATGGCGCAGTGGCGCCTGGAACTGTGGGAGGGCGCGTCGCTCTCGCTGGGCGCACTGATCGCCATGGCGGTGCTGCTGGCCGCCATCTTCGTCGCGCACTGCACGCCGTTCGGCCGCAACGTGTACGCCGTGGGCGGCAACGAGCATTCGGCGGTGCTCATGGGCCTGCCGGTGCGCGCCACGGTGATCGGCGTGTACACGCTCTCGGGCTTCTGCTCGGCCCTGGCCGGCGTGGTGTTCACCTTCTACATGCTCTCGGGCTACGGCCTGCATGCCACGGGCATGGAGCTCGATGCCATCGCCGCCGTGGTCATCGGCGGCACCCTGCTCACGGGCGGCGTGGGCTACGTGGCCGGCACGCTGTTCGGCGTGCTGATGCTCGGAATCATCCAGACCCTGATCTCCTTCGACGGCACGCTCAGCTCGTGGTGGACGCGCATCGTCGTCGGCGTGCTGCTCTTCGTCTTCTGCCTGCTGCAGCGCCTGCTCACGCACCGCAGCGGCAAGCCTTCCTGAATTCCACGAATCACCTCTCCCAGAACCACAACAGCATGACCTCCTCCCCGCGCAAGCTCCGCTCCGCCGAATGGTTCGGCACCGCCGACAAGAACGGCTTCATGTACCGCAGCTGGATGAAGAACCAGGGCATCCCGGACCACGAGTTCGACGGCCGCCCCATCATCGGCATCTGCAACACCTGGTCCGAGCTGACACCGTGCAACGCGCACTTTCGCAAAATCGCCGAGCACGTCAAGCGCGGCATCTACGAGGCCGGCGGCTTTCCGGTCGAGTTCCCGGTGTTCTCCAACGGCGAATCCAACCTGCGCCCCACGGCCATGCTCACGCGCAACCTGGCCAGCATGGACGTGGAAGAAGCCATCCGCGGCAACCCCATCGACGCGGTGGTGCTGCTCGTCGGCTGCGACAAGACCACCCCCGCCCTGCTGATGGGTGCGGCCAGCTGCGACGTGCCGGCCATCGTGGTCACGGGCGGGCCCATGCTCAACGGCAAGCTCGACGGCAAGGACATCGGCTCGGGCACGGCCGTGTGGCGACTGCATGAGTCGCTGAAGGCGGGCGAGATCAACGAGCACCAGTTCTTCGCAGCCGAAGCCGGCATGTCGCGCTCGGCCGGCACCTGCAACACCATGGGCACGGCCAGCACCATGGCCTGCATGGCCGAGTCGCTGGGCACCTCGCTGCCGCACAACGCAGCCATCCCGGCCGTGGACTCGCGCCGCTATGTGCTGGCCCACATGTCGGGCCGGCGCATCGTGGAAATGGCGCACGAAGGGCTCACGCTCTCCAAGATCCTCACGCGCGAGGCCTTCGAGAACGCCATCCGCACCAATGCCGCCATCGGCGGCTCGACCAATGCCGTGATCCACCTGAAGGCCATCGCCGGCCGCATCGGCGTGCCGCTGGACCTGGAGGACTGGACACGCATCGGCCGCGGCACGCCCACGCTGGTGGACCTGCAGCCTTCGGGCCGCTTCCTGATGGAAGAGTTCTACTACGCGGGCGGCCTGCCCGCCGTGCTGCGCCGCCTGGGCGAGAACGGGCTGCTGCCGCACCCCGACGCCCTCACCGTCAACGGCAAGAGCCTGTGGGACAACGTGCGCGAGGCGCCGCAGTACAACGACGAGGTGATCCGCCCGATCGACAACCCGCTGATCGCCGACGGCGGCATCTGCATCCTGCGCGGCAACCTGTCGCCGCGCGGCGCGGTGCTCAAGCCCTCGGCCGCATCGCCCGAGCTGCTCAGGCACCGGGGCCGCGCCGTGGTGTTCGAGAACCTGGAGCACTACAAGGAGCGCATCGTCGACGAAGACCTGGACATCGACGCCAGCTGCGTGATGGTGATGAAGAACTGCGGCCCCAAGGGTTACCCCGGCATGGCCGAGGTGGGCAACATGGGCCTGCCGCCCAAGCTGCTGCGCCAGGGCGTGAAGGACATGGTGCGCATCTCCGACGCACGCATGAGCGGCACGGCCTACGGCACCGTGGTGCTTCACGTGGCGCCTGAGGCCGCCGCGGGTGGCCCGCTGGCCGCCGTGCGCGACGGCGACTTCATCGAGCTGGACTGCGAGCAGGGCCGCCTGCACCTGGACATCAGCGACGAGGAACTGGCGGCACGCCTGGCCGCATTGGCGAGCACCGACAACGGCGGGCGCGGCGGTTACCAGCGTCTGTATGTGGACCATGTACTGCAGGCGGACGATGGCTGCGACTTCGACTTCCTCGTCGGCTGCCGTGGCGCCGCCGTCCCTCGCCACTCTCACTGATGCCGGCGGCGAACCAGCTCGTTGGAATGCTACATATTTCATAGCTATTAGCGCTTGACAGACAAGCGCCAGAGCCGTATTCCACTCAAATCTCCACCTTTCCTCCGCCATGCCAGCCACCCATTCCCTCCAGAACCCTCGCTACCGAGGCATCTTCCCCGTGGTGCCCACCACCTTCCACGAAGACGGCACGCTCGACCTCGACAGCCAGAAGCGCTGCCTTGACTTCATGATCGATGCCGGTGTGGACGGCGTCTGCATCCTGGCCAACTTCTCCGAGCAGTTCTCGCTGTCCGACGCCGAGCGCGAAGTCATCACCCTCACATCGCTGGAGCATGTGGCAGGCCGTGTGCCGGTCATCGTCACCACCACCCACTACGGCACCCGCGTGTGCGCCGAGCGCAGCCGCGCCGCGCAGGACATGGGCGCCGCCATGGTGATGGTCATGCCGCCCTACCACGGCGCCACCTTTCGCGTGCCCGAGGCGCAGATTTACGAGTTCTATGCCCGCGTGTCCGATGCGATCGGCATCCCGATCATGGTGCAGGACGCGCCCGCCAGCGGCACCGTGCTGTCGGCCCCGTTCCTCGCGCGCATGGCGCAGGAGATCGAGCACCTGGCCTACTTCAAGATCGAGGTGCCCGGCGCCGCCAGCAAGCTGCGCGAGCTGATCCGCCTGGGCGGTGCGGCCATCGAGGGCCCATGGGACGGCGAAGAGGCCATCACCCTGCTGGCCGACCTGGATGCCGGTGCCACCGGCGCGATGACGGGCGGCGCCTTCCCCGACGGCATCCGCCCCATCATCGAAGCCCACCGCCAGGGCGACATGGACCAGGCCTTCGCGCTCTACCAGCGCTGGCTGCCGCTCATCAACCACGAGAACCGCCAGGGCGGCATCCTCACCGCCAAGGCGCTCATGAAGGAAGGCGGCGTGATCGCCTGCGAGGCCGGCCGCCACCCCTTCCCGGCCATGCACCCTGAAGTACGCAGGGGCCTCATCGACATCGCGCGCCGGCTGGACCCGCTGGTGCTGCGCTGGGGCCGATAGGCACGCCATGGCCCACACCGCCAACCTCCCGGACACCCGCCTGATCGCCCTGGACTGGGGCACCAGTTCGCTGCGCGCCTTCCGCCTGGGTGCCGGCGGGCAGGTGCTGGAACAGCGCGGCCGCCCCTGGGGCATCATGAACCTGCCCCCGGCCCCCGCTGGGCAGGCCGACGCGGAGCCCGGCATGGCCTTCGAGCGCGCATTGCAGGACGCCTGCGGCGACTGGCTGGCCGCCCTGCCGTCGGCAGCCGTGCTGGCCTGCGGCATGGTGGGCAGCGCACAGGGCTGGCGCGAAGCCCGCTACATCGACACCCCCACCTCGCTGGACGACTTGGCGCGCGGGCTGGCCGTGGTGCAGCGTGGCAACGCCGCACCCTTGCACATCGTGCCCGGGCTGCTGCAGCGCTCCGGCCTGCCCAATGTGATGCGCGGCGAAGAGACGCAGGTGCTGGGCGTGCTGGCCGATGCCGCCCTGGCGGACCAAGGCCCGCTGCTCGTGGGCCTGCCGGGCACGCACAGCAAGTGGGTGGTGGCGCAGAGAGACGGCACCCGGCGCAGCATCGATCGGTTCCACACCTTCATGACGGGCGAAGTGTTTGCCGCACTGCGCGGCCACACCATCCTGGGCCGGACGATGCAGGCCCCGGCCGATCCCGACGACGCCGCATTCGCGCAAGGCCTGCAGGTGGCGCGCGGCAGCGATGCCGCCCCGGGCCTGCTGTCGCACATCTTCAGCACGCGCACGCTGGGCCTGACCGGCGCACTGCCCGCCACGGCACAGGCGGACTACCTCTCGGGCATCCTCATCGGCCACGAGATCGCCAGCCTGGCGCGCCTGCACCCGCCCACCGGCCCCGCCCCCCTCCCGCTGGTGCTGTGCGGCGAGGCCGACCTGTGCCGCCGCTACGCCATCGCCCTGCAGGCCTGCGGCTTCGCGCCGCCCACTATTGCCGCCCAAGCCACGGTCACTGGCTTGTGGCAGATCGCGCTGGCAGCCGGGCTGGTTACCCCTGGCGCACAGCAAACACCATCCCCCAGGAGCCAAGCCGCATGAACCCCATCGACAAGAACCTCTTCAACACCATGCAGCACTGCGGCCTGATCGCCATCCTGCGCGGCGTGCAGCCCCATGAGGTGGTGGCCATTGGCCATGCGCTGTACGACGCGGGGTTTCGCATCATCGAGGTGCCGCTCAACTCCCCCGAGCCCCTGGCCAGCATCCGCGCGCTGCGCGACGCGCTGCCCGCCGACTGCCTGGTGGGCGCAGGCACGGTGCTCACGCCCGAGGCCTGTGCCGATGTGGCGGCGGCAGGCGGGCAGATCATCGTCATGCCCCACAGCGACCCCCAAGTGATCCGCACCGCACGCGCGGCCGGCATGGCGTGCGCGCCCGGCGTGGCCACGCTGACCGAGGCCTATGCCGCGCTGGCGGCGGGCGCCAACATGCTCAAGCTCTTTCCGGCCGAAGCCCTGCCCCCGCATGTGCTCAAGGCCTGGCGCGCCGTGATCACCCCGCCCATGGCGCTGGTGCCCGTGGGCGGCATCGTGCCCGAGGCCATTGCCACCTACGCGGCCGCCGGGGCCAGCGGCTTCGGCCTGGGCTCGGCCCTCTACCGTCCGGGGGACACTGCGCCCGACGTGGCTCGCCAGGCCGCGGCCTTCATGCAGGCCTGGCGCGGCGCCTACGGCGGCGCGTCCTCCGCCGCCTCTTCCATTTCCGCTTTGCATCCTGCCCCATGAAGATCACCCGACTGACCACATTCCTGGTGCCACCACGCTGGTGCTTCCTGAAAATCGAGACCGACGAAGGCATCGTCGGCTGGGGCGAGCCCGTGCTCGAAGGCCGGGCCCACACCGTGGCCGCCGCCGTCGAGGAGCTGGGCGACTACCTGATCGGCAAGGACCCGCGCCACATCGAGGACCACTGGACGGTGCTCTACCGCGGCGGCTTCTACCGCGGCGGCGGCATCCACATGAGTGCGCTGGCGGGCATCGACCAGGCGCTGTGGGACATCAAGGGCAAGGCCCTGGGCGTGCCCGTGTCCGAGCTGCTGGGCGGCTGCGTGCGCGACCGCATCAAGGTCTACAGCTGGATCGGCGGCGACCGGCCCAGCGAGACCGCCGCGGCGGCCAAGGCCGCCGTGGAGCGCGGCTTCACCGCGGTGAAGATGAACGGCACCGAGGAAATGCAGTACGTGGACAGCTTCGACAAGGTCGAGAAATGCCTGCAGAACGTGGCCGCCGTGCGCGAGGCGGTGGGACCCAACGTGGGCATCGGCGTGGACTTCCATGGCCGCGTGCACAAGCCCATGGCCAAGGTGCTGTTCAAGGAGCTCGAACCCTACCGGCTGATGTTCATCGAGGAGCCTGTGCTCAGCGAGCACTACGAGGCCCTGAAGGAGTTGGCGCACCTCTCGTCCACCCCCATCGCGCTGGGCGAGCGGCTGTACTCGCGCTGGGATTTCAAACGCGTGCTGTCCGAGGGCTATGTGGACATCATCCAGCCCGACCCCTCGCACTCGGGCGGCATCACCGAGACGCGCAAGATCGCCACCATGGCCGAGGCCTACGACGTGGCCCTGGCCCTGCACTGCCCCCTGGGGCCGATCGCGCTGGCGGCCAACCTGCAGCTCGACGGCGTCTGTTACAACGCCTTCATCCAGGAGCAGAGCCTGGGCATCCACTACAACGCCAGCAACGACCTGCTCGACTACGTGTCCAACGGCGAGGTGTTCGCGTACGAGGACGGCATGGTGGCCATTCCCCAGGGCCCGGGCCTGGGCATCGAGGTCAACGAGGCGTATGTGCGCGAACGCGCTTCCGAAGGCCACCGCTGGCGCAACCCCGTGTGGCGCCACCGCGACGGCAGCTTCGCCGAATGGTGACGGGCCGCATGCCGGCCGGGGTGTACCGAGCGTCCGGAAAGCAGGTGGCGCCCGGGCAGAACACTGTAATTACAATCAGTGTTTTATCCTTGTGCCATGACACCGCTCACCCTCACCCGCTTTCACCGCGCGCGCCTGATGCAGATCTGGCGTTCGGCGGGCTGGCCGTGCAAGGATGCGCTGGAAATAGACCTGCTGGCCGCGCAGCTGGTGGTGCTGCACACCTCGCCCGAAGGCTGCGAGACGCTGCGCCTGACCGAGGAAGGTATCCGCACCCTGGCACAGGCGCGCCAGCGTGGCGCGCGGGCGTTGAGCGCGCACGACCGCCTGGGCCAGAAGTTTGCCGGGCACCTGCTGGCCTCGGGCCGCATCGTCTGGCGTGAGCTGTCGCTGCGCGCCGTGATCGACGGGGCTGTGCCCGAAGCCCCTGCCCCCATCCCGGCCACCAGCAGCCCGCTGTGGAGCGAAGACACGCCCGCCAGCCGCACCGCAGCCAACGTCTGGCGCATGGCGCGGCCGGACCTGTTCTCGGTGCGCAATACCAGCGTGCCGGCGTACCTGCAGCCCATGGTGCACGAGATCAAGTACAGCCGATCCGATCTGCTGTCGGACCTGCGCCACGATGCCAAGCGCCAAGCCTACCAGTGGCTGTGCGAGGAATGCTACTACGTGTTCCCGGCCGGCGTGGCTGAGCCCGACGAGATTCCCGAACACTTCGGCATCTGGGTGCTGCATGGCGGGCTGGACGATGGCCGCTTCGAGCTGTTGCGCCCCGCGCGCCATGCGAGCTGCACCCTGCCCTTCGCGGTGTGGATGGCCCTGTGCAAGGCCACGCCGCTGCGCGGCGAGGACGAGACGGCGCAGGCCCACCTGGGCGAGCCCGGTGCTGGCGAACTGCCTCCCGCGGACATGCCATGACCTACACCGTGGCGGTGCGCGAGCTGTGCGAGTTCACCGCCAAGCAGGGCGACCTGGACCTGCGCTTCACGCCCGCCCCCACGGCGCTGGAAGGCATGGCCGGCCATGCGGTGGCCGCCGCGCGCCGGGGCGCGGGCTACCGCGCCGAGGTGGCGCTGGCCGGCAGCTACAAGGGCCTGCGCGTGCGCGGCCGGGCCGATGGCTTCGACCCCGAGCATGGCCGGCTCGACGAGGTCAAGACCTTCAAGGCCCGGCTCGACCGCCAGCCCGCCTCGCACCGCGCGCTGCACTGGGCCCAGGCGCGCATCTACGGCTGGCTGCTGTGCGCGCAGGAAGGCCTGGCCCACATCGACCTGGCGCTGGTCTACTTCGACATCGGCAGCCAGCAGGAGACGGTGTTCACCGAACGCCATGCTGCCTCCGAGCTGCAGCGGCATTTCGAGGCACAGTGCGAGCGCTTCATCGCCTGGGCCGAGGCGCAGGTGGCGCACCGCGCCGCGCGCGACGCGGCGCTCACGGCACTGGCCTTCCCGTTCGGCGGCTTTCGCACCGGCCAGCGCCCCCTGGCGGAAGCCGTCTACAAGGCCGCCTCCGCTGGCCGCTGCCTGCTGGCCCAGGCGCCCACGGGCATCGGCAAGACCATGGGCACCCTGTTCCCGCTGCTCAAGGCGGTGCCCGCGCAGCGGCTGGACAAGGTGTTCTTCCTCGCCGCCAAGACCTCGGGGCGGCAGACGGCCCTGGACACCCTCTCGCGCCTGTGCGGCAGCGCCCCCGCCCTGCCGCTGCGCGTGCTGGAACTGGTGGCGCGCGACAAGGCCTGCGAGCACCCCGACAAGGCCTGCCACGGCGAATCCTGCCCGCTGGCCCAGGGCTTCTACGACCGCCTCCCCGCCGCACGCGCCGCCGCGCTGCAGCCATCGGCCGGCGGCGCGGATCAGCGGGTGGCACTGCACCAGGCGCGCGTGCGCGAGGCCGCCCTGCAGCACCAGGTCTGCCCCTACTACCTGAGCCAGGAGCTGGCGCGCTGGGCCGACGTGGTGGTGGGCGACTACAACTACTACTTCGACATGGGCGGGCTGCTGCACGGCCTGGCCCAGGCCAATGGCTGGCGCGCGGCGCTGCTGGTGGACGAGGCGCACAACCTCGTCGAGCGAGGCCGCAAGATGTACACCGCCGAGCTGCGCCCCGCCGCGCTGGCCGAAGCCCGCCGCAGCACCACCGCCGCGCGCCATGCCCCCGTGAAGAAGGCACTGGACAAGGTGCGCCGCTGCTGGGTGGCGCTGGACAAGGCGCAAACCGGCGGCTATGCCGTGCTGGAGGCTTTCCCCGACAAGCTGCTGGCCGCCCTGCAGCAGTGCGGCAGCACGCTCACCGAACACTTCGCCGACCAGCCGGCGCAGCCCGATCCGGCGCTGCAGGCCTTCTACTTCGATGCCCTGCACGTGGTGCGCATGGCCGAGCTGCTGGATGCGCATTCGCTGGTGGACATCACGCGGCCCGCTGCGGCCCCGGGCGGCAAGGCGCCCACGCCGGGCGAATCGCTGGTCTGCATCCGCAACGTGGTGCCCGCGCCGTTCCTGCAGCCCCGGTTGGAAGCAGCACACACCAGCACGCTCTTCTCGGCCACGCTGCAGCCCGCGCGCTACTACGCCGATTTGCTGGGGCTGCCCGCCGGGCATTGCTGGATCGATGTCGAGTCCCCGTTCCAGGCCGCGCAACTGCAGGTGCGGGTGGCACGGCACATCTCCACCCGCTACGCGGACCGGGGCGCGTCGCTGCCTCCCATCGTGGCGCTGATGGCGCGGCAGTTCCACGCGCGGCCGGGCAACTACCTCGCGTTCTTCAGCAGCTACGACTACCTGCAGCAGGCGACGGCGCTGTTTGCGCAATGCCACCCCGAGGTACCCCACTGGTGCCAGTCGCGCCGCATGCTGGAAGCGGAGCAGCGGCAGTTCCTCGATCGCTTCACCGACACCAGCCAGGGCATCGCCTTCGCGGTGCTGGGCGGCGCCTTCGCCGAGGGCATCGACCTGCCGGGCCGGCGCCTCATCGGGGCCTTCCTGGCCACGCTGGGCCTGCCCCA
Source organism: Acidovorax sp. A79 (assembly GCF_041154505.1). Lineage (GTDB taxonomy): Bacteria > Pseudomonadota > Gammaproteobacteria > Burkholderiales > Burkholderiaceae_C > Acidovorax. The sequence continues at coordinate 689,910 of NZ_AP028672.1, forward strand.
GGTCAACCCCGTCAACGAGCAGATCCGCCAGCGCATGCAAACCCTGTTCGGGGCGGGCTACGACTACACCTATCTTTACCCCGGCCTGCAGAAGGTGGTGCAGGCGGCCGGGCGCGTGATCCGCACCCCCACCGACGAAGGCGTGGTGCACCTGATGGACGACCGCTATGGCCGGGACGCCGTGCAAGCGCTGCTGCCAGGCTGGTGGGTGTGCGGGGCGCCCCGCCCCGCCGGGTTGGACGCCGCCCACGCGGGCAATGCAAAGACTTGATCCCGGTCAAGCCCCGGCGGCCTCCGCGCGGCTCACAATGGCCCCAGTGCATCCCGCCCGCCACACATCCCATGTCCCTCCCCTTGCGCGTCCCCCTGGTTCTGCTCCTCACCATCGCCCTGGCGGGCTGCGACAGGCCTTCGGGCTCGGGTGCCACCCCGGCAGCCCCGGCCAGCGCGGCCCAGGCGGGGTTTGACGCCATCGTCGCATCGTGCACCGGGTTCCTGGCTGGGCGCACGCCCGCCGTGCAGCGTCTGGGCGCCGGCCCATGGATCAAGCTCGGCCACAGCCCCGCCCAGGTGCAGCATGAGCTCACACGCACCGAATCCGCCATCACCCCCTATGTGGGCAAGATCGTGGTCAAGGACAACGAGGCCCGGGCCGCCGCCGCGTCGGAGGCCGACGCCCAGGCCATCACCCTCACGCCCGCCCACCTGGTGTCCAACCGCACGCACACGTTCATCTACAGCTTCGACGGCCGGCAGTGGCGGTGGAACAATGGCTCGCGCCTGACCAAGACGCCGGGGCAGGACGACGCCACGGTGGCCCTCGCGCTGGCCGATGTGTCCGCGCCCGGCCAGGGCATGGCGGGCTGCCTGCCGCGCTGACGGCCGCGCCCCGTGGGCCGGTGCCGCGGGCCCCGCGTCAACGGTCCACCGGCTCCGAAAGCTCGCCCGCCCCTTGCGCGCCTTGCTGCACGGCCTTCTCCACCGCCTCGCGCGTGAGCGTGGGCACGAAGCTCTCGATGAAGTGGTAGGCGTAGCCGCGCAGCCAGGCGCCCCTGCGCAGGCCCAGCCGCGTGAGGTTGACCTCGAACAGATGGCCCGCGTCGATGAGCCGCAGGTGGCGGTCGCGCTCGGCGTCCACCGCGATCGATGCCACGATGCCCACGCCCATGCCCAGCTCCACATAGGTCTTGATCACGTCGGCGTCCATGGCCGTCAGCACGATGTCGGGCGCGATGCCTTCGCGGGCAAACGCTTCGTCGATGTGCGCGCGGCCCGTGTAGCCCAGCTCGTAGGTGATGATGGGGTGCTGCGCAAGCTGCTCCAGCGTGACCGGCGCCTGCAGCTCCAGCAGCGGGTGGCCGGGCGGCACGACGATGCTGTGCGTCCAGCGGTAGCACGGCAGCGTGACCAGCGCGTCATAGCCCGCGAGCGCTTCGGTGGCGACGCCGATATCGGCCTCGCCGCTGAGCAGCATCTCGGCCACCTGGCGCGGCGAGCCCTGGTGCAGGTGCAGCGACACCTGCGGAAACAGCGCGCGGAAGTCGCGCACCACCTGCGGCAGCGCGTAGCGCGCCTGCGAGTGCGTGGCCGCCACCGACAGGCGGCCCTGCGCGCTGTCGCTGAAATCCTGCCCCGCGCGCTTGAGGTTGTCGGCTTCGAGCAGCAGACGCTCCACCGTGGGCAGCAGGACTGCGCCCGGCGGGGTCAGGCCCGTGAGGCGCTTGCCCGCGCGCACGAAAATCTCCACGCCCAGTTCTTCTTCCAGTTCGCGGATCTGCCGGCTCACGCCGGGTTGCGAGGTATGCAGCATGTTGGCCACCTCGGTGAGGTTGAAGCCCCGGCGCACGGCTTCGCGCACGGAGCGCAGTTGCTGAAAATTCATGGGTCCCTGTAGAGATGGATGGGCGGGGCGGCCCGCTCGGCATGGCCACCCGCGCGGAAATCGGCCCGCCGCGCGCAGACCTCGTCGCCCGGCCTGAACCGAACCGGTGCACGCGCCTCGCCGGCCTCCCAGCGCAGACAGGCGTTCGCTATATTTTCAATAGCTGCCAGCGCTTTACCAGAAAGCGCCGGCGGCCCATTTTCATCAAATCCGGATCACAGCTTGGCGATGGACACTTCGGTGGACTTGACCAGCGCCACCACGTCGGAGCCCACGACCAGGGCCAGGTCGTCCACCGAGCGGGTGGTGATGACCGACGTGACGATGCCCCAGGGGGTTTCGACATCGACTTCGGAGACGACGTCGCCGCGAATGATTTCGCGCACCTTGCCCTTGAACTGGTTGCGGACGTTGATGGCTTGGATGGACATGGAAAGGCTCCTGGAAGATGGAAAAAGAATGGGCAGGCACTTGGCGGTGGCGGGCTTCGACAACGATCTGCCGCGCGGGGTCACCCGCTACGCACCCACAAAACTAAACAACCAGAAGCAATGTAAATCAAGTTTCTTATACGAATAAATGGTCATTAGTCATAAGCTTTGGCTTAGATGTGTGGGGCATGAGTTGCTGCCGCCACGGCATATGCGCGGGCCGTGGGAGTGCACCGTTGTTCGGGCCGCCCCACACGACGGCCGCCGCAAAACGCAGCCGCCCCGCCGGACCTCTCGATCTGGCGGAGCGAATGCAAGCGGCCGGTTCAGCCGGGGAAGTCGCTGGTGTCTCAGGCGGGCTGCGGCAGGTAGCTCGGCCGCGTGGCCGTCATCGACAGCTTGACGTGCTGCGTGAGTTCATCGGCCAGCACCTCGTCCGCACCCGCCGCCAGACCGTCCAGCGCGCGCTGCACGATCTGCTCGGGGCTCGACTTGGGAACGTCGAAGCCGCGCGTCAGGTCGGTATCGACATAGGCCATGTGCAGCCCCAGCACCTGCGTCTTTTGCGCCGCCAGTTCGTGGCGCAGCGCGTTGGTCAGCGACCAGGCGGCGGACTTGCTGGCCGAATACGCCGCCAGCTCGCCGCCGTTGACCCACGACGCCACCGACAGCACATTGAGCAGCGCGCCGCCGCCGTTGGCCGCGAGGATGGGTGCGAACGCCTTGCTGACACGCAGCACGGAGAAGAAGTTGGTGTCGAAGAGGCGGCGCGCGACCTCTTCGCTGTCGGCGGCCAGAAAGCCCCCGGGCTGGGCGATGCCGGCGTTGTTGATCACCAGTGTCACGTCGGGCGCCGCTGCCACAGCGGCCGCTACATCGGCCGGGTTGTTGACATCCAGGCGCAGGGCCTGCACGCCGGGCTGGGGCGTGATGGTGGCGGGGTCGCGCGCACCGGCGTAGACCTTGCGTGCGCCGCGGGCGAGCAGCTCGCGCGCAAATGCCAGGCCGATGCCGCGGTTGGCACCGGTGATGAGGACGACAGCGTTTTCGATCTTCATGGAAATCTCCAGAGGGACAGGTTGAACGGATGGGAGGTTGGGTGGGGACTGACGGCGTGTGAAAAAGGGATTTGCAGCGGCCTGCTGGCTCACACCACCTTGATGACGACCTTGCCCTTGGCGCGGCCCGCTTCCACATAGGCCAGGGCATCGTTGGTGGCGCTGAACGGAAAGACTTTGTCGACCACCGGGCGGATGGCGCCCGCTTCGACAAGGCGCGTGATCTCCCGCAGCTGCGCACCGTGTGCCCGCATGAAGAGGAACGAGTAGCCCACGCCCAGCGCTTTGGCGCGCCGCCGGGTGCCCGCGCTCAGCAGGCGCATCACCAGCCGCACCAAGCCGGGGGCGCGAATGGCTTGGCCGAATGCCGGGTCGGGCGGGCCGGAGATCGAGACGACCTGGCCGCCGGGCTTGAGCACGCGCAGCGACTTGGCCAGCGCCTTGCCGTCCTGGCTGTGCAGCACGACGTCGTAGTCGCGCAGCACCTCTTCGAAGTCCTGCGTCTTGTAGTCGATGACGACGTCGGCGCCCAGGCTTTGGACCAGCGCCGCATTGCCCGCGCTGGCCGTGGTGGCGACGGTGGCGCCCAGGTGCCTGGCCAGCTGGATGGCAAAGGTGCCCACCCCGCCGGACCCCGCCTGGATGAAGACCTTCTGGCCTTTTTTCAGCTGCGCCTTTTCCACCAGCGCCTGCCAGGCCGTGAGGCCCACCAGCGGGATCGACGCCGCCTCTTCCATCGTCAGGCCCCGGGGCTTGAGCGCCAGCGAGGACTCCTTGACGGCGATGAGTTCTGCAAAGGCGCCGATGCGGAAATCGTCGGCCCGGGCGTAGACCTCGTCGCCGGGCTTGAACTGCCGCACACGCGGCCCCACGCTGACCACCACGCCCGCCACGTCATGCCCGAGGACGAGGGGCATCTTGTAGGGCAGGATGAGCTTGAACTCACCGTCGCGGATCTTCGAGTCCAGCTGGTTGATTCCCGCCGCATGCACGGAGACCAGCACCTCGTCGTCGCGCAGATCCGGGGCGGGCATATCGGCAAGCCGCAGCGCGGCCTTTTTGGCATAGCGGTCGAGGACAAAGGCTTTCATGGGGCATCCTGGGTGAGGGGCAAAGCGCAGAACCGTTCAGCTCGCAAGCAAATTCGCATGATGATCATCATATGTAAAGGCAAAAAAAAGCGCGCTGCTGGGGGAGTCAGCCGGGCGCGCCGGGCGGCGTGGCAGGCGCAGAGTCTGCAGCGTGCGTCGAATTCGTCAGCTGCGTCAGGTACTTGAGCGCGGCCTCGCGCAGGCTGTCCGACAGCGCGGGCTCGTCCACCGCGCGGGCCAGCACCAGGGCGCCCACCATGGTGGCCATGGTGACCAGCGCCTGCTCGTGCGTACCGGGCTGCCCCCATTGCGGCGACTGGCGCGCGATGAGGTCGACCATTTCCTTGATGTGCCGGGTGGCCACGCGGCGCACCTCGGGCGCCTGGCGCGATGTCTCCGAGCCCAGGGCGACCAGCGGGCAGCCCATCTCGACGCTCTCGACATGCTGGCGCGACAGATAGGCCGAGAGCATGGCGGCCAGCGCGCGGGGCGACGGCTCGCCGGCCGCGGCACCGGCCGCCAGCGCTGCGGATTCCGTGCACGCCTTGGCGGCCGCCTCGGCCAGCATGGCCTCGCGGGAGTCGAAGTGCGCGTAGAAGGCGCCGTGCGTCAGGCCCGCCTCTTTCATGATGTCCGCCACGCCCGTGCCGTGGTACCCCTGGCGCCGGATCGCGCGCGAGGCCACCGACACGATGCGCTCGTGCGTGGCCTCCTTGGCGGCGGCTCTGGAATGGGGCGTGGATTTTGGCATGATGCGCATCATACGACATATCACTCTGTATCGCAATCCCGGCCGTCTGCGCCGCTGCTTCTGCGAGGCCCCATCCACCCAAGCCCCCTGCGCCCTCGACACCAGAGACTCAGGCCCTGCGAAAGGGCCTGTCTGCAAACACTACAATTTTCATAGCGCCTTGCGCCCTACCAGCAAGCGGTAGGGGCCTATTTCTCTCACATCCACTCACAGCTTGGCGATGGACACCTCGGTCGACTTGACCAGCGCCACCACGTCGGAGCCCACGACCAACGCCAGCTCGTCCACCGAGCGCGTGGTGATGACCGACGTGACGATGCCCCAGGGCGTTTCGACATCGACCTCGGAGACGACATCGCCGCGCACGATCTCGCGGACTTTGCCCTTGAACTGGTTACGGACGTTGATGGCTTGGATGGACATGGGGTTCTCCTTGATGGCACCGTAGGGCGAAGAAAGGAATGACAGAAGACAAAAAAAGAAAGCAATAAAAGGCAGCAGGCGCCAGAAACGGCTATACCGCCCAGCGCAGACCATGCGCAGGCACGCCGGGCCACGGCGCTTCGTGCGCCGGTTCGCCATCGGGCTTTTGCAGCACGCGGTCCAGGATGCGTTTTTCAATGGCGGCAAAGGCAGCGTCGCCGTGCGACCGGGGGCGTGGCAGGTCGATGCGCTGGTCGAGCGCGATCTGGCCGTCCTCGATCAGGATCACGCGGTCGGCCAGGGCCACGGCCTCCTGCACATCGTGGGTCACCAGCAGCGCGGTGAAGCCGCTGCTGCGCCACAGGCCTTCGATGAGGCGGTGCATCTCGATGCGGGTCAGCGCATCGAGCGCGCCCAGGGGCTCGTCGAGCAGCAGCAGGCGCGGGTTGTGCACCAGCGCACGGGCCAGGGCCACGCGCTGGCGCTGGCCGCCGGACAGGCGTGCTGGCCACTCGGTCAGGCGGTCACCCAGGCCCACGCGCGCCAGCACGTCGGCGGCGGCGCCGCGCCGCGCGGGCGGCAGGCCCAGGGCCACGTTGTCGGCCACGCGCTTCCAGGGCAGCAGGCGCGAGTCCTGGAACATGATGCGGGTGTCGTCGCTCAGCCCGGCCACGTCCTTGCCGTCCAGGCGGATCGCGCCGCCCGAGACGGATTCGAGCCCGGCCACCAGGCGCAGCAGCGTGCTCTTGCCGCAGCCGCTGCGGCCCACGATGGCCACGAACTGGCCGGGCTCGATCACGAGTTCGGTCTTCTTGAGCACGTCGCGGGTGCCGTAGCGCTTGTCCACGCCGCGCACTTCCAGGCGCACGCCTTGTGCGGCGGGGGTGTGGGTCTGGGTCATGGTGTCAGGCTCCGGTCTTGAACAGCGGCACGTCGAGCGCATTCACGCGCCTGGGCAGCAGCTTTTCGGCAAAGAAGGCATCGGCGATGCGTTGTTGTTCAGTCAGCGCCGCGGGCACCACGGCACGCACCTCGTAGCTGCGGCGGCTGTTGGCCAGCTCGATCACGCCCGCATCCAGCCCCCACACGGGCGCCAGCAGCGCGGCCGCGTCCTTGGGGCTTTGCTTGACCCAGACGCCAGCCTTTTGCAGCTCGGTGAAGAACACGCGCAGCACGTCGGGCCGCGCCTGGGCAAACGAAGTGCCTGCCAGGTAGTAGCGCTGGTAGGAGGCCAGGTCGCGCCCGTCGGCCAGCACCCGCACAGTGGACTGCTTTTGCACGGCAGCGAGGAACGGGTCCCACACCACCCAGGCGTCGATGGCGCCGCGCTCGAAGGCGGCGCGGCCATCGGCGGGGGTCAGGTACGCGGGCTCGATGTCCTTGAACGCCAGGCCCGACTTTTCCAGTGCGGCGATCAACAAGAAGTGCACGCCAGCGGCCTTGGCAAAACCGATCTTCTTGCCCTTGAGGTCGGCAACCGTCTTGATGGGCGAGTCGGCGCGCACCACGATGGCCTGGGCGGATGGCGAAGGCGACTCCTGCGCCACGAAAGTGAGGTTGGCGCCCGCTGCCTGGGCAAACACCGGCACGGTGTCGGCCACGTCGGCGCTCACATCGATGTTGCCCAGGTTCAGCGCTTCGAGCAGCGGCAGGCCACTGGTGAACTCGTGCCACGTCACCTTGACGTTGAGCGGCGCGAGCAACTGCTCCAGCGTGCCGCGCGTGCGCAGGATGGTGGTGAGGGTGGAGGATTTTTGAAGTCCTATGCGCAATGTTTGCAGGGTCTCAAGCTTGCCCTGCGCGGCGGCCAGGCCGCTCGACAGCGCGGCGATGGCACCCAGCATGGTGCGCCGATGAATGTGGAAAGGGGTGGTCATGGTGGTCGATAACTTGAAATGAGGAGGAACTTGGCAACTCAGGGGCCGATGCATCGCCGCATCCCCTGCAACTGGCGCGCCCGGTGCGAGAGACGCCGCGCAAGGGCCGCCCCGCCGCCGCGCCGGTGTCGTCCCCCTTCCCCTAGCGCGCAGCGCGTAGAGAGAAGGAGGAAGCCGCGCAGCGGCTCAGGGGGTTGCATAACCAGGATGCCAGCGCAGCCAGTAGCGCTCCAGGCCCTTGGCGAACAGATCGGCCAGCTTGCCCAGCAGTGCGTACAGCAGGATGCCGACCAGCACGATGTCGGTCTGCAAAAACTCGCGGGCGTTCATCGTGAGGTAGCCGATGCCCGCCTGAGCCGAGATGGTCTCGGCCACGATCAGGATCACCCACATCAGGCCCAGCGAGAAGCGCAGGCCCACCAGAATGCTGGAGAGCGCGCCGGGCAGGATGATCTGCTTGTACAGCTGCCAGCGGCCGAGGCCATAGGTGCGCCCCATCTCGATCAAACCGGGGTCCACGTTGCGGATGCCGTGGAAGGTGTTGAGGTAGATCGGGAAGAACACCGACACGCTGATGAGGAATAGCTTGGCCGACTCATCGATGCCGAACCACAGGATGACCAGCGGAATCAGCGCCAGCGCGGGGATGTTGCGCACCATCTGGATGGTGGAGTCGAGCAAGGTCTCGAACACGCGCACCGAGCCCGTGAGCAGGCCCAGCAGCAGGCCCAGGCCACCGCCGATCGCCAGGCCCGCGAGCGCGCGGCCCGCGCTCACCTTGACATGGGTCCACAGCTCGCCCGACACGGTCAACGTCCAGGCGGCCTTGATCACCTCCAGGGGCGCGGGCAGCACCCGGGTGGAGAGCCATCCCTGCGACGACGCGATCTGCCACAGCACGATCAGCCCCACGGGCACGGCCCAGGGCAGCAGGCGCTGCGCAACGCTGGCAAGGAAGCGGGCCAGCGGCGCGGGCAGCAAGGGACTCTCGATCGGCAGATCGACGGAGTCGGCCACGGGCGATACCTGCAGCTCTCGGACAGTCTGTGTCTGTGTCATGGGTTGATTTCCGGTTCGTGGTCAGGCTCCAAGAACTCCAGCTGGTTGCCCGCCGGGTCCTTGACGTAAAAGCGCAGGTAGCCGGGCAGTGCGCGGTTTTCCACCAGCGCCAGTTCGGCCTGCAGCAGGCGGTGGCGCAATGCGGGCAGGTCCTGCACCTCGAAGGCCAGGTGCGATACCGCGGGCGCGGGCTGCCAGTGCTCGGTGGGCACCAGGTCGATGCGCTGCGTGCCCGCGGCAAAGCGCAGCGTGTTGCCCGCCTGCAGGCGCACTTCGGGCAGCCCCAGCAGGCTGGCATAGAAGCGCCGGATGGGCGCCTCGGCACCGGCCGGAAAGGCCAGCTGCACATGGTTGATGGACTGGATGCTCATGGCATGGCTCCTGTCAGGGGTTTCAGCTTTGCGACGCACGTGGCACGAAGTCGTTGGCCACGGTTTCGCCGAACGGGCCCAGCGGGTTGCCGCCAGCGAGCTTCTCGCGCACGCCCAGCGGCAGCAGCGGGAACACCAGTTCAGCGAAGCGGTAGGCTTCTTCCAGGTGCGGATAGCCCGACAGCACGAAGTGGTCGAGCCCCAGGTCTGCGTATTCCTTGATGCGGGCAGCCACTGTTTCAGGGTCGCCCACCAGAGCCGTGCCTGCGCCACCGCGCACCAGGCCCACGCCCGCCCACAGGTTGGGGCTGATCTCCAGGTCTGCGCGGCTGCGCTTCACACCGCCAGCATGCAGCGCGGCCATGCGGCGCTGGCCTTCGGAGTCCATGCGCGCAAAGACCGACTGCGCACGCGCCACCGTTTCGTCGTCCACATGGCTGATGAGTTCTTCAGCCGCGGCCCAGGCCTGCGCCTCGGTCTCGCGCACGATGACGTGCAGGCGGATGCCGAATTTCACGGTGCGGCCGTGTTTGGCGGCACGGGCGCGCACGTCGGCCACCTTCCTGGCGACCTCGGCCGGGGGCTCGCCCCAGGTGAGGTAGGTCTCGACCTGCTCGGCCGCCAGGTCGTGCGCTGCGTCGGACGAGCCGCCGAAGTACACCGGCGGATGCGGCTCCTGCAGCGGCGGGAACAGCAGCTTGGCGCCTTTGACGGACAGGTGCTTACCCTCGTAGTCGAAGGTCTCGCCCCGATGGCTGCGCGTGAGGATCTCGCGCCAGATGCGGATGAACTCGGCCGACTGCTCGTAGCGCGTGGCGTGGTCCAGGAACACGCCATCGCCCTCCAGCTCCGCGCGGTCGCCACCGGTCACTAGGTTGATGAGCAAGCGCCCGCCCGACAGGCGGTCGAAGGTGGCGGCCATGCGGGCGGCCAGCGCGGGCTGGTGCAGGCCGGGGCGCACCGCGACCAGGAACTTGAGCTTCTTCGTGACCGCCAGCAGGCTCGATGCGATCACCCACGGGTCTTCGCACGAGCGGCCGGTGGGAATGAGCACGCCTTCGTAGCCCAGGCTGTCGGCGGCCACTGCCACCTGCTGCAGGTATTCGAGACTGAGCTGGCGTGCGCCCTTGGCCGTGCCAAGGTAACGGCTGTCGCCGTGGGTGGGGATGAACCAGTAGATTTTCATGGTGTCGCTTTGCCGTGTGGGGGTCATCAATAGGAGAAGGCCAGGCCGTAGCCCGCCAGCGAAAAGCCGAAGCGCAATGGACAGGCCCGCATGCCCCCCGCCGCCACATCGGCACGCACACCGGCATGCACACGGTTGCGCGTGCGGACCGGCCTGCGCGCCGGCGCCTTCAGGCGCCAGGCGTTGGCCGTGGTGCGCAGCACGCGGCGTGCTGCGTCGTGGACAGGGTTTGCGGAAGCGGTGGGCATGTCAGGGCTCCTTGGTTTCAATTGCGGCGGACTGTGTGACGCATGGCGTTCAAAACTGGCGCGGCCCAGGCCAGTGCCCCCGTGGAACTGGCTCTGCCAGGCCACCGGGTGCGTCCCCCTCCCGCAGGAGAGGGGGAAGACGCGAAGCGGCTCAGGGGGTGCACCCCGGCCCCTACCACGGCGAGCGCGCCACGTCGCGCACCTGGATCCGCCGGGGAATCAGCTTCAAGTCGAAGAAGGTGTCGGCGATCCTTTGCTGTTCGGCCAGGATCTCGGGCGTGACCGGGCCCGTGCCGTACTCGGCACGCGACGTGGACAAATCGAGCACCGGCTTGGGAATGCCGAACAACGGCGCCAGCTCTGCGGCCAGCAGATCGCGATTGAGCTTGGCCCAGATATCGATCTTGTTGAGTTCTTCGATGGCGATGCGCAGCACGTCGGTGTTCTTGTCGGCGTACTGCAGCGACGAGAAGAAATACGCGCGGTTTCCGACCACGCCCGTCGCGTCCGCGAGCACGCGGGCATCCAGCGTTTTTTCAGCCGCCGCAGCAAACGGGTCCCAGATGACCCAGGCATCGATGGAGCCCTTCTCGAAAGCGGCACGCGCATCGGCCGGCGGCAGAAAGGCCACGTTCACATCGGTGTACTTCAGGCCGTGCTTTTCCAGCAGCTTGACCAGGAAGTAATGCACGTTGCTGCCCTTGTTGAGTGCAACTTTCTTGCCCTTGAGATCGGCCACGGTCTTGATGGGCGAGCCCTTGGGCAGCAGCACGCTCTCGGCCTTGGGGCGGGGCACGGTGGCGGCCACATAGGCCAGCGGGGCGCCCGCGGCCTGCGCGAAGATCGGGGGGGCTTCGCCCACGTCGCCGAAGTCGATGGAGCCGACGTTCAGTGCCTCCAGCTGCACGGGGCCGGCCGTGAACTCGGTCCATTTGATGGAGACACCCAGCGGGGTCAGGCGCTTTTCGAGCGTGCCGCGGCCCTTGAGAAGGCTCAGGAATCCCTTCTGATGGCCGATGCGGAACTCACGGGCGGGGGTTTGCGCCAACGCACCGAAGGCCGGCAGCGCGACTGCGCTGGCCGCACCCTGGACGAGGCGGCGGCGGGACAGGGAGATCGAAGTCGTCATGGTGTTCTTCTGAAGATGGATGCGTGTGCAAGGGGCCGGGGCATCAGGGCTGCGCGCCGAGCACGACGGCGTCGCTCACCTTGATGGCCTTGGGGATCAGCTTCAGCTCGAAGAACGTGTCGGCGATCTTTTGCTGGTCGGCCGCCACATCGGGCGTGATGGGCTTGACGTTGAATTCGTAGCGCTGCAGCGCCAGCTCGACCACGTCCACCGGCAGGCCTTGCAGCGGCGCGATCAGCTCTGCGGCCTGGCGCAGGTTCTTCTTGAGCCAGATGCCTTGGGCCACCGAGTCCTCGAACAGTGCCGCGACCACCTTGGGGTTCCTGGTGACGAAGTCGCGGGCACCCAGGTAGTACTGGTAGTTGTTGACCACGCCGCCCGTGCCGTCGGCCAGCACGCGGGCGCCAGTGGCTTTCTCTGCGGCGGCCTGGAACGGGTCCCAGATCACCCAGGCATCCACGTTCTTGCTCTCGAACGCGGCGCGGCCGTCGGCCGGGGCCAGGTACACGGGCTGGATGTCGGAGAGCTTGAGGCCGTTCTTCTCGAGCTGCCTGACCAGCAGGTAGTGCACGTTGCTGCCCTTGTTGAGCGCGACCTTCTTGCCCTTGAGGTCGGCCACCGACTTGATGGGCGAGTCCTTGGCCACCAGGATGGCCTCGGCGCGCGGCGCGGCGGGGTCGTGCCCGAAATAGACGAACTTGGCACCGGCGGCCTGGCCGAAGATGGGCGGTGCCTCGCCCACGTAGCCCACGTCCACGGCGCCCACGTTCAGGCCTTCCAGCAGCTGGGGGCCAGCCGGAAACTCGACCCACTTCACGCCGAAGCCCAGGGGAGCGAGCTTCTTCTCCAGCGTGCCCGCCGCTTTTTGCAGCACGAACAGGCTGGCCGACTTCTGGTAGCCGATGCGCAGCTCGCCCCTGGTCTGGGCATGCACCGGCTGCGCCAGCAGGAAGGCAGCGATCAGCACGAACGCGGTGAAGACCACGAAGCCGATGAACATGTTGCGCAGGGCGGCCAGCCCGCCGGCGGGCGGGGCATCGTGGGCGCGGTCTGAGCTGGCTGCGCCGTCGCGTGTCAGTGTGCTCATGGTGAATGTCCTTTGAATCATGAAAAAAAGGGGGCGTCTGAACCGGGCAGTGCTCCGCCCTGCCCACCGCTGCGGGCAGCGGGGCCATCGAAAGAGGGAAACGAAAAATGGGGGAGCCCGGCCGGGCCGCGGCACCCCACCGCTGTGGATGTGCGGGCGGGCGGGGCCCGTCAGACGCTACATCGCACCTGCGAGAAATGCACCGGCGCGAACCGCGTGGCCTGGGCAGGGAACGGGCGCAGCGTCTCGGTCACGAGCACGTTGACCGCATCGTCCAGCCGCGTGGCGATGTCGTCGTTCAGGTGGTAGGCGCCCTCGGGCGTCAGCGTGACCTGCGCATCGGTGGCATAGATGCCCGGCAGGATGCTCTTGGCACCCAGCGACTGCAGCACGGGGCGCAGCGCGTAGTCCAGCGCCAGCATGTGGTGCGGGCTGCCGCCGGTGGCCAGGGGCAGCACGATCTTGCCCTTGAGCGCCGTCTGCGGCAGCAGGTCCAGGAACACCTTGAGCACGCCGCTGTAGGCCGCCTTGTAAACCGGCGTGGCCACCACCAGCACGCTGGCCCGGGCCACCTGGTCGACAGCGCCCACCACGGTGGGATGGCCGAAGTCGGCCAGCAGCAAGGCCTGGGGCGACAGGTCGCGGATATGGATGCGGTCCACCAGCGCGCCGCGCACCGACAGGCGCTGGGCGACAGCGTCCAGCAGGGCGGCGGAGCGGGAACGCTCGGAGGGGCTGCCGGCGATGAGAAGAGCGGACATGAAATGTGTTTCCAGAGGGCGTGACTTGGCCAGCGCCACCGTGGATCCGGCTTCGCCGGGCCACGGGTGGCGCCCCTTGAGGGGAGGCGGCCGAAGGCCGCTTCGGGGTGAGCCTATTTTTTGGTGTAGATCTGGTCGAAGCTGGCGTTGTCGGCAAAGTGGTCCTTGGCCGCCTTGTCCCAGCCACCGAACGCGTCGTTGATGGTGAACAGGTTCAGCTTGGGGAACTGCTTGGCGTACTTGGCCTTGGCCTTGTCGGACACGGCGGGGCGGTAGAAGTGCTTGCCGGCGATGTCCTGGCCTTCTTCGGTGTACAGGTACTGCAGGTAGGCCTCGGCCACGGCGCGCGTGCCCTTCTTGTCCACGTTCTTGTCCACCACCGTCACGGCGGGCTCGGCCAGGATGGAGATCGACGGTGCGATCACGTCGAACTTGGTGCCGAATTCTTTTTCCAGCAGGTAGGCCTCGTTCTCCCAGGCGATCAGCACGTCGCCCTGGTTACGCTGGGCGAAGGTGATGGTGGAGCCGCGCGCGCCGGTGTCCAGCACGGGCACGTTGCCGTACAGCTTGGCCACGAAGTCTTTCGCCTTGGCATCGCTGCCCCCGTTCTTGCGCTTGGCGAACTCCCAGGCGGCCAGATAGTTCCAGCGGGCGCCGCCCGAGGTCTTGGGGTTGGGCGTGATCACGCTGATGCCGGGCTTGACGAGGTCGTCCCAGTCCTTGATGCCCTTGGGGTTGCCCTGACGGACCACCAGCACGATGGTCGAGGTGTAGGGCGAGCTGTTGTGGGGCAGGCGCTTTTGCCAGTCCTTGGGGATCCAGCCGCCGTTGGTATGCAGCGCGTCGGTGTCGCCGGCCAGTGCCAAGGTGGCCACGTCGGCGTCCAGCCCGTCGATGATGGAGCGCGCCTGCTTGCCCGAGCCGCCGTGCGACTGCTTGACGGTCACGTCCTGGCCGGTCTTGGCCTTCCAGTGCTTGGCGAACGCCTGGTTGAAATCCACATACAGCTCGCGCGTCGGGTCGTACGAGACATTGAGCAGCGTCACGGACTGCGCAAACGACGGCAATGCCGTCAGGGCCAAACTGCCCACCAGGGCGGCGGCAAAGGGAAACTTGATAAAGTCGCGGCGAAAGTTCATTGGAGGGCCTCTTTTTTGGAATGCAGGACGGTGCAAATCACCGATGAAGCGCATTCTGAAATCCCCTCTACAAAACTGGAACTACTGAGATTTCAGTTCTTTATATCCAAATCATCTGAGCAGCTCGCTACTGCGCTACTGCTCTCACACCAACACACAAGGAAACCCATGGCACGCACCGTCCAATGCATCAAGCTCGGCAAGGAAGCAGAGGGCCTCGACTTTCCGCCCTACCCCGGCGAGCTGGGCAAACGCATCTGGGAAAACGTGAGCAAGGAAGCCTGGGCAGGCTGGCTCAAGCACCAGACCATGCTGGTCAATGAAAACCGCCTCAATCTGGCCGACGCGCGTGCCCGCCAGTACCTGGCCCGCCAGATGGAAAACCATTTCTTTGGCGGTGGCGCAGACGCCGCGGCGGGATATGTCCCGCCCAGCGCGCAATGAAGCGCAGCGAAATGCAGCGCTGCAAAAAGTGGTTTCGCCAAAACCACTTTTTCGGCGGTGGTGCGGATGCCGCAGCGGGCTACGTCCCACCGAGCGCATGAGCCTCCATGTCAGTTTTCCGTAGCATTACCGACCACCCGCAGCCCATGAAACTGGCGCTGCCCGGGCGAGGTAGCCGCGGAACTGGATTTGCCAGGCCGCTGGCTGCGGCCCCCTCCCACGCGAAGCGTGAGAGAGGGGGACGGAGCGAAGCGACTCAGGGGGTGCGTCATCTCCGAGCCTGTTGACTGGCTGCCGGACGGCACCCCCTACAGCCCCCGTTTTGGTGACCGCTACCACAGTGAAAATGGCGGCCTGGACCAGGCCCGCCGCGTTTTCCTGCAGGGCTGCGGCCTGCCTGGCGCCTGGGCAGGGCAGCCGCAATGGCGCATTCTGGAAACGGGGTTCGGCTTCGGGCTGAACTTCCTGGTGACCTGGGCCGCCTGGCGGGCTGACCCCGCACGCCCCACCCTGCTGCACTTCGTGTCGACCGAGGCCTGGCCCGTGAGCGCGGCCGACCTGCTGCGCGCCACCACGGCCCACCCCGAGCTGACCCCCTTGGCGCAAGAGCTTCATCGCCAATGGTGGGGCCTGCTGTCCGGGGTGCACCGGCTGCGGTTCGACGGAGGCCGGGTGCTGCTCACGCTGTGTGTGGGCGATACACAGGCCGTGCTGCGCCAGCAGCAGCTGACGGTGGATTCCATCTACCTCGACGGTTTCAGCCCGCAGCGCAACCCCGGGATCTGGGACCTGCACACCCTGAAGGCCGTGGCACGCTGCTGCCGGCGCGGCACCCGCCTGTCCACCTGGACCATCGCGCGCGCGGTGCGCGACGCGCTCACCCAGTGCGGCTTCGCGGTGGCCCGTGTCCCGGGCGTGCCGCCCAAGCGCGACAACCTGCACGCCCAGTACGACCCCCACTGGGAGCCGCGCACCGCCCCCCGCGCACAGCCCGAACCCGCGCTGCCCGGCGATTGCATCGTGATCGGCGGGGGCATCGCCGGCGCGGCCAGCGCGGCCAGCCTGGCGCGCCGGGGCTGGCAGGTGCGGGTGCTGGACAGCGCCGCGGAACCCGCCGCCGGGGCCTCGGGCCTGCCGGCGGGGGTGTTCGCGCCCCATGTGTCGCCGGACGACAGCGTGCTGTCGCGCCTGTCGCGCAGCGGCGTGCGCACCACCCTGCAGCAAGCCCGATGGCTGCTGCGCGAAGGCACCGACTGGTTGGCCTGCGGCGTGCTGGAACACCGCACCGACGGCACCCCCGGGCTGGCCGCCAGCTGGGGCCAGGGGCCCGGCGTGGACTGGAGCGAGCCGGCCCCGCCGGCAACGCTGGCCGCAGCGGGCCTGGGCCGCGAAGCCACCGCGTGCTGGCACAGCCAGGGGGGCTGGATACGCCCCGCGCGCATGGCGGCCGCCCTGCTCGCGCAACCCGGCATCCACTGGCAGGGACACTGCGAGGTGGCCCGCCTGCGGCGTGTGGAGGCCGCCGGCGCGGCGCCCGTCTGGCAGGCGCTGGACGCCCGGGGCCAGGTGCTCGCCCAGGCGCCCACCGTCGTCATTGCCGCGGGCGCGGGCAGTGCGATGCTGCTGGAACACCGATGGCCCCTGCAGCCCGTGCGCGGGCAGGTGTCCTGGGGCGAGCACCAGGCAGGCCCCGGGCCCGGGGTGCCTTTTCCCGTGAATGGCAACGGCAACCTGGTGCCCCGCTTTCCGCTGGGTGACGGCCCGTGCGGCCCGGCTGCGTGGGTGATGGGCTCCACCTTCGAGCGCGATGTGGATACCCTGCCTCCGTCCGGGGCCGACGTCCAGGCGGCCCACGCGGCCAACTGGGCCAAGCTCCAGGCGCTGCTGCCCCAAACGGCCCCGGTGCTGCGCGCGGCCTTTGCCGCCGCACCGCAGGCGGCGGAGGCTGCGCCCGGCCCCCTGCACGCCTGGGCCGCCGTGCGCTGCACCGCGCCCGACCGGCTGCCGATCGTGGGTCCCGTCGACGCCGAGGCGCTGCCCGGGCTCTGGGCCTGCACAGCGATGGGCGCGCGCGGGCTGACCCTGGCGCTTCTGTGCGGCGAACTGCTGGCCGCCCGCCTGCAGGGAGAACCCCTGCCCATCGACACGAAACTCGCCAAAGCGCTGGGCAGCGAACGGTTGTAGCGGGCCTGTAACAGCTTCGTGACCGGGAATCACGGCGGCTTACCCCGTGGAAACCCGCGCCAATCCTTGCTTATAAGCAAATAGGCATATTGGAAGGACGAAACAATAGTTTGCATCCATAAGCGAGCATCCTACATTCGCACCCTATGCATGAATTGGTGTTTGTCTTCGCAGGCTTTGCGGTCGGGTTCATCGTGGGCCTGACCGGGGTCGGCGGCGGCTCGCTGATGACCCCCGTGCTGATCTTTTTCTTCGGCGTGAAGCCCCACCTGGCCATCGGCACCGACCTGCTGTTTGCCGCATTCACCAAGATGGGCGGCACCGTGAGCATGGCGCGCCAGCGCCTGGTGCCCTGGCGCGTGGTGGCCCAGCTGTGCGCGGGCAGCATTCCGGCCGCGCTGCTGGCGCTGTGGGCGCTCAAGGTCCTGGGCCCCGCCAGTGCCCAGGCGCAGCGCATCATGACGACCACGCTCGGTTTCGCGCTGCTGTTGACAGCCGCGGCCACGCTGTACAAGGTGGTGGCCTTCTCGCGCCAGCGCCAGGCGGCCGACCATGCCAAGCGCCAGGCCAGCACCGAGCAATCCACCCGCCCCCGCCACTGGAGCCTGCCCGTGCTGCTGGGCGCCGTGATCGGCACGCTGGTCACCTTCACCTCGGTGGGCGCGGGCGCCATCGGCGTCACGGTGCTGCTGCTGGTCTACCCCCTGCTACCCCTGCCCCGCGTGATCGGTGCCGACATCGCCTATGCCGTGCCATTGACCCTGGTGGCGGGTCTGGGCCATGCCACGCTGGGTTCGGTGGACTGGCCTTTGCTTGCACAATTGCTGGCTGGCTCGTTGCCGGGCATCTGGCTGGGCTCGCGCCTGGTCACCCGCACCCCCGAGCGCCTGATCCGCTCCGCGCTGTCCCTCCTGCTGGCCTGGGCAGGCGCCAAATTAATAATGATCTGATTGGTCCACGATGTATCAATACACACCCTTCGACAAGACGTTCGTCAAGCAGCGCGCCCGCCAGTTCCGCGACCAGCTCAACCGCTGGCAGGCCGGCAAACTGGCCGAGGACGACTTCCGCCCCCTGCGCCTGCAAAACGGCTGGTACGTGCAGCGCTACGCCCCCATGCTGCGCGTGGCCGTGCCCTACGGCGAGATCGCCAGCCGCCAGCTGCGCGTGCTGGCCACCATCGCCCGCGAGTACGACGAGCCCGAAGCGGCCGTGTTCAAGGCCGCCATGGAAGGCCAGGGCCTGCTGGGCACCACCTTCCTGCCCAAGAACTGCGCCCACTTCACCACGCGCACCAATGTGCAGTTCAACTGGATTCCGCTGTCCAAGAGCGCCGACGTGATGGACCTGCTGGCCACCGTGGACATGCACGGCATCCAGACCAGCGGCAACTGCATCCGCAACACCACCACCGACGCACTGGCCGGCGTGGCCGTGGATGAGATCGTGGACCCGCGCCCCTACGCGGAAATCATCCGCCAGTGGACCACGCTGCACCCGGAGTTCGCGTTCCTGCCGCGCAAGTTCAAGATCGCCATCAGCGGCGCCAAGGACGACCGCGCCGCCACCGGCTGGCACGACGTGGGCCTGCACCTGGTCAAGAACGAGGCGGGCGAGATCGGCTTCAAGGTGTTCGTGGGCGGCGGCATGGGCCGCACGCCGGTGATCGGCACGGTGATCCGCGAGTTCCTGCCCTGGAATCAGATCATGAATTACATCGAGGCCATCGTGCGCGTGTACAACGAGCACGGCCGCCGCGACAACAAGTACAAGGCCCGCATCAAGATCCTGGTCAAGTCCGAAGGCCAGCAGTACATCGACGATGTGGAAGAAGAGTACCGCCAGATCATGGAGATCGACGGCGGCCCGCACACCGTGCCCCAGGCCGAGTTCGACCGCGTGGCGGCCTGCTTTGTGCCCCCCAAGCTGGCCGACATTGCCGACGTGGCCCCCGCAGCCTTGCAGGCGTCGCTGGACGCACAGGCGGCAGAGCATGTGATGTTTGGCCGCTGGCTCAAGCGCAACGTGCACGCGCACCAGAACCCGCAGCTGCGCGCCGTGACGCTGTCGTTCAAGCGCCCCGGCCAGTCGCCCGGCGACGCGACCAGCGACCAGCTGATCGCCGTGGCCGACCTGGTGGACAAGTATTCCGCCGGCGAAGCCCGCGTGACGCACGACCAGAACGTGGTGCTGCCCTGGGTGCATGCCAGCCGCCTGTTCGAGCTGTGGCAAGAGGCCAAGGCCCTGGGCCTGGCCAGCGCCAACGTGCAGCTGCTCACCGACATGATCGCCTGCCCCGGCGGCGACTTCTGCGCGCTGGCCAACGCCCGCTCGCTGCCGATCGCCGAGGCCATCACCCAGCGCTACCAGGACCTGGACGAGCTCGACGACATCGGCGAGATCGACCTGCACATCAGCGGCTGCATCAACAGCTGCGGCCACCACCACAGCGGCCACATCGGCATCCTGGGCGTCGACAAGGACGGCAAGGAGTGGTACCAGGTCACGCTCGGCGGCTCCGACGGCTCCGACCTGTCGGGCGCCGCCGTGGCCGGCAAGGTGATCGGCCCTTCGTTCTCGGCCGCCGAAGTGCCCGATGTGATCGAAGCCGTGCTCACCACCTACCGCAGCCTGCGCGAAAGCGGCGAGAGCTTTCAGAACACCGTGCGCCGCACCGGCCTGGACCCCTTCAAGGAAGCCGCCAAGACTGCCCGCCACCCCGCCAAGGAAGAGCTGGCCACGGCCTGATCGCCAGCCGCCACGCCCTGATAAGACCCATGAAAATTCTTGCCTCCCAAGACCACCAGCCGCCCGCAGAGGGCGATGCCCGCGCCGTGGCGCTGGCCAACGATGCCGATGCACTGGCCCTGCCGCTCGACGGCGTCGAGCGCGTGGACCTGCACTTCCCCAGCTTCACCGATGGCCGCGCGTTCAGCCAGGCCTTCTTGCTGCGCCGCCGCCGCGGCTTCAAAGGCGACATCCGCGCCACGGGCGACGTGCTGATCGACCAGCTGGTGCAGATGCAGCGCACGGGCTTTTCGTCGGCCGTGCTGCGCGATGGCGTGGACCCGGCCGATGCGCAGCGCCAGTTCGAGATGTTCCCCGGCTTCTACCAGGGCGACGCGGTGCACCCGCAGCCTCTCTTTGCCGACAAGGCTGCCGCCTGAGCCAGGCCCGCAGCGCTGCTACGCACACCCACGAACACCCACCATGAGCCAATTCGATCTCGCACGCGTCAATGCCGACCTGGGCCGCAATGCCGAAGGCCTCGTCGCCTGGGCACTGGGCCTGGGCCAGAGCCCCATCGTCACCACCAACTTCCGTCCCTTCGAGGCGGTGATCCTGCACATGGTGTCCGCGGTGAACCCCGATGTGCCGGTGGTCTGGATGGACAACGGCTACAACACCGAAGCCACCTACCGCTTTGCCGACGAGGTGACAAAGCAGCTGGGCCTGAACCTCAAGATCTACCTGCCGCGCCGCTCGCGCGCGCACCGCGAAGCCGTGGAGGGCGCAACGCCTGCACTGGACGACCCGCGCCACGCAGCGTTCACCGAAGAAGTGAAGCTCGAGCCCTTTGCCCGCGCCTTGCGCGAGACCGCGCCCAAGGTGTGGTTCACCGCGCTGCGCGCCACCGACACCGCCGTGCGCGCACAGATGGACCCGGTGAGCATCAACCCCGACGGCCTGATCAAGGTGGCGCCGCTGCTGCACTGGTCGTCCAAGGACCTGCACGAATACTGCGTCCAGCACGGCCTGCCCAACAACTTCGACTATGTGGACCCGACCAAGGGCGAAGAGAACCGCGAGTGCGGCCTGCACATCGCGCATTGACCTCGAAAATGACTCCCCCTGAGCCGCTTCGCGTCTTCCCCCTCTCTCGCTGCGCGGGAGGGGGACGCACCCGGTGGCCCGGCAAAGCCGGTTCCACGGGTGCACTGGTCTCGAGTGCGCCAGTGGCATGCGCCGCAGCCTTTGAACTGATGACCGAGAGCACCCGACCATGAACGCACGCACCGACTCAGCGCTGCTTGAGAAGAAAACCAACAATATGAGCCACCACCTGAACAATTCGCACCTCGACGCCCTGGAAGAGGAAACCATCTTCATCCTGCGCGAAGTGGCCGCCGCCTTCGAGCGCCCCACCCTGCTGTTCTCGGGCGGCAAGGATTCGCTGGTCATGCTCAAGTGCGCCGAAAAAGCGTTTGGCACCAAGGCCAGCGGCGGCGGCATTCCCTACCCGCTGCTCATGATCGACACGGGCCACAACTTCCCCGAGGTCACGGACTTCCGCGACTTCCGTGCCAAGGAGCTGGGTGCCGAACTCATCGTGCGCAGCGTCGAGGACTCGATGGCGCGCGGCACCGTGCGCCTGGCCCACCCCGGCGAATCGCGCAACGTGCACCAGTCGGTCACGCTGCTCGAAGCGATCGAGGAATTCCGCTTCGACGCGCTCATCGGCGGCGCCCGCCGCGACGAGGAAAAGGCCCGCGCCAAGGAGCGCATCTTCTCGCACCGCGACAGCTTCGGCCAGTGGCAGCCCAAGGCCCAGCGCCCCGAGCTGTGGACCCTGTTCAACACCCGCCTGCAGCCCGGCGAACACTTCCGCGTGTTCCCCATCAGCAACTGGACCGAACTCGACGTGTGGCAGTACATCGACCGCGAGAGCATCGCGCTGCCCAGCATCTACTACACGCACAAGCGACAGGTGGTGGACCGCAAGGGCCTCCTGATGCCGGTGACCGAGCTGACCCCGCCGCGCGAGGGCGAGACGGTGCAGACGCGCGACGTGCGTTTTCGCACGGTGGGCGACATCACCTGCACCGCACCGGTGGAGAGCACGGCGGCCACGGCCGCCGACATCGTGATCGAGACCCTGGCCGCCGACGTGAGCGAGCGCGGCGCGACGCGCATGGATGACAAGACCAGCGACGCCTCGATGGAAAAGCGCAAGAAAGACGGGTACTTCTGATGACCACTATGAATTCGATAGCTACTAGCGCTTATGCATCAAGCGCTGGCGGCCAAAATGACCACATTTCCGCCCTGAAGTTCATCACCTGCGGCTCGGTGGACGATGGCAAGAGCACATTGATCGGCCGCCTGCTGGTGGACAGCAAGGCCGTGCTGCAGGACCACCTTGCCGGCGTACAGCGCCAGGGCGAAACCGACCTGGCCCTGCTCACCGACGGCCTCAGCGCAGAGCGCGAGCAAGGCATCACCATCGACGTGGCCTACCGCTACTTCGCCACCGAAGAGCGCAAGTTCATCATCGGCGACGCGCCCGGCCACGAGCAGTACACCCGCAACATGGTCACGGCCGCCAGCAGCGCCGACGCGGCCGTGGTGCTGGTCGATGCCACCAAGCTCGACTGGAAGAACGCCGACCTCGCCCTGCTGCCGCAAACCCGCCGCCACAGCCTGCTGGCCCACCTGCTGCGCGTGCATTCGCTGGTGTTCGCCGTGAACAAGCTCGACGCGGTGGAAGACCCCGCCCTCGCCTGGAAGCACATCCAGGGCGCGCTGGCGGCGTTTGCCCAGGCCGCCGGCATCGCCGTGCGTGCGACGGTGCCCGTGTCGGCGCTCAAGGGCTGGAACGTGGTGGACGCCCACGCGGGCTGGTGCGGCTACGAGGGCCCCACGCTGCTGCAGGTGCTCGAAGCCCTGCCCAACACGCCCCCCGACACGGCGCTGCCCCTGGCCTTCCCGGTGCAGTGGGTCGAGAAGTTCTCGTCCTCGTCCGACACATCCCAAGGCCGCCGCGTGTTCTGGGGCCGTGTGGCCTCGGGCAATGTCACCCCCGGCACACCGGTGCAGATCTTCCCCAGCGGCCAGCTGGCCACCGTGGCCCAGGTGCTGGACCATGCCCGCCGCCCCACCGACGTGCCCGCTGGCACCAGCGCCGGTTTCATCCTCGACCGCGAGGTGGACGTCTCGCGCGGCGACTGGATTCTGGCCGCGCCTGCGGCCACCACCGCCCCCGCCGAGGACGACTTCGACACGCCGGCCAGCGTGCCCGCATGGCCCGCCAGCCGCGAGCTGCGCACCACCGTGGCCTGGATGGATGACGAACCCCTGGTCGCCGGCCGCGTGTACTGGGCGCTGCACGGCCACCGCTGGGTCAAGGCCAAGGTCAAGGCCGTGGTGCACAAGCTCAACATCCACACGCTGGCCGAGGAAGCCGCCACGCAGCTCGACCCCAACGCCATCGGCCATGTGGACCTGCTGCTGCAGGAGCCGATCCCCGCCGCAGCCTTCGGCAAGGCCCGGGTGCTCGGATCGCTGATCCTGGTGGACACCGCGAGCCACAAAACCGCTGGCGCCGTGCTGGTCAACTGATCCAGATCAGCGCCACCCCCCCAAGTCACCCCATCCGGGGAAGGGGCCCTGTAACCAAAGGTCGGTGAAAGCTTCTAAAATTGAGGGTTTTCACCGACCCACACAACCTTTGTCATGACCCACGTCGTCTCCGAAAACTGCATCAAGTGCAAGTACACCGATTGTGTGGACGTGTGCCCCGTGGACTGCTTCCGCGAAGGCCCGAACATGCTCGTCATCGATCCCGACGAGTGCATCGACTGCGCCGTCTGCATCCCTGAGTGCCCGGCCAACGCCATCTTTGCCGAAGAAGACCTGCCGGCCGACCAGATCGCCTTCATCAAGCTCAATGCCGACCTGGCCTTCGCCGACGGCTGGAAGAGCATCACCAAGCGCAAGCCCGCGCTGCCCGACGCCGACGAGTGGAACGGCAAGCCGGGCAAGGTCAACGAACTGGTCAAGTGACCTCCCTGAGTCGCTTCGCGCCATCCCCCAAAGGGGACGCCACCAGTGGCCTGGCAAAGCCAGTTCCACGGGTGCACAGGTCTTTGGCAGCGCCAGTTTCGGGCGCTGCGCGCGTGGCTTGAGCATGATTCAAGAAACCGACGCCGTCGTCATCGGCGCGGGTCCCGTGGGCCTGTTCCAGGTCTTCCAGCTGGGCCTGCAAGGCATCACCGCCCACCTGATCGACGCCCTGCCTCATGCGGGTGGCCAGTGCGTCGAGCTGTACGGCGACAAACCCATCTACGACATCCCGGGCATCCCGGTGTGCACCGGGCGCGAGCTGGCCGGTTTGCTGCTTCAGCAGATTGCGCCGTTCAAGACCCAGTGGCACCTGGGCACGCTGGTCTCCGCACTCACCGTGCAGGCCGATGGGCGCCTGCTGGTCGAAACCTCGCAAGGTGCGCAGCTGCTGGCCCGCAGCGTGTTCATTGCCGCCGGCGTGGGCGCCTTTGTGCCGCGCACGCTCAAGGTGGACGGCATCGAGCGCTTTGTGGGCACCCAGGTCCACTACCAGAACCTGCCCTCCACGGCCCACGTGGCCGGACGCCATGTGGTCGTGCACGGCGGCGACGAGCCCGCCGTGGCCCGCGCCGTGGAACTGGCCGAACAAGGCCAGGCCGCCCGCGTGAGCCTGCTGCACCGCCGCGATGTGTTCCAGGCCCCGGATGCCCTGCTGCAGCGCCTGCAGCAACTGCGCGATGCGGGCCGCATCCACGTCGAGGCCGCGCAGATCACCGGCCTTGAGACCGCTGGCGACCAGCTGACCGCCTTGCAGGTGGTGGACGCCGATGGCAGCAGCCGCGCCCTGCCGCTCGACGTGCTGGTGGCCGTGCTCGGCATCTCCCCCCGGCTCGGGCCCATCGCCGACTGGGGCATCGCCCTGGAGCGCAAGCAACTCGTGGTGGACACCGAGGCCTTCCGCACCAGCGTGCCCGGCATCCACGCCGTAGGCGACATCAACACCTACCCCGGCAAACGCAAGCTCATCCTGTGCGGCTTCCACGAGGCCACGCTGGCGGCCTTTGGCGCGGCCGAGGCGCTCAAGGGCGGCAAGGTGGCGCTGCAATACACCACCACGAGCCCACGGCTGCACCAGCTGCTGGGTGTGGCGCCGGCCTCTGCGCCTGCCGCCAGCACGTAGTCCAGGCGGATCAGGGCACCACCATGCCGTGCCCGAACGGCGCGCCCACAAATAAGCACAAAATGTCCAAAAGGCGCGCAAGCGCCCGGCACGATGGCGTCTCCCGGCAACACCATCAGGAGCACACCATGAGCCAACAACCCCTTCAATCCATCTGGGACACCTACACCGCGTCGTGGAAGACCGATTCGGCCGCGGACCGCACAGCCCTTTTTACCCAGTCCCTCGACCCCGCCTGTACCTACAACGACCCGCTGGCCACCGCCCAGGGCTGGACCCAGCTGACCGCCTACATGGACGACTTCCACCGCCAGGTGCCCGGCGGGCATTTCGTGACCCACTATTTCGCCAGCCACAACCAGCAGAGCATCGCCAAATGGAACATGGTGGATGGCAGCGGACAGGTGATCGGGGAAGGCGTGAGCTACGGCCGGTACAACGACCAGAACCGGCTCGTGGCCATGACCGGCTTCTTTGAAACCCCGTGAACGGACGCCAACGTGCTTTATCTGCGGCAAATCCAGGAGGGCATCGATTTCATCGAAGCCCATCTCGAATCCGACATCCAGCTTTCCGAGGTGGCGCGGGCCGCGGGGATGAGCCAGTGGCACTTCCAGCGGATCTTCAAGGCGCTGACCAACGAAACCCTGAAGACCTACATCCGCTCGCGCCGGTTCTCGCGGGCGCTGGAGCAGTTGACCAGCACGCGGCTGAGCGTGCTCGACATCGCACTGGCGTCCGGGTACGAGACGCAGGAAAGCTTCACGCGCGCGTTTCGGGATTGCTTTCGGCTCACGCCGTCGCAGTACCGCAAGATGGGCAACCGCTCGCTGTTCGTGCGCAAGATCCGGTTTGACGAAAGCTACCTCGCGCACATTCACCACAACATCTCCCTGGCACCCGACATAAAGGAGCAGCCCGCCATGCAGCTGGTCGGGCTGCCCACGGACTACTACGGCATCGATTCCGAAAAGAACAACCTGGGCCAGAAGCTGCCGCCCCTGTGGGCGAAATTCCTGCCCCGGCTGGGCGAGATTGCGAACACCGTGCCCGGGGTCTGCTATGGCGTCGTGGCACCGGCGGGGCCCCACACGGAAGCGCTGCGCTACCTGGCCTGCATCGAGGTGAAGGGCCCCGGCGCCTTGCCACCGGGCATGGTGGCCATGGAAATCCCCGCATCGACCTATGCGCGCTTCACCCACCGGGGCCCTGCGCAGAATGTCGATGCGACGGTGAACTACATCTACTCCAGCTGGCTGCTGTCGGCGGGCCCATCGCACACCCTGGGGCCGGATCTGGAAATCTACGGTGCCCAGTACCACCCGACGTCCGGCGACTCGGTGATGCACTACGCGATCCCGATTGCCCGCCCCGCGCCCTGAGCGCCCCACTACAATGGCCCCGCGTTCCTTCTGGAACGCCCACGCTAGGGGTGTCGGGACCGGGCCACCGGAACCGACTGAGAGAGTCCCTTTGAACCTGATTGAGATCATCCTCGCGCAGGGAAGCACGTCCGCCTCGGCACAGCCCAGAATGAAATGACTTTGGGGTGCGCTGGCGGGCCGCCCCTGCTCTGTACTGCCACGGAGCCTGCCATGTCCTCATCCCCCGCCGCGCCCGCCACCAACGAAGCGCTGGCCCCCGTCTCCCCCGACCGCCGCGTCTTCCAATGGCACGACCACGCCTCGCTCTGGTTCAGCCTGGGCGTGGGCCTGCTGGTCATGCAGGTGGGCGCCTACCTGATGCCCGCGCTGGGCACGCAAGAGGCGCTGATCGCCATCGTCTGCGGCTCCATCGTGGGCGCGGGCCTGCTGGGCTGGGTGGCCAAGCTGGGCTGCGACAGCGGCCTGGCCAGCGCCGGGCTGATGCATGCCGTCTATGGCAGCACGTTCGCCAGCCTGCCGATCGGCCTGAACATCGTGCAACTGGTCGGCTGGGGCACGTTCGAGCTGGTGGTGATGCGCGACGCTACGGTGGCCATCGGCCAGCAGTCCGGCACCATGGCTGGCGCGCATTGGCCCGTGCTGGCCACGCTGCTGTGGGGCGGCGTGGTGATGCTGCTCATCAGCGGATCGATGGTGCAGCTGGTGCGCAAGGTGATCGCGCGCGTGGCGCTGCCGCTGGTGGTGCTGTCGCTGCTGTGGCTGTCGTGGCAGTTCCTGTCGCTGGCGCAGGCCCAGGGTTTTGAAGCGCTGTGGACGCGCAAGGGCGAAGGCGGCATGGGCGTGCTGCCCGCGCTGGACCTGGTGATCGCGATGCCCATCTCGTGGCTGCCGCTGGTGGCCGACTATGCGCGCCACGGCAAGAACGGCGGCTCCGCATTGCGCGGCACCTGGCTGGGCTATGCGCTGGCCAACATGTGGTGCTACACGCTCGGTGTGCTGGTGGCGTTGACCTTGCCGAGCAAGGACCTGGTGCAGGCCCTGCTGCTGGCCCAGGGCGGGCTGATCGCGCTGTCGCTGATCCTGATCGACGAGGTGGACAACGCCTATGGCGACACGTATTCGGGCGCGGTGTCGGCACACAGCCTGCTGCCGCGCTGGGGCGTACGCAAGTGGGGCCTGGCCATGGCTGTGGTGTGTACCGGCCTCGCGCTGGTGCTGCCCATGCACAGCCTGGAGCCATTTTTGCTGCTGCTCAGCTCGGTGTTCGTGCCGCTGTTCGGCGTGATCCTGGGGCGGCTGGCCTTTGGCGCCAACGCAACCGCGCTGCTCGCTGCGGCACGCCGGGTGAACGCGGCCCCGGTGGCGATCTGGCTGGTGGGGATTGCCGTCTACCACCTGGCTCCGCAGGTGGTACCGGGCGCGGGCTCGGCGCTGCCGGCGCTGGCGTTCAGTTTTGTGCTGGCCTGGGCCACAGGGCCACGGGTGCGTTGAACCGCTATTGAATTGTGAGCATCTAGCGCTTGCTGGATAAGCGCCAGAGGCCAAAAACAATCAAACCTTTAAAGCACCAGCTGCGCCACGGGCGCATGGCCGTGGTTGAGCGGGCCATGGCCACGGCCGGTGGTCACATCGGCCCCTGCGGCGATGGCGCCCAGAATGTAGGCACGCGCGCGCTCCACCGCCTGCTGCAAGGGCAGGCCCCGCGCCAGGTGTGCCGCGATGGCCGATGACAGGGTGCAGCCCGTGCCGTGCCCGTTGGGCGTGGCAATGCGTGCGGACTCCAGCCGCTGCCGCACGCCGCCGCGTGTGGCCAGGACATCCACCACCCAGTCTCCGGGCAGGTGGCCGCCCTTGAGCAGCGCCGCCGGGGCGCCCAGGGCCAGCAGCCCGTCCACCGCAGCTGCCAGCGCATCCACGCCCTCGATCGTGCGCCCCAGCAGCCAGCCGGCCTCGTCCAGGTTGGGGGTGATCACCTCGGCCAGCGGAAACAGCTCCTGCACCAGCACGTTCACGGTTTCCGCGGCGATGAGCCGGTCGCCGCTGGTGGCCACCATCACCGGGTCGAGCACCACGTGCGGCAGCTGGTAGGTGCGGATGGCATCGGCCACCACGCGCACCACTTCGGGCGAATGCAACATGCCGATCTTGACCGCGTCCACGCCGATGTCCTGCACCACGGCATCGATCTGGGCCTTGAGCATCTCGGGCGGAATGCCGTGGATGCCCGTGACGCCGCAGGTGTTCTGGGCCGTGATGGCGGTGATGGCCGTCATGCCGTAGCAGCCCAGGGCGCTGAAGGTCTTGAGGTCGGCCTGGATGCCCGCCCCGCCGCCGCTGTCGGAACCGGCGATGGAAAGCACGCGCACATAGCGGCGTGCTGCGGAGGTCGGGGGAATCAATGAAGTCATGGCAAAAATTATGGCCTATGCGTTAGCGCAAAAAGAGCTGCCGCGGGTTGTGCTGTAATTGATTTTTCCGGACGAAACAGGGGTGTCCCGCGGCCGAGAACTGAACAGGTTCTTGGGTGCGCGACTGAGAAATACCCTGGGGCACCACAGAACACTGCGCACCGCGCGGCGCGTACTGGCCCCGCTACCCGATCCAGGTCATGCTGGCGTGGGGAGTTTCCAAGAGCGGCCCTGCCCCCGTTTTGTCCATGGTTGCCAGCCAACACACAGACAGACAGACGGACTTATGCCACTTCAACCCTCTTCTTTTGCCATTCTGGGCGCGGGCCTCATGGGCCGATTGCTGGCGGTGGAGCTGGCCCGCCAGGGGCACCGTGTGGACATCTATGACGCGGGCAGCCCGGCCGCCGAGCATTCGGCCGCGACCGTGGCCGCCGCCATGCTGGCGCCGCTGGCCGAATCGGCCATCACCGAGCCCGGCGTGGTGCGCATGGGCCACCATGCCCTCACCCGCTGGCCGCAGCTGCTGGCGGCGCTGGCCGAGCCCGTGTTCTTCCAGCAGGCCGGCACGCTCATCGTGTGGCACCGGCAGGACGCGGCCGAAGCCCAGCGGCTCACGCGCCAGCTGGAGGCCAACCAGCACACGGTGCCCGAGCTGCCCGCGCTGCAAAAGCTCGACGGCGCCGCGCTGGCCCAGGCGGAGCCCACGCTGGCGCAGCGCTTTGCGCAGGGGCTGTACCTGCCCGGTGAAGGCCAGCTCGACAACCGGCAGCTGCTGGCAGCCCTGGTGGTGGAAATGCAGCGGCTGTCCGTGCGCGCGCACTGGCACGCGCCCCGGTCGCCCGAGGCCTTTGCGCCCGGCGCCCCCGGCCAGCCCGACTGGGTGCTGGACTGCCGCGGCCTCGGTGCCAGGGCCCAATGGCCCGCGTTGCGGGGTGTGCGGGGCGAGGTGGTGCGCATCCACGCACCGGATGTCACGCTGCAGCGCCCCACGCGGCTGGTGCACCCGCGCTACCCGATCTACATCGCGCCCAAACAAGACCATCTGTTCGTGATCGGCGCGACCGAGATCGAATCGGACGACCTCTCGCCCGCCAGCGTGCGATCGACGCTGGAGCTGCTCTCCGCCGCCTACGCCGTGCACCCCGGCTTCGCGGAAGGCCGCATCCTGGAGCTGGCCACGCAGTGCCGCCCCACGCTGCCCGACAACCTGCCCGCCATCCGCCAGCCGCGCCGGGGCGTGCTGGAGATCAATGGACTGTACCGCCACGGCTTCATGATCGCGCCGGCGATGCTGGATGTGACGCTGGAAGTGCTGAACGCGGGACAATCGCAGCTTTCGCAACGTTTTGACCTCGCGCTGGACCTGAAACCCGCCTCCCAGTCCAGCGCGGCCGCTGCCTTCGCATGAACATCTCCATCAACCAGATCCCGCATGAACTGCCCGAAGGGGCCACCGTGGCCGATGCCGTGGCCGCCATCGCGGCACGCCCTCCGTTTGCGGTGGCCGTGAACACCCACTTTGTGCCCAACACCCGCTACGCCGCGCAGGCCCTGCAGCCCGGCGACCGCGTGGAAATCATCTCGCCCGTGACGGGGGGCTGACCCCCGGCCTTCTTTCTTGAGACAAATTGGCCCTTGGCGCTTTTCCACAAAGCGCTAGCAGCTATTAAAAAGATAGTAAATTCATGACCACCTCGACGCTCCAAGACCCCCTGGTGCTGTACGGCCAGCAGTTCGCCAGCCGCCTGCTGCTGGGCACCTCGCGCTACCCATCCCCTGCGGTGCTCGAAGCCGCCGTGCTGCGCGCGCAGCCCGCCATGGTCACCGCGTCATTGCGCCGCCAGGGCAGCAACCCGGCCGAAAGCGGCAGCAGCTTCTGGGAGCTGCTGCGCAAGCTCAACGTGCCCGTGCTGCCCAACACCGCCGGCTGCCACAGCGCGCAAGAGGCCATCACCACCGCGCAGATGGCGCGCGAGGTGTTCAACACGCCGTGGATCAAGCTGGAGCTGATCGGCGACGACTACACGCTGCAGCCCGACACGCTGAACCTGGTGGGCGTGGCGGAACACCTCATCAAGGAAGGTTTTCAGGTGCTGCCGTACTGCACGGAAGACCTGGTGCTGTGCCAGCGGCTCGTCGATGTGGGCTGCCAGGCCGTCATGCCCTGGGCAGCGCCCATCGGCACCGGGCGTGGCCCCGTGAACCCCTATGCACTGCAGACGCTGCGCGAGCGCCTGGACGTGCCCATGCTCGTGGATGCGGGCCTGGGCCTGCCGTCGCATGCCTGCCAGGTGATGGAATGGGGCTATGACGGCGTGCTGCTGAACACCGCCGTGGCCCTGGCGCAGGACCCGGTGGCCATGGCGGGCGCGTTCGCCGACGCCGTGAATGCCGGGCGTGCCGCGCGCAAGGCCGGTGCCATGGCGGCGCAGGAGGCCGCCCAGCCCAGCACCCCCGTGCTCGGCACCCCCTTCTGGCACCATGAACAACATGCGTGACGACACCAGCGCCATGGTGCAGGCCCTTCTTGCGCACCACGCCCCCACCTTCGCGGGCTTTGGCGCCGAGCCTGTCCCGGAGCCCACGCGGCAGGAACCCGCCTACCTGGCAGCCCTGCAGGCCTGCAGCACGCTGGGCTTCATTGCCCACGACGCGGAATGCCTGGCCCAGGCCTGGATGGCGCAGAGCCTGCGCACGGGCGCCTTCCAGCCAGCCCAGTGGCCCGACGAGCCACAGGACTTTGGCCTGGTGCCCCGGCCGCGCGCCGATGCGTTCGCCCCCTGCCCGGAAAGGCTGGGCCTGTACGCCGTGCTGCCGGATGCCGGCTGGGTGGGCCGCATGGCCCGCGCGGGCGTGCCCACGGTGCAGCTGCGCTTCAAATCCGCCGACGAGCACGCGATTGCGCAGGAGGTCCACGCCGCCGTGCAGGCGGTCGAGGGCACGGGCGCCCTGCTGTTCATCAATGACCATTGGCGCGTGGCCATCCAGGCGGGCGCCTACGGCATCCACCTGGGCCAGGAAGACCTGGATGCACTGGCCCCCGACGAGCTTCGGGCGCTGCGCGCTTCGGGCCTGCGCCTGGGGGTCAGCACCCATGGCTACGCGGAAATGGTGCGCGCAGATGCCGTGGGGCCCAGCTACATTGCCATGGGTGCCGTGTTTCCCACCACCCTCAAGAAGATGGCCACCGCGCCACAGGGCGTGGGCCGGCTGGGTGCCTATGCGCGCCTGCTGCGCCACTACCCCCAGGTGGCCATTGGCGGCATCGGGGCGGAGCAGTTTGCCCAGGTGCGCGCCACGGGCGTGGGGTCCATCGCCGTCGTGCGGGCCATCGTCAATGCCTCCGACCCCGAAGCCACGGCCGCGCAGCTCATGCGCGGGATGGTGGAGTAAGGCCAGGCCCGCGGGGGCCGGAGGGCGAGCCGCCGCGGCCTAGCTGCGGTCGGCCTTCTTCTGCTCCAGCTCCAGCCGCAGCTCCACCAGGTCGTTGTCCATGCCGAAGCCCACCGCCTGGCCCGAGGACGGTGGTGCGGTCACGGGCACGGGCGGCAAATCGCTGAGCGTCAGGTGGGGCGGCTCCGAGAGATCGAGGTCCAGCGGCGCACCCCGGGTGTCAGCGTCGGGCATGGAAGGCGCGGTGGCCGCCAGTTCCTGCGGCGGCCATCCTGTGGCCGAAGGCATTTCGCCCAGATCGAACTCCAGGCTCGCGGACAGCGAATCCAGCGGCAGGCCGCCCCCCGCTGTGCTTGCCGGCGCCACGGGCGGCGCTGCCAGCACCTGCGCGTCGACACGCGGCTCGGCCAGTGGCGTGGTGCGCTTGCGGGGCGCCGGCGCGCCCCGGGCGCTTGCCGGGGTGGTCTGCGCGATGGCCAGCAGCAGCAGCAGGTCGTCGTAGGCCGCCAGATCAAACGGCTCCACCGACGCGGCGCCGTCCTGCCGGAACAGCAATTTCTCCAGCAGCCCGAGCACGGAGGGAGAGGTCCATTCGGCCTCGATCTCCGCCAGCGCATCGGTGTAGTGATAGAGCATGCGGCCGGTGCGGTGGAAGCCGGTAAATTCGGGCACCTGCGCATTGAACGAGCGCATGAACTGGGCGCGCAGTTGCGAGAACTCCTCCACCCGGCTCAGCGTGTGATAAAGCCGCAGAAGCTCCAGATACGCCAGGGGCGAGGTATCGCCCCGCTCGGCGATGTGCTTCTTGAGCACCTCGATGGCCTGCTGGTGCTCCCCCACCGAAATGAAGAACTCGGCCTGCTGCTGAATGTCGAAGAGCTCTTCGGGGCTGACGATGTGCAGCACGGGCTGGGGCGGTGCTGCAGCGGGGGGCGGGCTGGCCGGCAGCGGCGCGGGCGCACTCGGCACGGGGGCGGTGGCCACGAAGGCGGGCCCGGGCGCCGCGGTTGCGGTGGAAGCCACTGCCGCCGCTTCGGAAGCCGGGGACTCGCCGGATGACAGCCAGGCATCGCCCGGATGGGGCGCAAGTCCCAGGGCGGCTTCGTGCGCGGCCATCGCATCGCGCCCGCCCAGCGCCGCCACGGAATCGCGCCACGCGCGCACCGCCTTGTCGGAGGCGCTGCGCAAGCGCGTCCATGTCCACGCCGCGAGCAGCAATGCAAGCAACAGCAAGCCGCCCAGCACATACACCACCGTGGCCGGGAATCTGTCGTTCTCGGCCAGTTCCAGCTGCTGCTGCAACTGCGCCGCGCTGGCCCGGTCGCGGGCCGCCTGCGCACGCAGCGTGGCCACATCGTTCTCCAGCGCCTTGAGCCGGCCGCTGTCCTGGCGGGCATCATCCGGCTGGGCATTCAGCGCCTTCCACACGGCGGCGGCCTCGGTGCGCTGCGCGGAGGCTTGCTCCGAAGGAAGGGCCAACAACCCGGGCGATGAACGCAATGCCACCGGCCGGTCCACCCAGATATCGAGCGGCTCGACCACGAGCCGGGCCTGGTCCGCAGGCCTTGCCACCTGCGCCGTGCCCTTGGCCGGGGGCAACGCGGCGCTGGCCGGGGGCCGTGCCGTGCCGCGCGCTGGCTGCCGTGCGGGCGCACTGCGGGAAACGGGCTCCGCCGCGCCGGCGGGAGGCGGTGCCGTGGCGGACCGGATCACGGAAGGCAATGGTGGAGAAGGTGCCGCCGCGGGTGCTGCCGGCCTGGCCGCTCGCTGGCCCGCCGCGCCCGGGGACG
Organism: Acidovorax sp. A79; assembly: GCF_041154505.1. GTDB lineage: Bacteria > Pseudomonadota > Gammaproteobacteria > Burkholderiales > Burkholderiaceae_C > Acidovorax. Next base: position 723,973 of record NZ_AP028672.1, read on the forward strand.
CACCGGGGGCCTCCGTGCCACCTTCGGGGAAAGAAGGCAGCCGCGCGACATCGATCGGCGCCGCCGACCGGGCCATCGTGACGGGAAGTTCCGCAAGAAAAGTGTAGGTGCGCGTGACCTTGCCCGTGCATCCCGCCGACAAGGTGACCAGCAACACAGGCTCATCCACCGCGATGGCCGCCTGCACCCGCACGGCCGGTGAACGCCCGCGCATGTCGGGCAGGGGCACGACACGCACCCTGGCATCGCCAACCGGCGTATCCCCCGCCTTCAGCTGCGCCGTCACACAGGAAGAGGCCACGTCCGTGCCTGGATCGGGCTGCACATCGAACGACAGATCCACCGGTGCACCCAACACCACCGTGCCTCTGCTGCCTCCCAGCGAAAGTGCCGAGGCGCCCGCAGCAACCACCCACAGACCGGTCCCAAAAATGGTGTTACGGATTTTCACAATAAATTCTGTTTTTGGCGCAGCCCATTCTTGCACATAAGTCCCACGCAACGCCACAGCCATAATGGCGCTATGAAAATTCAGTTTCCCAACATCGCAATCGTGGGCACCGGCGCCATGGGTCGGGGCATTGCACAGATCGCCGCGCAGGCCGGCAGCCAGGTTTTTCTGCTCGACGCAACCCCAGGCGCCGCCCAGGCCGCCCAGGCTGCGCTCCAAGACCAATGGAGCAAGCTGGTCGCCAAAGGGCGCATTGATGCCGATCAAGCCACGGCCCTCGCTGCGCGGCTGCACCCGGTGCAGGCAGTGGCCGATCTGGCCGCGTGTGACCTGGTGATCGAAGCCATCGTCGAGCGGCTGGATGTGAAGCAGAAGCTGTTTGCCGAACTGGAGTCCGTGGTGCGCAGCGATGCCGTGCTGGCCACCAACACCTCGTCCCTGTCCGTGACCGCGATTGGGGCGGCGCTCCAGCGCCCGCAGCGGCTGGCGGGTTTTCACTTCTTCAATCCGGTGCCGTTGATGAAGGTTGTCGAGGTCATCGCGGGCCTCAAGACCGACCCCGCGATTTGCACCGCCCTGGCGGCCTATGCCAAAGAGATGGGCCACACCCCCGTTCAGGCGCAGGACACCCCGGGTTTCATCGTGAACCACGCGGGGCGCGGCTTCGGCACGGAGGCCCTGCGCATCGTGGGCGAAGGCGTGGCCGACTTCGCCACCATCGACCGCATCCTGCGCGACCAGGTGGGTTTCAAGCTCGGCCCGTTCGAGCTCATGGACCTCACCGCGCTGGACGTGTCGCACCCGGTGATGGAATCCATCTACCGCCAGTACTACGACGAGCCGCGTTTTCGCCCCAGCGTGATCACCGCGCAGCGCCTGGCCGGCGGCGTGGTGGGCAAGAAGGTGGGAGAAGGTTTTTACCGCTACGTGGAGGGCGTGGCGCAAATCCCCGCAGAGGCACCGCCCCCGGTGGTGACCGACCTTCCCCCGGTATGGGTGTCGCCCCGCGCGGCACGGCGCGCCGAGCTGTACCAGCTGCTGAAGGACCTGGGCGCCACCATCGAAACCGGCCCATCGCCCTCGCCCCAGGCCATCACGCTCGTCGCGCCGCTGGGCTTTGACGTGACCACCGTCGCCGTGGTCGAGCGCCTGGACCCGGCCCGCACCATCGGCATCGACATGCTGATCGACGATGCCGCCACCAGGCGCCGCGTGCTGGCGACCAACCCGGCCACGCGCGTGGACATCCGCAACGCGGCGCATGCGCTGTTCGCCCGCGACGGCAAGGCGGTGAGCGTGATCCGCGACAGCGGCGGCTTCGTCACGCAGCGCGTGGTGGCCACCATCGTGAACATCGCCAGCGACATCTGCCAGCAAGGCATCTGCTCCCCCAAGGACCTGGAAACCGCCGTCACGCTGGGCCTGGGCTATCCGCTGGGGCCTTTGGCCATGGGCGACCGCTGGGGTCCCACCAACATCCTGGAAGTGCTGTTCAACATGCAGACCGTCTATGGCGACACCCGCTACCGCCCCAGCCCCTGGCTGCGCCGGCGCGGCGCGATCGGCCTGAGCCTCACGCATGTGGAGGAATGAATGAAGGCTCCTTGCGGGGCGCGGCGGCCGCTGGCGCCGGCCGCGCGCACCGCACGGGCCCTGCTTCCAGACCGACTGCACACCCCCACGTGAACCGTCCGCAGCCCTTCACAAGGTAACCCACGCACATGCCCGCAGAACTCCAGAGCACCAGCCAGGGCCAGACCCTGATCCTGACCCTTCGCAATCCCGAACGGCGCAATGCCATCGACCCTGCGATGTACGCGGCGGGCGTGGAGGCGCTGGGCGTGGCCGAAAGCAGCCCCGACATCCGCAGCGTGGTCATCACGGGCGCGGACGGCATGTTCTGTTCGGGAGGCAACCTGCAGCGCCTGCTGGCCAACCGCCAGCAGGACCCGGAGGTGCAGGCCCAGAGCATCGAGGGGCTGCACAACTGGATCGAGACCATCCGCACCTATCCCAAGCCCGTGATCGCCGCGGTGGAGGGGGCCGCCGCCGGTGCCGGCTTCTCGCTGGCGCTGGCCTGCGACTTCATCGTGTCCGCGCGCAATGCCGTGTTCGTGATGGCCTACAGCAACGTGGCCCTGTCCCCGGACGGCGGCGCGAGCTGGAGCTTGGTGCATGCCCTGCCCCGCCAGGTGGCCACGGAGATCCTGATGTGTGGCGACCGCATTGGCGCCGAGCGCCTGCACGCGCTGGGCGTGGTCAACCGACTTGCCGAAACTGGGGGCGCACTCGATGCCGCGCTCGCCCTGGCCGAGCAACTCAATGCGCGTGCGCCGAATGCGCTGGCCAGCATCAAGGAGCTGATCAATGAAGCACCCCATGCAAGCCTCACCCACCACCTGGGCCAGGAGCGCAATCACTTCGTGACCAACCTGCACCATGCCAACGGCGGCGTGGGCATCACCGCGTTCCTTGAAAAGCGTGTGCCCCGCTACGAATAGCCCCGCACGCTGCCGGCGGTGACCGCACGCCGAGGGCCACCACCATCCACGATGAAGCCCCTGGGATGCCGCCAAGCACCCAGGGGCTTTTGCATGGCGGGCCTGCTGCAGACACGCAGGTGACAACCCTGACGCTGCGCGAAGGTCCCTGACGCGACAATGGGCCTGTTTCCAGTCACACAAAAGACAGACCATGGACGACCCGATTCTTACTATCGAAGAACGTGAAGCGATCAACTCAGGTCGCTGGTTTTCTTCCCTCTCACCTTCACTACGCCACGACATCCTGCGATGTGCATACGTCAAACGCTTCAAGGACGGCGGCCTCATCGCCGCGCGCGGCGACCCGCCCGAGGAGTGGATTGCGTGCGCGCGCGGCGCGGTGCGGGTGAGCTCCACCTCCATCTCGGGCAAGCAGATCACGCTGACCTATGTGGAGCCGGGCATCTGGTTCGGCGACGTGGCGATCTTCGACGGGGATCGGCGCACGCACGATGCCTATGCGCACGGCGACACCACGATCCTGTGCGTGGCCAAGGCCGACTTCCGCAAGATCCTCGCGGCGCATACCGAGTTCTACGAAGCCATGCTGCGCCTGCATGCGCGGCGCATCCGCCAGCTCTACGGCCTGGTGGAAGACCTCAACACCCTGCCGCTGCGCGCGCGGCTGGCCAAGCAGCTCGTGCACCTGGTGCGCAGCTACGGCATTCCCAGCCTGTCGGACGGCAGCGAGATGCGCATCGGCCTGCAGCTGGCGCAGGAAGAACTGGCGCAGCTGCTGGGCGCATCGCGCCAGCGGGTGAACCAGGAGCTCAAGGCCATGGAGCGCGAGGACGCCATCCGCATCGAGCCGGGCGGCTTGGTGGTGCGCGATCGCGACGCCCTCATGCGCATTGCTGAAACCGACAACTGACTGACCGAACCCTCGCCCCGTCCATGAGCAACTTTGACCATTTCGTTGGCACCCGTCCCGTCTCCGACCAGCACGCGTTCGACATCGGCGCGCTGACCGCCTGGCTCACGCAGAACATGGAAGGCTTTGCCGGCCCCCTGACGGTGGAGATGTTCAAGGGCGGGCAGTCCAACCCCACCTACAAGCTCATCACCCCCGGCGCCCACTACGTGATGCGCTCCAAGCCCGGCCCCGTGGCCAGGCTGCTGCCATCGGCCCACGCCATCGAGCGCGAATTCGCGGTGATGAGCGGCCTGCATGGCACCGACGTGCCCGTGCCCCGCATGCACGTGCTGTGCGAGGACGAGTCGGTCATCGGCCGCGCCTTCTACGTGATGGAGTGCATGCAGGGCCGCGTGCTGTGGGACCAGTCGCTGCCCGGCATGTCGCCCGCCGAGCGCGGCGCCATCTACGACGAGATGAACCGCGTGATCTCTGCGCTGCACACCGTGAAGTTCGCCGACCGGGGCCTGGCCGGCTATGGCAAGCCGGGCAACTATTTCGACCGCCAGATCGGCCGCTGGAGCAAGCAGTACGTGGCCTCCATCACCCAGCCCATTCCCGAGATGGACAAGCTCATGGAATGGCTGCCCGCCCACATGCCGGCGAGCGCGCGCGATGAAGGCCACGTGTCCATCGTGCACGGCGACTACCGGCTGGACAACCTCATGTTCCACCCCACCGAGCCCCGCGTGATCGCCGTGCTCGACTGGGAGCTGTCCACGCTGGGCCACCCGCTGGCCGACTTCAGCTACCACTGCATGAGCTGGCACATCCCCGCCGCCATGGGCCGGGGCATCGCCGGGCAGGACCTGGCGGCCCTGGGCATCCCCGGCGAAGACAGCTACATCCGCCGCTACTGCGAGCGCACCGGCATCGCCACGCCCGAGGCGCTGCGCGCCGACTGGAACTTCTACCTCGCCTACAACATGTTCCGCATCGCCGCCATCCTGCAGGGCATCGCCAAGCGGGTGGAGGCGGGCACCGCCTCCAGCGCGCAGGCCAAGGCCTCGGGCGACACGGCACGGCCGATGGCCGAGCTGGCCTGGTCGTTCGCGCAGCGGGGATGAGGCGCCCCACGATTACCAACGGAGAAGAAACCCATGGACTTTGACTACTCGCCCAAAACCAAGGAACTGCAGGCCAGGCTGCTCCAGTTCATGGATGACCACGTCTATCCGAACGAAGCCACCTACTCCGCCGAGCTGGCGGCCAACACGGCGGCGGGCAAGCGCTGGAGCGCGCTCAAGACCATCGAGGACCTCAAGCCCAAGGCCCAGGCGGCAGGCCTGTGGAACCTGTTCCTGCCGGTGGACAGCGCGGCGGCCTCCGGATACGACGGCGCGGGCCTGACCAACCAGGAATACGCCCCGCTGGCCGAGATCATGGGCCGCGTGCCATGGGCCAGCGAGGTGTTCAACTGCTCGGCGCCCGACACCGGCAACATGGAGACCATCGCGCGCTACGGCGATGACGCCAACAAGGCCCGCTGGCTCAAGCCGCTGCTCGAGGGCAAGATCCGCTCGGCCTTTGCCATGACCGAGCCGGCCGTGGCATCCAGCGACGCCACCAACATCGAAACGCGCATCGAGCGCCAGGGCGACGAATACGTCATCAACGGCCGCAAGTGGTGGATCTCCGGCGCGGCCGATCCACGCTGCGCGGTGTTCGTCACCATGGGCAAGACCGACCCCGATGCCCCCCGCCATTCGCAGCAGAGCATGGTGCTCGTGCCGGCGGACGCCAAGGGCATCACCGTCATTCGCCCGCTCAATGTGTTTGGCTACGACGACGCGCCCCATGGCCACGTCGAGATGACCTTCGAGAACGTGCGTGTGCCCGTCTCCAACATCCTGCTGGGCGAGGGCCGTGGCTTCGAGATCGCCCAGGGCCGCCTGGGCCCCGGGCGCATCCACCACTGCATGCGCCTCATCGGGCTGGCCGAGCGTGCGCTGGAGCTGATGTGCAAGCGCGCCTCGTCGCGCACGGCCTTCGGCAAGACCGTGGCCCAGCAGACCGTGACGCAGGAGCGCATCGCCGAGGCCCGCTGCAAGATCGACATGGCGCGCCTGCTCACGCTCAAGGCCGCCTGGCTCATGGACGTGGCCGGCAACAAGGTCGCCAAGACCGAGATCGCGATGATCAAGGTGGTGGCGCCCAGCATGGCCTGCCAGGTGATCGACTGGGCCATGCAGGTGCATGGCGGTGGCGGCATGTGCGATGACTTCCCGCTGGCCTATGCCTATGCCAATGCGCGCACGCTGCGCTTTGCCGACGGCCCCGACGAGGTGCACCGCAACGCGATCGCCAAGTGGGAGCTGGGCAAGTACGGCACCTACGGCCGCGACGCGGGCGTACCCGTCACGCGCGGAGGATGAAGCTCCGCCCGAGGCGACAGCTCTTTGCTGCCGTCCCAGCGTGCGCAGGCATGCGGGGAGCCGCGGCACTCAGCCCCTCGCTCGCGTAGCACGCGGGAGGGGGACACACCCGGTGGCCTGGCGACACCAGTTCCACGGTGCACTCGCCTGGAGCGCGCCAGTTTTGCGGGGTGGGTGCATGCCGCACCATGAACAACGGGGCCACTGGCCCCGTTTTCGTTTGGCGGGCGCTTGCAACGCTACCCGGCAATGCCCGGCTCGTCGTCCGGCCCTGCCACCGACATGGGCGGCAGGTTCTGCAGCGCGGCCTGCCCCGCCACCAGCAGCAGCTGCTTGGCATGCGCGATCTCGGCCAGGCTGCGCTGCGTGTGCTCCATGCGCAGATAGACGCGACCCCGCGCCAGCATCAGCACCAGCGGCGATTTCGCCCGCTCGGCGCCGCCCTCGCCTTCCACCGCGTTGAGCAGCTGCGAGACCACGGGCGCATGGATCCAGCGCTGGGCCAGCTCGATGCGCTCGGACACCACGGTGAAATGCTCGCGGAACGACGCGGGCAGGCCGGGCCAGGACATTTCCTCGTACATCGAAAGCCAGCGCATTTCCTCGGGCAGGCTGCTGCTCACGGCGGTCTGCAATGTGTCCGTGATGGCGTCGTAGGCGGTGCCCTCCAGCACCTCCTGCAAGGGCCGGTTGATCACCATCACCGCGGCATCCGGGTCGGCGCTCACGTCGGCGCGGCCGCGCAGCTCCAGGCCCTGCACATAGTCGCGCGTGGGCGCGCCGCATTCCAGCCGCCAGGGGTGGCCGTGGATATCGCCGCCCAGGTCGAAATGCCCGTCGGTCGCATGCGCCACGATCGCCAGCCGCTGGCCGGCCGCCCAGCGGGATACGTCGCGGTTGGTCACCGGCCGGCCCGGGGTGGACGCGGAACTGCCGGATGCGCTGAATGCTTTGCGGAGGCGGTCGAACATTGCAGGGACGAAGCAGGAGCTTCGCAAGAGTCGCGGGTGCAGGCATTATTGAGGGCATTGGCGGGGGAAGGAAGCCCCCTGGCGGAAGCACCCTGAGCCGCCCGATGGCGCCTTCCCCCGACGGGGACGCACCCGGTGGACTGGCGAAGCCAGATCCACGGGTGCACGGGCCTCCAGCGCGCCAGTGTCGGCGGCGGTGCGTATGAGCACGCTTTTTTGGATGAAGACATGTTTTTTGTGACTGCGAACCGCCGGTTCGCGCTGACCGCCCTGGCTGCTTCTTGTGTGCTGGCCACTCTGCCTGTCGGCGCTGCGGAATTGCCCAAGGATGCCTCGCCCACGGCGCGCCGGTTGGTGCGCTGGGCCACCGACACCGCCGACCACCAGGGCCTGCCTTTTGCCGTGATCGACAAGCCCGCCGCCCGCATCCATGTGTTCTCGGCCCGGGGGCAATGGTTGGGCAGCGCGCCAGTGCTGCTGGGTGCGGCGCTGGGCGACCGGTCCGCCCCCGACATCGGCCAGCGGCCGCTGTCGCAGATCCGCCCCGAAGAGCGCACCACGCCCGCGGGCCGCTTCGTCACCGAGCCCGGGCGCAACCTCAAGGGCGACGACATCGTCTGGATCGACTACGACGCCGCCGTGTCGCTGCACCGGGTGCGCAGCGTGAGCGCCGCCGAGCGCCGTCACCAGCGCCTGGCCAGCCAGGGCGCGCAGGACAAGCGCATCAGCTACGGCTGCGTGAATGCGCCCGAGGCGTTCTACAACCAGTTCATCGCGCCGCTTTTCGGCCAGTCGCGCGGCGTGATCTATGTGCTGCCGGATACGGAGCCGTTTGCTACTATTTTTGTAGCTGCCAGCGCTTACCAGTAGTGCGCTGGAGGCATTTTTTATCAAATTCCGTTGAACAGGCGCCGCGCGGGGCCCGGCTTTGCCCCGTGCCCGGTCTTCAGCCGCCGGCCGGCTCCAGCCTGAACACCGCCTTCCGCTCGCCCACCTGCAGCCCCTTGGCGTTGGCGATGCGCGCGGACCGGCGCGGGGCCAGCGCTTCGCGCTGGCGGGTGTCGAGCCAGCCGAGCTGGTCCATCACCTCCACCGCCGCCGCCACCTGCGCCACCATGTTGCCGTCCATGACCTTGAGCGCGAAGGCTTCGCCCCGGCTGCGGCTGCCCACCACCTGCACGCCGTCGGCCCCGGTCTTGGACACCCAGTCGCCCTGCCCTGCGCGCATGAAGTCCAGGTCGTGCCGTCCGGTGCCCGAGCCCAGCTCGGGCCGCGCGACCATGGCATCGGCCAGCGCGGTCAGGCTCTCGTGCAGGTCGGTATCCGGCGCGCCGCCCGCCAGCCGCGCATAGCTCCGCGCCAGGTGTGCCAGGGGCATGGCGTAGTTGGGGGCGGAGCAGCCGTCGATGCCCATGGCCAGCTGATGGGGTGCGAGCCCCACTGCCTTCGCGACATGCTCCCGGATCGCCACCTGCAGCGGATGGGCCGGGTCCAGGTGGCCGTCCAGCGGCAACCCCTGCCGCACGCAGTGCGCGACAAAACCGGCGTGTTTGCCGCTGCAGTTGTTGTGGCGCTCGTCGGGCACAAAACCTTCGGGCAACGGGCCGAGCCCCAGCTCGGCAAACAGAGGCCGGTGGCAGCCGCAGCGCAGCGCGCGGTGGTCCTGGTCCACGCTGCCCAGCATGCGGTCCACCTGCTCCACATGCATGGGTTCGCCGTTGTGGCTGGCGCACAGCAGCGCCAGCTCGCCCGGCCCCCAGCCAAGCGCCCGTGCGCCGCCCGCCTGCATGAAGGGCAGCGCCTGGAACGCCTTGATGGTGGAGCGCGTGAAGGTGACCGTGTACGGGTCGCCCACCCGCGCCAGCACCCGGCCTTCGCGGTGGGCCACGGCCACGGCGCCCCAGTGCTGGCACTCGGGCAGGCCGCCCCGGGTGACTTCGATCAACGGAACAAAACCCATGGCGTGGCTCCTCGCGGCGCGCGTCACTGCGCGGGGGTTGCGGGGGTCAGCGTCAGCGCGTGCACCCAGCGCGCGGGCTGGCGCTGCAGCGCGCGGTAGCCGGTCTCGGCCCACGTGGTGCTCATGTCGCGGTAGCGCGGCGAGAACACGAGGCCGCTCTGGCCCGTCTGGTAGATGAAGCGCGACTGCTCCAGGTCGGCCAGGTCATACACCGCGCGCAGCGAGGCCGCATGGCGGTTCACATACGGGCCCGTGGCCTCGCCCGCGTTGTACTGCCCCACGTTCACGGTGTACGCATCGCCATGCGAAGGCACGCTCACATCGAAGAAACGCGCCAGCGCGGGCACGTTGCCAAAGGGCCGGTGCACGCTGAGCGCGGGGTGCGCCGTGCCCCAGCGCCACCGGGCCGGGTCCGCCCCATAGGCTGCCTGCAGGCGGTCGAGCGCGCGGCCCAGGGCAGCGGCAGATTGCCCGGCACACGATGCGGGCTGGCACCACCAGGTGTCGTTGCGCTCCAGGATGCCTTCGAGCGCCGCGCGGTAGTCGCGCTTGCCATAGGTTGCGGTGAAGCGGTCTTCACCGATGCGCGGAATGATGAGGCCGCGCGCGAGTTCGTCCGTCCAGGCCACGAAGATCAGCGGCGCGGCCTTGCCCGCGTCCATCACGCCGTCAAAGCCTTGCAGCTCTTTCTGGGCGGCGGCCGCCAGCGCGTGTGCGGACTGCACCTGTTGCAGGTGGGGCAGCAGGCGGCGCGTGGCCAGCGAGGTCACATCGCGGTGGATTGCCTGCATGCTGGCCGCGTCGTGTTTTTCGGTGGCCTCGATGAGCTGCGCGATGCGCTCGTAGCGGTAGGGCAAGGCCCAGTCCTGCGTGAGGAAGTGCGGGTAGTCCGGCGCCGTCACGCGCTGGTTGGCCGTGGCGATCCAGCCCCTGGCGCCTTGGGCGCCATCTGCGCTGCCTTTGCCATCGTCCTGCGGGGTTTGTTTGTAGGGCAGCCAGCCCTTCCAGTCGTAGCGCGCATCCCAGCCGGGGGACGGGGCCACGCCGCGGATGTCGTTGGCGGCATCGCGCAGCGGCACGCGCCCCGCCGCCTTGAAGCGGATGTGGCCCTGGTCGTCGGCGGCCACCACGCTCTGCATGGGCGAGTGGTAGTGCGCCAGCCCCTCGAAGAGTTCGTCCACGCTCTTGGCCTGGTTGGTCTTCAAGCCCGCCAGCACGGTCTGGTTGTCAGCGTCCAGCGCGCTCCAGCGCAGCGCGAGCACGTACTTGCCCAGGTCCAGCACCTCGGCGTGCGACTTCTGCACGTCGCTCAGCACCGGCCCATGGCGGGTGCTGCGCAGCGCCAGCTGCACGTCGGCCCCGCCCTTGACGCGGATGGTTTCGCTGCGCACCGTGAAGGGCGCCCAGCCTTCTGGCGTGCGGTACTGCGCCGCATCGGCCGGGTTGATCTGCTCCAGGTACAGGTCCTGCACGTCCGGCCCCGTGTTGGTGAAGCCCCAGGCCACGCGGTCGGTGCGCCCCAGCACCACGAATGGCAGGCCGGGCAAGGTGGCCCCCACGGCATCGATGGCGGCGATGGGCGTGCCGTCCGACGCGGTGCCGGCGGGCGCCTGCATGCCGGCGAAGTACCAGATGGCCGGGGCCGACAGCCCCAGGTGCGGGTCGTTGGCCAGCAGCGGCTTGCCGCTGACGGTGCGGGTTCCCGCCAGCACCCAGTTGTTGCTGCCCTTGCCTTCGTTGGTGCCCGCGTTGCGCGTCAATTCATCGGCCCAGGCCAGCATGCCGGCGCTGATCTGCCGCGACAGCAGGCCTTCGTCCTTGCGGCTGGCTGCCCCGCTGGCCGCCGCCAGTCCGTCGGCACCGCCCGGCCCGGCCGCCGTGGAGCCCGCGCCAGCCGCGCGGTACACCCCAAGCTGCCGGTACAGCGCGGCGAGGTCGGCCGATGCGGCCGGCTTCTCGCCCGGATAGGGTGGCATCAATTGCCACAGGCGGTCGGTGTCCAGCGTCCGCGCGACCGACAGGCGCGCGAATTCCGTTCCCCAGTTGCCGCCCAGGTCCAGCGCCATCATCAGCGCCCAGCCCACGCTGTCCTCGGGCTCCCACACCGCGCCCGCCGCGCCGCCAGGCTGGACGCCGAGCACATGGAATTCGGGGGGCAGGGCCTGGGGCCGTTTCAGGTGGAACGCGTGGATGCCCTTGCTGTAGGCCTGCAAGGCCTCCTTGGCATAGGGCGGCAGGCCTGCGTACTGGCGCCGGGCCGCGCCCATGATGTCCAGAGCGCGCATCAGCTTGTCGGTTTCGAGCGTCGCGGGGCCGAAGACCTCCGACAGCTGGCCATGCATGACCCGGCGGTTGAACTCCAGCTGCCAGGTGCGCTCCTGCGCGTGCACATACCCCATCGCGAACCAGGCGTCCTGTGGCGTGCGCGCCTGGATGTGGGCCACGTCGGCCCCATCGCGCCGCACCTGCACCGCGCTGCCCAGCCCCGCCACGCCCAGTTCGCCGTCGAGTTTCGCAAAGCTCCGCTGCACATACACCGCCGCGCCCGCGCCTGCCAGCAGCGCCGCCGCCACCAGCCCCAGGGCCGTCCGCTTCATCCATGCCATCTTTGTTGTCTCCTGTTGTTGGGTGTGTCGTGTGTCCGTATCGCCCGGGCCGCGACCGGCCCGAAGGAGGTGCCCGGCGCCCGGGCAGCCCCATGGCGGAAGTCCCTCGCGCAGCCCGTCAGCGCAGGCGCACGCTGCCTCCGGCCACGTGGAAGCTCATGGTCGGCGCACTGGGCTCCGTGAAGGAAACGCCCAGCGCGATGTGCCCGGTGCCATGCAGGATGCAGGCATCGCGCCGCAGCCGCACGGGCGAATCGCTGCCCTCGAACCGCACCCAGGTTCCAAAGCTGCTCATGTCCGTCAGGACGAAGCCGCTGTTGCGCCAGTCGATGCGCGCATGCAGGCGCGAGACGCGCGGATCGTCGACGCACAGCTGGGCGTGCAGCGCCCGCCCCACCAGGACGGGGGCGTCGGACGAGGTGAAGGTGCGGTCCACGCCGTGCCACGAGAACTGGATGTGCCCCAGGATCGAGTCTGCCGGCGCAAAGTTGCTGACAAGGGAAGCCTGCATGGTGAGGGAGTCGGGCGCCTCGTCCTCGCGCCACTCCACGTGGTAGAGCATCAGCAGCTCGGCCTTGCCGCGAATGTCCATCATGCCCAGCTTGCGGTACCAGACATCCGGCGCGGCCCCCGCCAGCAGCACGGTGGTCTCGGTGGCCCAGATCTCGGCCGGGCCGGCCCGCTCGCACAGCCGGGAGGCGACGTTGACGGCATCGCCATAGCAGTCGCCATCCACGTCCACCACTTCGCCGCTGGCCACGCCAACGCGCACCTCCATGCGCAAGGGCTGGGGCCAGCGCTCCTGGCGGGCCTTGTGCTCGCGCAGCATGGCCGCCATGGCGGATACGGCGCTGGCGGCATCGCCAAAAACGCCCAGCACCCCGTCGCCCAGCTTCTTGACCACCCGCCCCCCGTGCGTCTGGATGGTGTCGCTGATCCATTGCGTGACCTGGGTCACCGCCTCGGTGGCGCGCTCGTTGCCCAGCGCTTCATACAAGGCGGTGCTGCCCGAGATGTCCGCAAAGACCATCGTCGACAGCACGCTCATGGACACCGGCCTATTGGTAACATCATGTGAATCAGTTTAGTGCAAGCGCCCTGGCGGCGCACCCATGAAAGCGTCAAGAATCGTTGCCTGGCGCCGCCAGGCGTCCGATGGCGCCACCCGGGACCTGACGGCGCCGCGGGGGTGCCCCAGGCAAAGTGAATTTCGTGGGCCCGGCGGCACATGGCGGCGGTTGCCACCCGCGATTTGCCGGCCATCCCAAAAAAATCAACAAACACGTAAAAGTTCGCAACAAACAAGGTGCGTCTGTTGTCTTTACGCAAAAACAGTAGCGCGCCCCTTGCGTGGCGCCTCGCTCCCGCTTAATTTGGCCGACCCTGTTACAAAAAATGCGTCCGCCTCCCTCCATGCGCTGGAACAAGCCCAATCTCCGCAACAACCTTCACGACCTTCTGGGCCGTGACAAGCCGTCATCGACGGCCTGGGTGCGCGACCACGGGCTGGAGGAGGTACGCCGGGCCATGCTGCAAAGCCTGGCGGGCATGAGCGGTTGCGAGGTGGCGCGCATGAACATGCGCCTGCGCTACGCCGGCGACATCGAAGCGTTGTGGTACCTGCGCACCGATCTCTTCAGCACGCTCGTGCCCTTGCGCGGCGAAACCGGCGCGCGGGGCGTGATCGACCAGGTCACCCCCCTGTTCCAGGGCCAGTTGCCACGTGCACTGCGCCCGGCCCAGCCCCCTCCCGGCAACGCCTGACCCGAGCCCCAGCCCGGGCGGACACCCGCCGCTGGCAGGTGCCATGCCGCCCGGCATCCCCTGGGCCCAGCGGGCAGGAATCCAGAGGCAGGCGATTGAAGGCAGCACCGAATCAGTGCTGGTGTCCCCAGTAGATCAGCGCATCCCGCCCTTCCACCGACAGCGATACCGTGCTCCCCACGGGCAGCAGCACCTTGGTCGCCACATGGCCGAAGGGCAGGTTCGTGAGCACGGGCGCCTTGATCTGCGTGCGCAGCCAGTCCACCACCGACTGCAGCTTGTAGCCCTTGTCGTGCGGCGCGAGCTTGAAGTTGGTGAACTGCCCCAGCACCACGGCCTTCTGCTGGGCCAGCACGCCGGCGTGCAGCAGCTGGGTGAGCATGCGCTCGATGCGGTAGGGGTGCTCGTGCACGTCTTCCAGGAACAGCACGCCACCCTTGATGGCCGGCAGGTACGGCGTGCCCACCAGCGAAGCCAGCACCGCCAGGTTGCCGCCCCACAGCGTGGCGCTTTTCACGTAGACATTGGGGACGGCCGGCTTGCCCGTGGCGGCGTCGGGCTTTTCATTGTTCATGCGCCAGCCCGTGCCTTCGCCATGGCCGGTCAGCAAATCGTCGAAGCAGGCCTCCATGATGTCGTCGGGCTCGCCGGCCACGCCAAAGTCGGCGCCCAGCGAAGGGCCGGCCCATGACGTGGCGCCCGTCTTGGCCAGCAGCGCGGTCTGGAAGGCGGTGAAGTCGCTCACGCCCACGAAGCGCGTGCCGCCCGCGATCGCCTTGGCCACCGCCTTGTAGCGGATGCCCGGCAGGATGCGCGACAGCCCGTAGCCGCCGCGCGAGATCAGCGCCACATCGGCGCCGCTGGCCGCGGCACGGTGGATGGCGGCCAGGCGGGTGGCGTCGTCGCCCGCGAAGCGGGTGTGCACGGCCAGGGCGTCCGCATCCACCTCGACCTCATGGCCCAGGGCCTTCAGCCGGGCGAGGCCGCGTTTGAAGGCGGCCTTGTCCTGCACGGCGCTCGACGGCGAATAGATGTAGATGTGCTTGGGGCCGTGGTCGTGGCTGCACTGGGAATGGTCGTGACCGGGATGATCGTGTGAATGGTCTTGCAAAGCGCTCAGGCCGTGAAGGGGCCTGCTCCGTCAAAAAGAGAGTCCGTCTGGCGCCATGTCAGCCGGTGGCACGGCCGGCGCCGGGAAACGAGAAGTATTCCACAGCCTGCCGCGCGATCGGCTCGCCATGCTCCTGCACGAAGTGCCCGGCGTCGGCCAGCACGGTGGGCGCGGGGCAGCCGCGAATGTGGCGGTGCAGATCGTGCATGGTGGCGGGCCCGAGCACCGGGTCCTTGGCGCCAATGAACATCAGGCTCCGGCCCTGCCACCGCTGCTGCCAGAAATCACGCGCCTGGCGCGACAGCGCGGCCCCCGGCGCATCCTCCGATGCCGGCACGCGTTCAGGAAAGGCGCGCAGCGCGGCGCGGTAGCCCTTGTCGGGGAACGGCGCGTCGTAGGCGGCGCACTCCGCCCCGGCCAGGTGCGGGTTGCCGCGCGCCAGCAGGCGCCCCACGCCATACAGCGGCTTGTCGCGGCACATCGCACGCCAATCGAGGAATCCGGCGGGCAGCGGCGCATCACCCGTGGCCAGCACGGTGTTCATCACCAGCAGGCCCGCAAACCGCTCGGGGCAGGCCATGGGCAGCGTCAGGCCCAGGATGCCGCCCCAGTCCTGCACCACCAGCACCACGTTGCGCAGGTCCAGCCGCCCGATGAGTTCCAGCAGCACCTGGCGGTGCCATTCGAACTGGTGCGCCGACTCTTTCTTGGGCTTGTCGCTCTTGCCAAAGCCGATCAGGTCGGGCGCGACCACGCGGTCCCCGGCCGAGAGGAACACGGGCAGCATGCGCCGGTACAGATAGCTCCAGGCCGGGTTGCCGTGCAGGCACAGCCAGGTGCGCGGCGCGTCCTGCGGGCCTTCGTCCAGGTAGTGCAAACGCAAGCCGGCCAGGCTGGGCAGGTCGCTCAGGTAGCGCGGCGCCCAGGGGTAGCCGGGCAGATCCGCGAAGGCGGCATCGGGCGTGCGCAGGGCGTCGTCGCGCAGCGGATGGCGGGCCAGTGCCTCGGTGCGTTGTTGATGGCGGCGCTGCCGGAAGAAGCCGCTGAGCAGGCCGCCGCACTCGTCGGCCAGCACCCCGCCCCGCACCTGGGTCTGGTGGTTCAGCTCGGCATGGCCAAACAGGTTCAGCACCGAGCCCGCCGCACCCGTCTTGGGATCTGCGGCGCCGTACACCACGCGCGCCAGGCGCGCATGCAGCATGGCACCGCTGCACATGGCACACGGCTCCAGCGTGACATACAGGCTGCAGCCGTCCAACCGGTAGTTGCCCAGCCGCCGCGCCGCCGCGCGCAGGGCCACGATCTCGGCGTGGGCCGTGGGGTCGTGCCCCTCGACCGGCGCGTTGCGGCCGGTGGCGATCATCTGGCCATCCTTGACCACGATGGCCCCCACGGGCACCTCGCCGGCGCGCGCGGCGACTTGCGCCTCGGCCAGGGCCAGGCGCATCCAGTGCGCGTCTTGGTCAGGAGTCATTGCTATACAAATAATAGCTACCAGCGCTTGAAGGATAAGCGCTAGAGGCCCATTTCATCCTATTTCTCATCGTCCGGGATGGGCCGCGCCTGCTGCATCAGGCCTTCCATCTGCTGCTTGACCTGCTGCTGGATCTGCTGGCTCTGGTCGCGCACCGTGGCCGGCTGCGCCGCCGAAGCCGGGGCACCGCCGGCCGGCGCTGCTGTCTGCAGCGACGGCACGGGCGTGCGGACGGCGGACAGCTGCTTTCTGGCAAGGACACCCACCACGGCCAGCGCCACCACCAGCCCGGCCAGACCTACTACAGCACGCATGAAAAGACTCCTTGGCGGGCGGGGTGCCCGGACCACAGCCGGCGGGACCGCCCTGCCCGGCTTGCTACCGGCCCGACTGTAATGGCAAACCGTCGTGGGCACCCCCATGAAAAACGGCCGCGCGGGGCGGCCGTTGCGGTGGCGGGCCGTGCCCGCGGTGCTCAGTTGAGCGCCACGCGGTTGCCGTCCTTGTAGGTGTACAGCGTCACGGCGGGCGTGGTCAGCTCGCCCTTGGCCGTGAAGGCGATGTTGGCGGTCACGCCCTTGTACTCGGTCTTGCCGATGAAGGGGATGTACACCTTGGGGTCCACCGAGTTGGCGCGCTTCATCGCATCGGCCAGCACCATGGCCGCGTCGTAGGCGTACGGGCTGTAGATCTGGAACTGGCCGGGGAACTTGGCGTCGTAGCGCTTCTTCCAGTCCGCCCCGCCCTGCATCTTGTCGACCGAGGCGCCGCCGGTGGCGCAGGTCACGTTCTTGAGCGCAGGGCTCTTGCCCGACAGCTCGGGCAGCTTCTCGGTGCACAGCGCATCGCCGCCGAAGAACTTCACGTTGCCCAGGCCCAGCTGCTCCATCTGGCGCAGCATGGGGCCGGCCTGCGCGTCCAGGCCGCCGTAGAAGATCGCATCGGGCTTCTTGTTCTTGATGGCCGTGAGGATGGCCATGAAGTCGGTGGCCTTGTCGTTGGTGAATTCCTCGCCCAACACCTTCAGGCCCTTTTGCAGGGCGGTGGCCTTGAACACCGAGGCCACGCCCTGGCCATACGCGGTGCGGTCGTCGATGATGGCCACGCTCTTGAGCTTCAAGTGGTCGGCCGAGAACAGTGCCAGCGCCGCGCCCAACGCGTTGTCGTTGGCGATCAGGCGGTAGGTGGTCTTGTAACCGGGCTTGGTCAGGTCCGGGTTGGTGGCGGCGGCGGTGATGTGGGGCACGCCGCACTTGTCATAGACGGCCGCCGCAGGAATGGACGTGCCCGACTGCAGGTGGCCGACCACGCCCGCCACCTTCTGGTCGCACAGCTTTTGCGCCACGGCCGTGGCCTGGCGCGGGTCGCCGGCATCGTCTTCGGCAGCCAGCTCGAACTTGATCTTCTTGCCGCCGATGACCAGGTTCTGGGCGTTCAGGTCGTCCACCGCCAGGCGCACGCCGTTCTCGGTGTCCTTGCCGATGTGGGCGATGCCGCCCGACACCGGACCCGCGTGGGCGATCTTGACGGTTTGCACGTCCTGGGCGAAGGCCGCGTGGGCAGCCGCAGCGCAGGCTGCGGCGATGGTCAATTGCACGAAGGGGCGGGAAGCACGGCGAAACACGTTGGAAGTCTCCAGAACAGATAGGAAGGGCAGCCAAGCACCGGTGCACCACCTTGGGGCACGGCTCGGCCCCGCATCCTAGCCATTCACACCCAGGTTTGCGCGCGAATGATATGTAAACATAGCAACTTGACAGGTCATTAACTGGGCTAATAGTGGACTCGTCACTCGGACATCAGCTGCCAGACGCCCCGACACAGGACTGCCTGGGATAATCACGCCCCATGTCCCTCCTGCCCCATCAGCTCGAACTGCTCTCGCCCGCGCGCGATGCCGAGATCGGCATCGAAGCCGTCAACCACGGCGCCGACGCCGTCTACATCGGCGGCCCGGCCTTTGGCGCACGCGCCAGCGCGGGCAACGACATCCGCGACATCGAGCGGCTGGTGAAACACGCGCACCGCTTCAACAGCCGCATCTTCATCACGCTCAACACCATCCTGCGCGACGACGAACTGGAGGCCGCGCGCAAAATGGCCTGGCAGGTGTACGAGGCCGGGGCCGATGCACTCATCATCCAGGACATGGGCCTGCTCGAAATCGACCTGCCGCCCATCCAGCTGCACGCCAGCACCCAGACCGACATCCGCACGCCCGAAAAGGCGCGCTTTCTGCAGGACGCGGGCCTCTCGCAGATCGTGCTGGCGCGCGAGCTCACGGTGCAGCAGATCGCCGCCGTGCACAAGGCGCTGGGGCCGGTGGATGCCCCAGGCCGCGCCAACATCGAGTTCTTCATCCACGGCGCGCTGTGCGTGGCCTACAGCGGCCAGTGCAACATCAGCCATGCGCAGACCGGCCGCAGCGCCAACCGGGGCGACTGCAGCCAGGCCTGCCGCCTGCCCTACCAAGTGACCGACGCGCAGGGCCGCTTCATCGCGCACGACAAGCACGTGCTCTCCATGAAGGACAACAACCAGAGCGACAACCTGCGCGCGCTCATCGACGCCGGCGTGCGCAGCTTCAAGATCGAAGGGCGCTACAAGGACATGGGCTATGTGAAGAACATCACCGCCCACTACCGCACGCTGATCGACGAGATCCTGGAAGAGCGCGAGGCGCAAGGTCGGCCACTGGGCCGGTCATCGAGCGGGCGGACCACCTTCACCTTCACGCCCGACCCGCTGCAGAACTTCAACCGCGAGTTCACCGACTACTTCGTGACCGGCCGCAAGGAAGACATCGGCGCGTTCGACACCCCCAAGAACCCGGGCCAGGCCATCGGCTGGGTGACCAAGGTAGGCCCCGACTTCGTGGAACTGGAGGTGAGCGACCCCGCCACCGTGCTGCACAACGGCGACGGCCTGTGCTACTACGACCTGCACAAGGAGCTGGTGGGCATGGCCATCAACGTGGCCGAGCCCGTGTCCGCGCGCAGCGTGGGCCAGTGGCGCGTGTACCCCAAGGACCCGATGGAAGGCTTCAAGGACCTGCGCAAGGGCACCGAGGTCAACCGCAACCGCGACATGGACTGGGTGCGCACGCTGGAGAAAAAGTCCAGCGACCGCCGCATCGGCCTGTGGGCGCACCTGAGCGAAACGCCTTGCGGCTTCAGCCTGATGCTGACCGACGAGGATGGCAACGTGGGCTGTACTGATGTGCAGCAGCCGCACCAGCCTGCCACCGATGCCGCCAAGGCCGAAGCCAGCCTGCGCGAGCAACTGGGCCGCTTCGGCGCCACCATCTTCGCGGTTCACGACATTGCGCTGCAACTGACTGAGCCCTGGTTCGTGCCCGCCTCGGTGCTCAACGCGCTGCGCCGCGATGCGCTGGCCGACCTGGAAGCAAACCGCGCGCACAACTTCGAGCGCCTGCAGCGCGCCACGCCCATCGAGCCGCCAGCGCCCTACCCCGAGGACACGCTGAGCTTTCTGGGCAACGTGTTCAACCACAAGGCGCACGATTTTTACGTGCGCCACGGCGTCAAGGTGATCGATGCGGCCTACGAGGCGCACGAGGAAGAAGGCGAAGTCAGCCTCATGATCACCAAGCACTGCGTGCGCTTCAGCATGAGCCTCTGCCCCAAGCAGGCCAAGGGCGTGACGGGTGTGCAGGGCACCATCAAGGCCGAACCCTTGATGTTGATCAACGGCAAGGAAAAGCTGACCTTGCGCTTTGACTGCAAGCCCTGTGAAATGCACGTGGTGGGCAAGATCAAGCGCCAGGTGCTGAACCAGGTGCCGGAAGCCCCGCTCCAGTTCTACAAAGCCCGGCCGCAAGTCGCGCACTAAGGCAAGGCCGAAGAAGTCCTTGCGCGGGCGTGCGGCCCGTCTCACCGATCGCCGCATGTCCCCATCCACCGCCCCGCACCTGCACCCCACCGAGGCCGTGGCCCAGGCCCATGGCGTCAACCCTGACGCAGGCCTGCACGCCGACGAAGCCCTGCGCCGCAGCGCCATCCACGGAGCCAACGAACTGGCGGCAGGGCAAGACCGCCCCTGGTGGCGCCTGCTGGCCGACCAGTTCAAGGACTTCATGGTGCTGGTGCTGCTGGGTGCGGCCGTCATCTCGGGCCTGGTGGGCGAGGTCACCGACACGCTGGTCATCCTCGTCATCGTGGTGCTCAACGCCGTCATCGGCTTTGTGCAGGCCTGGCGCGCCGACCAGGCCATGGCCGCGCTGCGCCAGCTGGCGGCGGCGCACGCCACGGTGCTGCGCAGCGGAGCCGTGCAGGTGGTGCCCGCCAGGGCGCTGGTGCCGGGTGACATCGTGCTGCTGGAGGCTGGCAACCAGATCCCGGCCGATCTGCGGCTGATCGAGATCGCGCAGCTGCAGGTGGATGAATCGGCCCTCACGGGCGAGTCCGTCACCGTGGCCAAGCAGACCGAAGCCCTGGCGGCCGAGGACGTGGGCGCCTTGGGCGACCGCACCAACATGGCCTTCAAGGGCACCACCGCCACGCATGGCCGGGCACGCGGCCTGGTGGTGGCTACCGGCATGCACACCGAGCTGGGCAAGGTGGCCACGCTGCTCGACGCGGGCGACCGCAGCACCCCGCTGCAGTTGCGCCTGGCGGCCTTTGGCAAGCGCCTGGCGATTGCGGTGCTGGGCATCTGCGCGGTGATCTTTGTGGTGGGTGTGCTGCGCGGCGAGGCGCCGCTGCTGATGGCCCTCACTGCCATCAGTCTGGCCGTGGCCGCCATCCCCGAGGCCCTGCCTGCGGTGGTCACCGTGCTGCTGGCACTGGGCGCGCGCCGCATGGTGGCCGTGCATGCGCTGGTGCGGCGATTGCCCTCGGTGGAGACGCTCGGCTCGGTCACCACCATCTGCTCGGACAAGACCGGCACCCTGACGCAGAACCGCATGCATGCCGAACTGATGGTGGCCCACGGCGTGCGCTGGGTGCCCGGCGACCCTCTGCCCGGCCCCGCCCATGCCGAGGCCCTGCGCGCCGCCGCGTTGTGCAACGACGCCACGCTGCAGGTACACAACGAAGAAGGCCCGTCGGGCATCCACTGGCAGGGCGACCCCACCGAAACCGCACTGGTGCTGGCAGCCCGCTCCGGCGGGATGGACAAGGCCCTGCTCGACATCGAGTTCCCTCGCGTGCAGGAGCAGCCGTTCGACTCCGACCGCAAGCGCATGACCACCTTCCACCGCGTGGCGGACGGCTACGTGGCCTACACCAAGGGTGCGCCGGAGTCGGTCTTGCCCCGGTGCACCGCCCACTGGACGCCCGACGGCGCTGCCGCACTGGACACCGCCAAGGTCCTCGCCGCCGCCCAGCAGCTTGCCGCACAGGGCCTGCGGGTGCTGGCCCTGGCGCGCCGCAGCCACGCCCGCCTGCCCGACACCAACGACATCGACGCGGTGGAAAACCAGCTGGAGCTGCTGGGCCTGATCGCCCTCATCGACCCGCCGCGCGCCGAGGCCCAGGCCGCGGTCCGCGACTGCATCAGCGCGGGCATCACGCCGGTGATGATCACAGGCGACCACCCCGCCACTGCGCGCGCCATTGCGCACCGCCTGGGCATTGTGAAGCGTAGCGATGCCCCGGTGCTTACCGGCGCCGACCTGGCCACGCTCGACGACGCCGCGCTGCGGGCGAAGGTGGAGCAGGTGCAGGTGTACGCCCGCGTGGACCCGGCGCAGAAGATCCGCATCGTCGAGGCGCTGCAGGCCCAGGGCCACTTCGTCGCCATGACGGGCGATGGCGTGAACGATGCCCCGGCGCTCAAGCGCGCCGACATCGGCGTGGCCATGGGCCAGGGCGGCACCGACGTGGCGCGCGAGGCCTCGAGCCTGGTACTGCTGGACGACAACTTCGCCACCATCGTCGCGGCCGTGCGCGAGGGCCGCCGCATCTACGACAACATCCGCAAGTTCGTGCGCTACGCGATGACGGGCAACTCGGGCGAGATCTGGACCATCTTCCTCGCGCCGCTGTTGCTGCTGCCCATTCCGCTGCTGCCCATCCACATCCTGTGGGTCAACCTGATCACAGACGGCCTGCCCGGCCTGGCGCTGGCGGCCGAACCGGCCGAGCGCGGCATCATGCAGCGCCCGCCCCGCGCGCCGCGCGAAAGCCTGTTTGCCCATGGCATGTGGCAGCACATATTGGGCGTGGGCCTGCTCATCGGCGGGCTGTGCCTGGCGTTGCAGGCCTGGGCCCTGCACACCGGCCACGCGCACTGGCAGACCATGGTGTTCACGGTGCTCACGCTCGCGCAGATGGCGCATGTCATCGCCATCCGCTCCGAATCCGAACCCATCTGGCGCCTGGGCCTGCTGAGCAACCGCCCGCTGCTCTACGCCGTGCTGCTCACCTTTGCGCTGCAGATGGCCACCATCTACGTGCCCTGGCTCAACCCCATCTTCCGGACCGAGCCGCTGAGCCTGGGCGAGCTGGCGCTGTGCATTGGCGCCGCGCTGGTGGTGCTGGTAGTGGTGGAAATCGAGAAGGCCTGGCGCCGCAGCCAGCAGGCGCGGCGCACTACCCCAGAGCCCATGGACAGCGCCATGGACGAGCCTTCCGACTGAAAGAGCCCACGGCGCACAAGAACGTCATAAGCACATAGCCAACGATTCGATGACGCCACGGGCCAGCAGTGCCAGAATGGCCCGCGCCATCGGCACATCGGCAACGCCCAGCCATGCGTGGAGCCCGGTGGTGCCACTCCCTTCCCTTCAACGAAAGAGACAGCCTTCATGAGAATCGAGACCCTGGCCGTACACGCTGGCTACAGCCCCGACCCCACCACCAAGGCCGTGGCCGTGCCCATCTACCAGACGGTGGCCTACGCGTTTGACAGCGCCCAGCATGGCGCCGACCTGTTCGATTTGAAGGTGCCGGGCAACATCTACACCCGCATCATGAACCCCACCACCGACGTGCTCGAAAAGCGCGTCGCGGCGCTCGAAGGCGGCATCGCCGCGCTGGCCGTGGCCTCGGGCATGGCGGCCATCACCTATGCCATCCAGACCATTGCCGAGACAGGCGACAACATTGTGTCGGCCAGCACGCTGTATGGCGGCACCTACAACCTGTTTGCCCACACCCTGCCGCAGCAGGGCATCACCACCCGCTTTGCCGACCCGCGCGACCCGGCCAGCTTCGCGCAGCACATCGACGCGCGCACCAAGGCGATCTTCATCGAGTCCATCGGCAACCCGCTGGGCAACGTGACCGACATCGCAGCCATCGCCAAGGTGGCGCATGACCACGGCGTGCCGCTGATCGTGGACAACACCGTGCCCAGCCCCTACCTGCTGCGCCCCATCGAGCATGGCGCCGACATCGTGGTGCATTCGCTCACCAAGTACCTGGGCGGCCACGGCAACAGCGTGGGCGGCGCCATCGTGGACAGCGGCAAGTTCCCGTGGGCCGAGCACAAGGCCCGCTTCCCGCGCCTGAACGAGCCCGATGTGAGCTACCACGGCGTGGTCTACACCGAAGCCCTGGGCCCCGCCGCCTTCATCGGCCGCGCGCGTGTGGTGCCGCTGCGCAACACGGGCGCGGCGCTGTCGCCGCAAAGCGCCTTCCTGATCCTGCAAGGCATCGAGACCCTGGCCCTGCGCATGGACCGCATCTGCGAGAACACGCTGGCGCTGGCGAAGTACCTGCAAAGCCACCCCAAGGTGGAATGGGTGCGCTACGCGGGCCTGCCAGACCACCCGGACCACGCGCTGGTGCAGCGGCAATCCGGCGGCAAGGCATCCGGCATCCTGAGCTTCGGGCTCAAGAGCACCGATGCGGACCCGCGGGCTGCCGGTGCACGCTTCCTCGACGCGCTGCAGCTCTTCACCCGCCTGGTGAACATCGGCGACGCGAAATCGCTGGCCACGCACCCCGCATCGACCACGCACCGCCAGCTCAACCCCGAAGAGCTGGCCAAGGCGGGGGTGAGCGAGAGCATGGTGCGGCTGTCGGTGGGCATCGAGCACGTCGATGATCTGCAGGCCGACCTGGTGCAGGCACTCGCGGCTGTCTGAGCGTACGGCAACAGCCGGCGCCAGTTGCGGGATACTGGAGGACCTGCCCCGCGAATCGCGGGGCGCTCCCTGATTCAAGATCGCCATGTCCCGCCTATCCCCTCTTGCCCCGGTCACTCTCGGCCTGCTGATTCTGGCCGGCTGCAGCTCCACATCATCCATCCCGCCGCGCGGAGTGGATGTGACCGAATCCCACGTCACCAGCTTCCGCCAGAAGGAGGACGAGCAACTGCTGCAAAAGCAGGTTTCGCCTCCGCTGGATGCGCCTTTGACGCTGCTGGAGGCACCGCTGCCGCGCTACCCGTCCTTCCTCCTGAATGACACCTCGCTCAAAGCGCGCGGCGATGTGACGGTGTCGTTCGAGATCATGCCCAGCGGGCTGGTCGGCACCGCGCGCGTGCTGTCAGGAACGGGGGAGGATGCGCTGCACAAGCCGGCGATCGATGCGGTGCGCCGCTGGAAATTTGCGCCGCTGCTGCGCAATGGGGAGCCCGCCCGCCTGGTGCTGCAGCACACCTTCCGCATGGAACCCTGAGCGCGCCAGATACCGCCGCAAAGCCGCTCATGCGTCACGAGCCAGCCGCACACCCGTGTACTGCCAGCGGGCCGTGGCCGGGAAGAAGTTGCGGTAGGTGCTGCGCGCATGCCCGGGCGGAGTGGCGCAGGAGCTGCCGCGCAGCACGTACTGGTTGACCATAAACTTGCCGTTGTACTCGCCCACGGCGCCGTCGGCCGTGCGAAAGCCTGGGTAGGCGGCGTAGCTCGACTGCGTCCATTGCCAGGCCGCGCCGAACAGCTGCTCCAGGCCATGCGCGCCAGTTGTCCCTGCGGTCTGCGCGGCATGCTCCCATTCGGCTTCCGTGGGCAGGCGTGCGCCCACCCAGCGCGCATAGGCGTCCGCTTCGTAGTACGACAGGTGCACAACCGGCATCGCGCTCTGCACGGGCCGCAAGCCCGCCAGGGTGAACTCGTGCCACGTGCCACCTTCTGGCCGGTGCCAGTACAGCGGGTGCTGCAGCCCCTGCGCCACGCGCCAGTCCCAGCCTTCGGCCAGCCAGTGGGCGGGGTTGTCGTAGCCACCACCTTCCACGAAGGCCATCCATTCCGCGTTGGTCACCAGCCGCGAGGCCAGTGCGTACGGCGCCAGGTAGGCGCGGTGGCGAGGGCTTTCGTTGTCGAAGGCGAAGCCGTCTCCGCCATGGCCCACCTCCACCAGCCCGCCTTCCAGATGCCGCCAGCCCAGGTGCCTGGCCGCCGGCACGAGCGCCTGGTCGCCGGCGGGCACCACGGCGGCGCCATAGGCGGGATGCACAGGGTTGCACGACAGCAGGTGCTTGATGTCCGTCACCAGCAGTTCCTGGTGCTGCTGCTCGTGCTGCAGGCCCAGCTCGATCAGCGCACACAGCGCGGCGTTCTGCAGCACGGCGGGCACCAGGCGCGCCATCCGCCGGTCCACATCGGCGCGGTAGGCCAGCACCTCGTCCAGCGATGGGCGCGTCAGCAGCCCCCGCTGCGGGCGCGGGTGCTTGGCGCCCACGCCGTTGTAGTAGGAATTGAACAGCACGCGGAACGCGGGCTCGAAGGGCGCGAAGCCCGGCTCGTTCGGCTCGAGCACAAAGGTCTCGAAGAACCAGGTGGTGTGCGCCAGGTGCCATTTGGCCGGGCTGGCATCGGGCATGGACTGCGCGCCGCAGTCCTCGGCCGACAGCGGCGCCACCAAGGCCACGGTGTGATCCCGCACGGCCCCGTAGCGCGACAGCAGCACGGCGAGCGGGGAGCAAAAATCCATATTGGTCATACAGGCCCTCAGGGTCTGGCGTGCACCACGGCAAACCAGCCACGGTCGTCCGTCCACGCCTGGGCCTGCGAGAAGCCTGCGCGCGCCAGCATGTCGGTGAACACGTGCAGCGGGTACTTGTAGCTGTTTTCGGTGTGGATGCGTTCGCCCTGGTCGAACCTGCGCCCGCCACCAGGCCAGCGCACCTCGGAGTCAGCCATCGCTTCCAGGTGCATCTCGATGCGCGACTCGCCCGGGTTGAAGAACGCCCGGTGCTGCCACTGGTCCACATCGAAATCGCTGCCGATCAATCGATTCACATGCCGCAGCACATTGCGGTTGAAGGCGGCGGTCACGCCGGTGGCGTCGTCGTAGGCCGCCTCCAGCACCTCCACGTCCTTGGGCAGGTCGATGCCGATGAGCAGGCCGCCGTCATCGTCGATCAGCTCGCGCATGTGGGCCAGCAAATCCAGCGCGTGCGGCGGGTCGAAGTTGCCGATGGACGAGCCCGGGTAGAACACCAGCCGTCCCGTGCGCGGAATGTCCTCGGGCAGGGCCACGCCCTGGGTCATGTCGCCGCCCACGGCCCGCGCGTCCAGCCCCGGAAAATCGTCGCGCAGGCCCCGCACCGCCGCCTGCAGGAAGTCCGCCGAGATATCCACGCCGACGAAGCACGCGGGCTGCACCAGCCGGCACAGCGTGCGCGCCTTCTGGCAGTTGCCAGCCCCCAGCTCCACCAGCGTGCGCCCCGTGCCCACGGCCTGCGCGATGTCGGCCGCATGCTGCTGCATGAGGGCGGTTTCGGTGCGCGTGGGGTAGTACTCGGGCAGGCGGGTGATTTCCTCGAACAGCTGCGAGCCGTGCTGGTCGTAGAAATACTTGGGGGAAATGCTCGCGGGCCGCTGGTTCAGGCCACGCGTGATGTCGTCGTTGGGGCTGGGCAAAGGCATGGGTCTTGAAACGTCTTGCGCGGCAATGCCGCTGGTTCTGTCCGACGGGGCCGTCCCGGGAGTCCAATGCCCGCCAGGCTGCCACGTACCCAGGCAAGGGCGCGAAGCCCCACCGCATCCGCCATTGTGAGCCGAGCCGATGGCGCCGTGTGTAGGCCAAATCCCCATGGCGCGCGCGGGCCTTCGGGTGCGGAAGCCGGCGGCGCAGCCGCCAGGGGCCGCCGCGGACGGGGTGTACTGCCCGGCACGGGTCCATCTGTACCTTGTGAACGGCGCGCGCCCGGCATACGCTCGCCCTTCCCACGGACTTCTCACAAGGACCCTGCCATGCTTCAGATGCGCCCCAACTGCGAATGCTGCGACAAGGACCTGCCGCCCGATGCCACCAACGCGCGCATCTGCACCTTCGAGTGCACGTTCTGCAGCGACTGCGCCGGCGCCCGGCTGGGCCACGTGTGCCCCAACTGCGGGGGCGACCTCGTGCAGCGCCCGCGCCGGCCCGCCTCCAGGCTGGCGAAATACCCCGCATCCACCGAGCGGGTGCTCAAGCCCCAGGGCTGCGGGGTGATGGCATGACGCTCGCGACCCTGCTGGTCTTCTCGCTGGTGGCCCTGGTGGCCATCGCCACGCCCGGCCCCACGGTGCTGCTGGCGCTGGCTAACGGATCGCGCTATGGCGTGCGCCGGTCGCTGCCCGGCATGCTGGGCGCCGTGGCGTCGGATTTTGTGCTGGTCGGTGCCGTGGCGCTGGGCCTGGGCACGCTGCTGGCGGCGTCCGAGTTCTGGTTTTCGGTGGTGAAGTGGCTGGGCGCGGCCTACCTGGCCTGGCTGGGTTTGCGGCTGCTGCGCTCGCAGGGGGGGCTGGACCTGGCCGCAGCGGACGGCGCGGCCGCCGGGCCTGCGGCCACGCCGCGCGGCATCTTCACGCGCTCTTTCCTGGTCGCGGTGACCAACCCCAAGGGATACCTGTTCTGCTCGGCGCTGATGCCGCAATTCATCGATGCCAGCGCACCACAATGGCCGCAGTACACCGCCATTGCAGCCGTGTTCGCGGGCCTGGACTTCGCCGTGATGCTGGCCTACGCCGCCATCGGGGCGCGCGCCGTCAAGCTGCTGCACCGCCGCGCGGTGCTGTGGCTGGACCGCTGCTGCGGCGGCGCGCTGCTGGCCCTGGCCGGATCGCTGGCCTTCTACCGACGGACGTAGATCCGTCATAGCCGATGAAAACTGGCGCACCGTCAACGCGAGCGCCACCGTGGATCCGGCTTTGCCGGTCCACCGCAGGCGTCCCCCTCAGGGGGAAGGCGCGAAGCGCCTCAGGGGGAGCCTGGCTAGAACCTCCAGCCCAGGCCCACGCCCACCAGCACGGGGTCTGCCTTGAAGGTGCCCAGCTTGGCGCCGCCTGCCGTCACGTCGGTCTTGATGAAGACCTTCTTCAGGTCGAAGTTGAGGTACAGATTCTTCTGCAGCGGAATGTCCACGCCCACCTGCAGCGCGGGGCCGAAGCTGTTGCGGTCAATGTCCACGCCGGCGGGCAGCTTCACGCCGGAAAAGCGCGTGTAGTTCAGGCCCGCGCCCACATAGGGCTTGAAGCCGGGTGCATCGAAGTGGTATTGCAGCAGCAGCGTGGGCGGCAGGTGCTTGAGCGAGCCGATGGCCGTGCCGGAGGCGCTCAGCGTGTGCTTTTGCGGCACGGTCAGGATCAGTTCGGCCGCGATGTTCTTGTTGAAGAAGTACGTGACATCGACTTCGGGGATGGTCTTGTCGTTGATGGTCAAGCCCAGGGGCGTGCTGTCCTTGTTGGCACTGTCCAGGTGCACGGCGCGCGCGCGGACCATCCAGGGTCCTTCAGCCTGTTGCGCCAGGGCGGCGCCGGAAGCCAGGGCGCAGAGGGCGGCTACTGCCAGCAGGTTCTTTTTCATGGTGATTTCACATCGGTTGGACGGGGACGACCCCCGTGCATCCATTGAACCGCCATGCCCCTCGACCGGCCTTGCCCTATCTCAAGCCCCTCGTATTAACCCTTAGACATACATCAAGAAAAACGGCCTGCCCTTGTCAATGCGCGGCGGATTTCCCGCGCAGGCGCTGCACCAGCGTGACGGCTGCGAGCACCAAGCCTCCCGCCACGATGCCGACCACCGCGTTGAGCAGGTTGGGCACCAGCACATGCCAGAGGGCGCCCACCGGCCATTGCGCGGCGGCCTCGCCAGCGGCATCCACCGCATGGTGCAGCGCGGGCACTCCATGCACCAGGATGCCGCCGCCCACGAGGAACATGGCGGCGGTGCCCGCCACGGACAGGCCCTTCATGAGCCACGGCGCGGCCCGCAGGATGCCCGAGCCCAGCGCCCTGGCCACGGCGCTGGCCTTGCCGTTCAGCCACAGGCCCAGGTCGTCGAGCTTGACGATGCCGGCCACCAGGCCATATACGCCGATGGTCATGATGACCGCGATGCCCGACAGCACGGTGACCTGCTGCACAAACGGCGCCGACGCCACGGTCCCCAGCGTGATGGCGATGATCTCTGCCGACAGGATGAAGTCGGTGCGCACCGCGCCCTTGATCTTGTCCTTCTCGAACGCCACCAGGTCCACCGCGGGGTTGGCATTGGCCAGCACATGGCTTTCATGCTCGGCGGCGTCTTCGTGGGGGGCGTGCAGCAGCTTGTGGGCGACTTTTTCAAAGCCTTCAAAGCACAGGAAGGCACCGCCAATCATGAGCAGCGGCGTCACGGCCCAGGGCGCGAACGCGCTGATCAGCAAGGCCGCGGGCACCAGGATCACCTTGTTGATGAACGACCCCTTGGCCACGGCCCACACCACCGGAATCTCGCGCTCGGCGCGTACCCCCGTGACCTGCTGGGCATTGAGGGCCAGGTCGTCGCCCAGCACGCCGGCCGTCTTCTGCGCGGCCACCTTCGTCATGACCGAGACGTCGTCCGCCATGGCCGCGCTCTTCTTGGCGGCCACCTTTGTCATCAGGGCCACGTCGTCGAGGATGGTGGCGATGTCGTCCAACAGGGCAAGCAGGCTGCCAGAGGCCATGGGAAGTCCTTGAGATAGCAATGGAAAAGGCGGCATGCGTGCCGCCGCGCGTGGGCTGGACTATAGCAACGCACGGTCTTCGTTTGCGCCCGCCCCCCGGCCCCGGGAGCCTTTTGCGCAGGCCGTCGCCGTGGCCCTCCTCGCGGCCCGCCATGGGGGCTGCGGCGCGCAAGGCGCATACTCGCGCCCTCACCCACCACTTTGGGGTCCCCGGGGCTTGTCCCCCTGCACGGGCTTCACGCCCATGCCATGCCCGGCTACCTGACCAAGCAAGAAGACATCGCCATCACCGGCGCGGCAGACCTGATCATCCGCTCGCTTCTGGACAAGCAGCAGTTTTCCGACCCGGAGGGTGCCGCCGAAGCGCTGGGCATCTCTTCCGCCGCCTGGCCGCTGTTCGGCCTGCTGTGGCCATCGGGGGCCCAGCTGGCGCACCGCATGGCCAGCCGCCCCCTGCGAAGCGGTGAGCGCGTGCTGGAGATCGGCTGCGGCCTGGCCCTGGCCAGCCTGGTGTGCCACCGGCGCGGCGTGGACGTGACCGCCAGCGACTGCCACCCCCTGGCATCGGCCTTCCTGCTGGAGAACGTGCGGCTCAACCGCATGTCGCCGCTCAAGTACCGCACCGGGCAATGGGGAGCCGACTTGACCGACACCTGCGCCGATGTGCAAGGCCGGTTCGACCTCATCATGGGCAGCGACGTCCTGTACGAGCGCGACGCACGAGGCAGCCTGGCCAACTTCCTCGACCGCCATGCGGCCGAAAGCGCGCAGATCTGGATCGTGGACCCCAACCGCGGCAACCGCTCCGCCTTCAGCAAGCAGATGGCCGCGCTGCGTTTTGACGTGGTGGAAGAGCGCCTGGACCACCCCGCGCTGGCCGATGTTCCTGCGTACAAAGGGCGGCTGCTGGTGTATCAGCGCGCCCCTGCAGTGGCCTGAGCAGGACTTGCCGGGCAGCCCGGCGCGACAGCGCCGCCAGCAGCCCGCCGGGCCCGCGCAGCCCAAACGCCCGTGCGGCCGTGCAAGGGCCGCCAAGCTGCGTATGCGGCACTTTGCGGGCGTGCACCGGCTGCCCCCCTTCCCGCATGGCAAGCCATTGAGAAAAGGGGGAAGGCGCGAAGCGACTCCGCAGGATGTGCTACGTCACCCCACCCACTTGCGGGCATTGCGCCAGATGCGCATCCAGGGACTG
The DNA here is from genome assembly GCF_041154505.1 of Acidovorax sp. A79. Lineage (GTDB taxonomy): Bacteria > Pseudomonadota > Gammaproteobacteria > Burkholderiales > Burkholderiaceae_C > Acidovorax. Next base: position 755,160 of record NZ_AP028672.1, read on the forward strand.
AGTTCGCTGCGATCGCCCGAGGTCCAGCTCATCTGCACGTTGCGGAACACGCGCTCGGGGTGCGGCATGATGGCCGTGAAACGGCCGTCCGCCGTGGTCACGCCGGTCATGCCACCCGTGCTGCCGTTCGGGTTGAACGGGTATTGCTCGGTGGGCGCGCCGTGGTTGTCCACGAAACGCATCGCGGCGATGGCCGCGCCGGCGTTGCCGCGGTACTTGAAGTTGGCATAGCCCTCGCCGTGCGCCACGGCGATCGGCAGGCGGCTGCCCGCCATGCCCGCGAAGAACAGGCTGGGAGACTCCAGCACCTCCACCATCGACAGGCGGGCCTCGAAGCGCTCGCTCTGGTTGGTGGTGAAGCGTGGCCAGTCCTGCGCGCCCGGGATGATGTCCGCCAGCTCGGCAAACATCTGGCATCCGTTGCACACCCCGAGGCCAAAGGTGTCGGTGCGGCCGAAGAAGCCCTGGAACTGCTCGGCCAGCACGGGGTTGAAGGTGATGCTGCGCGCCCAGCCGATACCGGCCCCCAGCGTGTCGCCGTAGCTGAAGCCGCCGCAGGCGACCACGCCCTTGAAGTCTTCGAGCTTGACGCGGCCGGTCTGCAGGTCGGTCATGTGCACGTCGTAGGCCTCGAAGCCGGCCTCGGTGAAGGTGTAGGCCATCTCGATGTGCGAATTGACGCCCTGCTCGCGCAGGATCGCGACCCGGGGTTTGGCCAGGTTCAGGAACGGCGCCGCCACGTTGTCGGCCGCGTCGAACGTGAGGTGCACGTGCATCCCGGGGTCGGCGGCCGCGCCCGCGGCGGCGTGCTCGGAGTCCGCGGTCGCGGGGTTGTCGCGCTGCTGGCAGATTTTCCAGCTCACGGCATCCCACACCTGGTGCAGGTCGGTGAGCTTGGCGCTGAACACGGCCTTGGCATCGCGCCAGACCTGCAGCTCGCCCTTGCCGGCGTCGATGCCCGACGATTGCGGACGCGTCTTGCCGACGAAGTGGCTGAATCTGGACAGGCCGTGCTCGCGCAGCACCTGCATCACATCGTTGCGCTCTGCGGTGCGCACCTGCAGCAGCACGCCCAGTTCTTCGTTGAACAGGGCCTTGAGCGTGAGCTCCTCGCGGCGCGCGCTGACCTGCTGCGCCCAGTTCTTGGCATCCCCGGTCTCCATGCGGCTGTCGCTGATGCCGTCGCCTTCGGTCACGAGCATGTCCACATTGAGCGCCACGCCCACATGGCCCGCAAAGGCCATCTCGGCCGCCGCCGCCAGCAGGCCGCCGTCGCTGCGGTCGTGGTAGGCCAGGACATGGCCCTTGGCGCGCAGCGCGTTCACGGCGTTGACCAGGTTCACCAGGTCCTGCGGATCGTCCACGTCGGGCACCACGTCGCCGCTTTGTTCCAGCGTCTGGCCCAGGATGCTGCCGCCCATGCGGTTCTGGCCCTTGCCCAGATCGATCAGCACCAGGGTGGTGTCATCCTCGGTGGCATCGAGCTGGGGCGTGAGCGTGCCGCGCACGTCGGAGAGCGACGCGAACGCGCTCACGATCAGGCTCACGGGGGACGTGACCTTTTTCTTGTCGCTGCCGTCGTTCCACTGCGTGCGCATCGACAGGCTGTCCTTGCCCACGGGGATGGAGACGCCCAGCGCCGGGCACAGCTCCATGCCCACGGCCTTCACGGTCTCATACAAGGCAGCATCTTCGCCGGGCTCGCCACACGCGGCCATCCAGTTGGCGGACAGCTTCACACGCGGCAGCTCGATAGGCGCCGCCAGCAGGTTGGTGATGGCCTCGGCCACGGCCATGCGGCCCGATGCGGGTGCGTTGATCGCGGCCAGCGGCGTGCGCTCGCCCATGCTCATCGCCTCGCCCGCAAAGCCCTTGTAGTCGGCCAGCGTCACCGCGCAGTCCGCCACCGGCACCTGCCAGGGGCCGACCATCTGGTCGCGGTGCGACAGGCCGCCCACGGTGCGGTCGCCGATGGTGATGAGAAAACGCTTGGACGCCACCGTGGGATGGGCCAGCACGTCGATCACGGCCTTTTGCAGCGGGACGCCGGTCAGGTCGATGGGCGCGAACTGGCGCTGCACCGTGGCCACGTCGCGGTGCATCTTGGGCGGCTTGCCCAGCAGCACGTTCATGGGCATGTCCACCGGCAGCTTCTGGTCGCCCGCCTCCACGGCGGTGTCCTGCAGCACCAGCTGGCGTTCATCGGTGGCCGTGCCGATCACGGCGAAGGGGCAGCGCTCGCGCTCGCAGAACGCCTTGAACAGCGGCAGCGACTCGGGCGCGATGGCCAGCACGTAGCGCTCCTGGCTTTCGTTGCTCCAGATTTCCTTGGGCGCCATGCCCGATTCTTCGAGCGGCACGGCGCGCAGGTCGAAGCGAGCGCCACGGCCGGCGTCGTTCGTGAGCTCGGGGAAGGCGTTCGAGAGGCCGCCCGCACCCACGTCGTGGATGGCGAGGATGGGGTTGGCGGCGCCCTGCGCCCAGCAGTGGTTGATGACCTCCTGGGCGCGGCGCTCGATCTCGGGGTTGCCGCGCTGCACGGAGTCGAAGTCCAGTTCGGCGGCGTTGGTGCCACTGGCCATGGAGCTGGCGGCACTGCCGCCCATGCCGATGCGCATGCCGGGGCCGCCCAGCTGGATGAGCAGCGAGCCAGCGGGGAACTCGATCTTTGTCGTCAGGCCCGCGTCGATCACGCCCACGCCGCCGGCGATCATGATGGGCTTGTGGTAGCCGCGCTGCACGCCAGCGACTTCCTGCTCGTACTCGCGGAAGTAGCCCGCCAGGTTGGGGCGGCCGAATTCGTTGTTGAACGCCGCGCCACCCAGGGGCCCTTCCACCATGATCTGCAGCGGGCTGGCGATGTGCTCGGGCTTGCCGACCGTGCTGCCCCAGAGCTTGGACACGGTGAACCCCGTGAGGCCGGCCTTGGGCTTGGAGCCCCGCCCGGTGGCGCCTTCGTCGCGGATCTCGCCGCCCGCGCCGGTGGATGCGCCCGGGAAGGGAGAGATGGCGGTGGGGTGGTTGTGCGTTTCCACCTTCATCAGCACGTGCTGGGTGGCGCTACTTTTTTGATAGCTGGTAGCGCCCGCTGAATCAGCGGTAGAGGCCATTTTGGCCACGAACCGCTCGACCTCGCCGCCTTCCATGACCGAGGCGTTGTCCGAATACGCGATCACCGTGTGCTGGGGCGCCAGCTGGTGGGTGTTGCGAATCATGCCGAACAGCGATTTTTCCTGCGCCACGCCGTCGATGGTGAACTGGGCGTTGAAGATCTTGTGGCGGCAGTGCTCGCTGTTGGCCTGGGCGAACATCATCAGCTCCACGTCGGTGGGGTTGCGCGCCAGGCCCGTGAAGGCGTTGACCAGGTAGTCGATCTCGTCGTCGGCCAGGGCCAGGCCGAAACGGGTGTTGGCCGCCTCCAGCGCGGCGCGGCCGCCGCCGAGCACGTTGACGTGCTCCATGGGCGCGGGCTGCAGTTCGGTGAACAGCGCGGCGGCGGCGGCGCGGTCGGCCACCACGGACTCGGTCATGCGGTCGTGCAGCAGGGCGGCCACCTGGGCCAGTTGCTCGGCCGTCAGCTCGGGCGCCTTGCCCAGCAGGCCGGCCTTGAGGCTGATGCGGTATTCGGTGATGCGCTCCACGCGGCGGATGGCGATGCCGCAGTTGCGCGCGATGTCGGTCGCCTTGGACGCCCAGGGCGACAGCGTGCCCAGGCGGGGGGTGACGATGATGGCGGTGCCCTCGGCGGGGCCCGCATAGGGGTCGCTATAGGTCAGCAGGGCGGCCAGGCGCTCATGGTCGGCGGGCGTGGGGGCCGCGTCGGTGGCGACAAGGTGCACGAAGCGCGCTGCAATGCCGCTGATCTTGGGGTGGATGGCCTCCAGGGCGGGTTGGAGTTGCTGGGCGCGGAAGGTGCTGAGGGCGTTGCCGCCCGCCAGCGTGGTCATGTGCAAGGTCACGGTAGCGGCCTGTTGGGTGTGAGGGGTACGGTCGAGGCGCCGACCCGGGCCCGGGCTCTGGCCTGGGCATGTGGGTGGACAGCCCGGCATTTTACCGGGCGGACCAGGGCCGCAGCCCGCCTCCAAGCAGCCGGCGGGGGGCGATGGGATAATTACGCCATGAGCATCACCATCAAAAGCGCAGAAGACATTGCCGGCATGCGCCTCGCGTGCCGCCTGGCCTCCGAAGTGCTGGACTACATCGCCCCCCACATCAAGCCCGGCATCACCACCAAGGAAATCGACCGCCTGGGTGCCGAATGCATGGCCCAGCAGGGCACCATCTCGGCCACCGTGGGCTACCAGCCGCCCGGCTACCCGCCCTACCCCGCCTCGCTGTGCACCTCGGTCAACCATGTGGTGTGCCACGGCATCCCCAACGACAAGCCGCTCAAGAAGGGCGACATCGTCAACGTGGACGTGACCGTGATCACCAAGGACGGCTGGTACGGCGACAACAGCCGCATGTACCAGATCGGCGAGTGCTCCATTGCCGCCAAGCGCCTGTGCGCGATCACCTTCGACGCCATGTGGCACGGCATCCTGCAGGTGAAGCCTGGCGCCCACCTGGGCGACGTGGGCCACGCCATCCAGAAATTCGCCGAAGGCCAGGGTTTCTCCATCGTGCGCGAGTTCTGCGGCCACGGCATCGGCCAGAAGTTCCACGAAGAACCCCAGGTGCTGCACTACGGCCGCCCCGGCACGCTGGAAGAACTGGTGCCCGGCATGGTCTTCACGATCGAGCCCATGATCAACGCCGGCCGCCGCGAGGTGAAGGAGTTCGGCAACGACGGCTGGACCATCGTGACCAAAGACCACAGCCTGTCGGCGCAGTGGGAACACACCGTGCTGGTGACCGAGACGGGCTATGAGGTGATGACCCTGTCGGCCGGCTCGCCCGCGCTGCCCGCCTTCGTGACGGCCACGGCCACCTGACGGCCGGCCCGGCAACGCCTGCGCGACCGGCATTCACACTGGCTCGCACAACTCTTGCATGGCTTTTTTCATGGCACCTTATCCGCGCGCACCACGACCATGACCGAACTCCATGCCCTGCGGGACGCCTACCGCAGCGACAAAGCCGCCCTGCTCGCCGCCCTGCAGGCCACGGGCGCCTCCACGCGTGGCATCCGCGTGCTGCTGCGCAAGCTCTCCACGCTGGCCGGCGCCCTGCTGCACACGCTGTGGCAGCGGGCGCAGCTCCCAGCGGACATGGCGCTGGTGGCCGTGGGCGGCTTCGGGCGCGACCAGCTTTTCCCCTATTCGGATGTCGACGTCCTGCTGCTGATGCCCGATGGAAGCGCCCCCGAGGCCGGCAGCGAGCTGCGCACGCGGCTGGAGGGCTTCATCGGCAGCTGCTGGGATGCGGGCCTGGAGATCGGCTCCAGCGTACGCACCGTGGCCGAATGCCTGGCCGAAAGCGCGGGCGATGTCACCGTGCAGACCTCGTTGCTCGAATCGCGCCTGGTGTGCGGCAACGCGGCGCTGTTCGCCGAATTCCAGCGCCAGTACCGCCTGCAGATGAACCCGCAGGCCTTCCTGGTGGCCAAGACGCTGGAGATGCGCCAGCGCCACAACAAGTACGAGAACACGCCCTACTCGCTGGAGCCCAACTGCAAGGAGTCGCCCGGCGGGCTGCGCGACCTGCAGATGATCCTGTGGGTGGCGCAGGCCGCGGGCCTGGGCCGCAACTGGAAGGAACTGGCCGCCAGCGGCATGGCCACCGCCTTCGAGGTGCGCCAGATCGAGCGCAACGAGGCAGTGCTCTGCCTCATCCGCGCGCGCCTGCATGCAGCCGCCGGGCGGCATGAGGACCGCCTGGTGTTCGACCTGCAGACCGCCGTGGCCGAGTCCTTCGGCTACCGCTCGCAGGCGCCCGACGGCTCGCGCCTGCCCATGCGCGCCAGCGAAAGCCTGATGCGGCGCTACTACTGGGCGGCCAAGGCCGTGTCGCAGCTCAGCCAGATCCTGCTGCTGAACATCGAGGAACGCCTGAACCCCTCGACCCACGAGCCGCGCCCCATCAACGAGCGCTTCTTCGAGAAGGCCGGCCTGATCGAGGTGGCCAGCGACGACCTGTACGAGCGCGACCCGCACGCCATCCTCGAAACCTTCCTGCTCTACCAGACCACCGTGGGGCTCAAGGACCTGTCGGCGCGCACGCTGCGCGCGCTGTACAACGCACGCGGCGTGATGGACGGAGCGTTCCGCCGCGACCCGGTCAATCGCGCCAACTTCATGCGCATCCTGCAGCAGCCCTCGGGCATCACGCATGCCATGCGCCTCATGAACCAGACCTCGGTGCTCGGGCGCTACCTGTGGGTCTTCCGGGGCATCGTGGGGCAGATGCAGCACGACCTGTTCCATGTGTACACGGTCGACCAGCACATCCTCATGGTGCTGCGCAACGTGCGCCGTTTCTTCATGGCCGAGCACGCGCACGAATACCCGTTCTGCTCGCAGCTCGCGGGCGGGTGGGACAAGCCGTGGATCCTGTACGTCGCGGCGCTGTTCCACGACATCGGCAAGGGCCGCGGCGGCGACCATTCGCAGATCGGCGCCGTCGAGGTGCGGCGCTTCTGCCGCCAACATGGCGTGGACCGTGAAGACGCCAGGCTCATCGAGTTCCTGGTCAGCGAACACCTGTCGATGAGCCGGATCGCCCAGAAGGAAGACCTCTCCGACCCGGACGTGATCGCGGCATTCGCCCAGCGCGTGGGCAACGAACGCTACCTGACCGCGCTGTACCTGCTCACGGTGGCAGACATCCGGGGCACCAGCCCCAAGGTGTGGAACGCCTGGAAGGGCAAGCTCCTCGAAGACCTGTACCGCGCCACGCTGCGCACGCTGGGTGGCCGGGCCCCGGATGCCGCCGCCGAGATCGAAGCGCGCAAGCGCGAGGCGCTGGTGCTGCTGGCCCTGAGCGCCCTGCCCTTCGAGGCCCACAAGGCCCTGTGGGCCACGCTGGATGTGAGCTACTTCATGCGCCACGAAGCGGCGGACATCGCCTGGCACACGCGCCACCTGTCGCGCCATGTGGGCACGGCCAGGCCCGTGGTGCGCGCGCGCCAGTCGCTGGCGGGCGATGGCCTGCAGGTGATGGTGTATGCCGCCGACCAGGCGGACCTGTTCGCGCGCATCTGCGGCTATTTCGACCGCGCGGGCTTCAGCATCCTGGATGCGCGCGTGCACACCGCGAACAACGGCTATGCGCTCGACACCTTCCAGGTGGTGGCCTCGTCGCAGGCGGGGCACTACCGCGAACTGACCCATATGGTCGAAAGCGACCTGGTGCGCGTGATCGAGGCGGGCGGGCCGCTGCCCGAACCCGCGCGCCGGCGGGTGTCACGCCGCGTGAAGAGCTTTCCGGTGGCCCCGCGCGTCACGCTGCGCCCCGACGAAAAGGCGCAGCGCTGGCTGCTGGCCATCTCCGCCAGCGACCGTGCGGGCCTGCTGTACCTGGTGGCGCGCATCCTGGCGCAGCACCACCTGAGCGTGCAGTTGGCCAAGGTCAGCACCCTGGGCGAACGTGTCGAAGACACCTTCCTGGTCCAGGGCCCCGAACTGCAGAACAATGCACGCCAGATCGAGATCGAAACCGAACTGCTGCGCGAGCTGGCTGACTGACTAGCGGCCTACCGCATCCCGTCTCCGGCCTCCGGGCGGGCAGTGGATCCCCTCACGAGAAGGCTGCGCGCCAAGATGCTATTCCATTGATAGCATCCATCGCATGCCAATCAAGCGCCAGGGCACATTTCCCCCTGTTGCCGAATGCTGAAGTGCGCCAAGGCTGGCGCTTGCCTTGCGCCCATCTTGAGCCTATAACAGCCACATGCATGTGGCGCGTTCATGGCGCCCACGGTGCCTGCCAGCCGCGTTGCGCCACCGCACCCGGGCAGGCGACCCGGCGCCCTGCCGGGACTGCCCACGCAGCCCCCAAGGAGCCAGCATGTACAAGCACATCCTGATGCCCTCCGACGGTACGGCGCTGTCGGAAGCGGCCATCCTGCGCGGCATGCGCTTTGCCCGCGAAGCCCACGCCAAGGTCACCGGCTTTTATGCCCTGCCCGAATTCCATGCACTTGCGTACCACACCGCCATGCTGGAACACACGCGCAAGAGCCAGGAAGACCAGGCCCGGGCGAGGGCCGAGGAGGTCCTGAACTACATCCGGGAGACCGCGGCACAGTACAGCGTGCCCTGCGACACCCTGACCAGCATCAGCGACCATCCGTACGAAGCCATCATCGACGCCGCGCACGCGCAGGGCTGCGACCTGATCCTGATGGCCTCGCATGGCCGCCGCGGCCTCCAGGGCATCCTGCTGGGAAGCGAGACCCTCAAGGTCCTCACGCACAGCAAGATCCCGGTGCTCGTGCACCGTTGACCCCAAAGCGGGCGCTGGTTCCACCCGTCAGTCGTCCTCGGCGGCGCTGATATCGGGGAAGAGCACTTCCGTGAAGCCGAACTGCGTGAAATCGCGCACCCGCATCGGGTACAGCTTGCCAACGAGGTGGTCGCACTCGTGCTGCACCACACGGGCATGAAAGCCGTCCACCGTGCGGTCTATGCGGTCGCCGTAAGGATCGAACCCCGTGTAGCGGATGCGCGCCCACCGGGGGACCTTGCCGCGCAGCCCCGGCACGGAAAGGCAGCCTTCCCAGTCCTCCTCTTCTTCATCGCCCAGCGGCGTGATGACGGGATTGAGCAGGACGGTGGGAGGAATCACCGGACGCTCGGGGTAGCGCGGATTGCGTTCGCCGGAGCCAAAGATCACGAGCTGCAGATCCACGCCGATCTGCGGCGCGGCAAGCCCCGCCCCATTGACGGAGCGCATGGTGTCGAACATGTCCCGCACCAGAAGATGAAGATCGTCTGTATCGAATGCAGTCACGGGCTGGGCAACGCGCAGCAGGCGCGGATCGCCCATCTTCAGGATGGTGTGGATGGTCATCGGTGTGAAATTTCTGCGAAAGCGGCTGGCGCGCGCCAGCCTGCGGCAGCATAGCGCGTGTCGGCGCGCCGCGCAGCGGCGCGCCCATTCACAATACCGGCATGGACTCTCCTCCAGACCAGGCCTCCACCGACACGGCCCCGCCCCTGCGTCCCTTGCCATGGCCCGCCCGCTGGCTGCTGCTGGTCTTTGCCGTGGCGTGCCTGGCGATGGGCATCATCGGCGTCATCGTTCCCGGGCTGCCCACCACGGTGTTCATTCTCATGGCGGCATGGGCTGCGGCCCGCAGTTCGCCCCGGCTGTACCGCTGGCTCTGGAACCACCGCCTGTTCGGCCCGCTCTTGCGCAACTGGGCCCAGGGAGGCTGCGTGAGCCGGCGCGCCAAATGGAGCGCCACGTGCCTCATGGCGCTGAGTGGGATCGTGCTGTTTGCGACGGGCACGCGCACCTGGATCGCCGTGCTCGCCATCACCTGCATGGCGTGCGTGCTGGCCTGGCTGTGGCGCAGGCCCGAGCCGCAGTGAGCGAATGGGCAGCATCTACAGCCAGGCATGCGCCCCGCACTCCCGGCCGGGGCACCGTGCAAATCGTCGGGCACATCCGCGAAGCGGCTGGAGCCCATTTTTTATGTATATAATCTAAGTCTTGTTCCTCGATAGCTCAGTCGGTAGAGCGCCGGACTGTTAATCCGTAGGTCCCTGGTTCGAGCCCAGGTCGAGGAGCCAAGAATTTGCAGGCCCTGCATGTGTACGCGGGGCCTTTTACATACCGATCATTCCTCGATAGCTCAGTCGGTAGAGCGCCGGACTGTTAATCCGTAGGTCCCTGGTTCGAGCCCAGGTCGAGGAGCCACTCAGAAAGCCCACCATGCCCACGCATGGTGGGCTTTTTGTCGCCGGCTTCATCTGCGCCGCGCACGCCCGGGTTGCCGGACAATAAGTCAGTCCCTTTGTCGTTGTTGTTTACCCGCGCACCATCCCATGCCCCCGCAATTGCCCTGGCTGGAACCCGAAGACCGTTTGCCGCATCCCGCGACCGCATGGGGACCGCAGGACCCCGCACCCGGGCTCCTGGCGGCAGGTGGCGCGCTGGCGGTGGCGCAGTTGCGGGCGGCATACGCCCAGGGCACCTTTCCCTGGTACGGCCCGGGGCAGCCCATCCTGTGGTGGGCCCCCGATCCCCGCATGGTGCTGCCCACCGCGGAGTTCAGGCTGCACCGCTCCCTGCGCAGGACGCTGCAGGCATTCCGCACCGATGCAGCCTGCCAGATCCGCGTGGACCATGCTTTCCGGGAAGTCATCACGGCCTGCGCCACCAAGGAACGCGATGGCCAAGTGGGCACCTGGATCGTGCCCGAGATGATCGAAGCCTACATCCGCCTCCATGCGGCAGGGTATGCCCACAGCGTCGAGACCTGGGTTGAAGGACGGCTGGTGGGCGGCCTGTACTGCGTGGCCCTCGGCCAGGCAGTGTTCGGCGAATCGATGTTCGCCCACGCCACGGACGCATCGAAGATCGCGCTCGCGGCCCTGGTGGGCCTGTGCCGCCACCACGGCGTTGCGATGATCGACTGCCAGCAGAACACGCGCCACCTCGCCTCCCTGGGAGCCCGGGAGATTCCCCGCGCGCAGTTCCTGGCCGAGATCCAGAAGACCCAGCACCTTCCGCCACCGCCCTGGGCCTTCGACCCCGTATACTGGAACGGGCTGCTGCCCTCCACCGTGTCCACGGCATGACGCAACTCAACGACCTTCCACTGCAAACCCTGCAGTTCTATGCGACAGCCCCCTACCCCTGCAGCTACCTGCCGGACAGACAGGCTCGGTCGCAGGTGGCCACGCCCAGCCACCTGATTCAGAGCGACGTGTATTCCGACCTCGTCGCCAAGGGGTTCCGGCGCAGCGGCATGTTCACCTACCGTCCCTACTGCGATGGCTGCCAGGCCTGCACTCCGCTGCGCGTGCTCGTGAATGAGTTCCAACCCGATCGAAGCCAGCGGCGAGCGACCGTTCGACATGGCGGCCTGCAGGCGCGCGTGCTGCGCCTGTGCTTCGTGCCCGAGCACTACCAGCTCTACCTGCGCTACCAGAATGGCCGCCACGCGGGCGGCGGCATGGACCATGACAGCATCGACCAGTACACCCAGTTCCTGCTGCAAAGCCGGGTGAATTCGCGCCTCGTGGAGTTCCGCGAAACGGATGCCAGCGGCGAGCCCGGCGCGCTCAAGATGGTATCCATCCTGGATGTGCTCGACGACGGGCTTTCCGCGGTCTACACCTTCTACGAGCCCGAGCCCCACTGCAGCTACGGTACCTACAACGTGATGTGGCAGATCGCGCAGGCGCGCTCCCTGGGGCTCCCCCATGTCTATCTGGGCTACTGGATCGAAGCCAGCCCCAAGATGAACTACAAGGCCCGCTTTCACCCCCACGAAGTCCGCACCGATGGCGCGTGGCACCGCGCCGAACAAGGCGCCTGAATGCAGGATTGAATTTCACAAGATAAAATGCTGCGGCCCTCATTGCATCGCCGCCCATGAAAAAAATCGATCCCAGCATTCCTGCCAAACCCAGCGTTCAGGTGCTTGAACGCATGTTTACGCTGATCGATGTGCTGGCGTCGCGCGAGGAGGCGATCTCCCTCAAGGAAATCAGCGAGAAGACGGGGCTGCACCCCTCCACCACGCACCGCATCCTGAACGACCTCACGATCGGCCGCTTCGTGGACCGGCCGGAATCCGGCAGCTACCGGCTGGGCATGCGCCTGCTGGAACTGGGCAACCTCGTCAAGGCGCGCCTGAGCGTGCGCGATGCCGCCCTGACCCCCATGCGCAACCTGCACAAGCTGATCCAGCAACCGGTCAATCTGAGCATGCGGCAGGGGGATGAGATTGTCTACGTGGAGCGCGCCTACAGCGAGCGCTCGGGCATGCAGGTGGTACGCGCCATCGGCGGGCGCGCCCCCCTGCACCTGACATCGACGGGCAAGCTCTTCCTGGCCCTGGACGATCCCCAGCGCGTGCGGGCCTACGCCACGCGCACCGGGCTGGCGGGACACACGCGCAACAGCATCACCCAGCTGCCCAACCTTGAGCGCGAACTCGCCAAGGCACGGCAGTACGGGATTGCCCGCGACAACGAGGAACTGGAGCTGGGCGTGCGCTGCATGGCCGCCGGCGTCTATGACGACCAGGGCAAGCTGGTGGCGGGTCTGTCGATATCGGCCCCGGCGGACCGGCTGGACGAAGGGTGGCTGCCCAAATTGCAAGCCACGGCCAACGAGATCTCGCTCGCGCTGGGCCACGTACCCACCAGCACCGAGGCATCGGCATCCAGCGAAGCCGGCTTGCGTGCAGGCCTTCGCTGAGCGGCGCACCACGACCCCAGAAGCCACCACGCATGAAATGAAAAAGCCGACACAGGCGGGTAATGCCTGGTCGGCCCATGGATGATCAATGCGCTTCGATGGCACCACGGCCCCGGCGGGGCCGCTGGCGCGGGAAGCTAGCTGCCGCTATCGGCTAGCCATTGCTTCCGGCCCGGGCCTGCAACGGGGTCGCCAGGGATGGCATCGACTCCACCCAGTGGCGCACGCGCTCCGCATCCCCCAGCCGGCTGAACTTGCCCGCGGAATCCAGAAACACCATGATGAGCTTGCGCCCGGCGATCTGCGTCTGCATCACAAGGCAGCGGCCCGCCTCGGAGATATAGCCCGTCTTTTGCAGTCCGATATCCCAGGTGGGGTTCTTTACCAGCCCGTTGGTATTGTTGTACTGCAGCGTTCTCGGGCCCACGGCCACCTCATAGCCCGGAGACGTGGACAGCTCGCGCAGCAAGGGATCGCTGTGCGCCACATTCACCAAGGTGGCCAGGTCCCGGGCGCTGGACTGGTTGCGGCTGGACAGCCCCGTGGGCTCCACATAGCGGGTGTCGGTCATGCCCAGCAAACGGGCCTTGGCGTTCATCTGCGCCACGAAAGCCTCCAGGCCACCAGGGTAGGTACGGCCCAGCGCATGCGCAGCCCGGTTCTCGCTGGACATGAGGGCCAGATGCAGCATCTCGCCCCGGGTCAGCGTGGAACCCACCGTCAGGCGCGAGCGGCTGCCCTTTTCCGTATCGACGTCGTCCTGCGTGATGGTGATCGGTTCATCCATCGGCAGCTTGGCCTGGGAAATGAGCATCCCGGTCATGAGCTTGGTCAGGGACGCGATGGGCAGCACCGCATGGTCATTCTTGCTCAGCAGGACCTCGTGCGTGTCCTGGTCGATGACCAGGGCCACACTCGACTTCAGATCCAATGGATCGTTGACCTCGTGCAGGCCCGCCATCTGCCCGAAGGACTGCTTGGCCGGCACGAACGCCACGCGGGTGGCTGCCTTGGAGGTCTTGGCCGTCACGCGCACGGCCCTGGTGGAGGCAGCAGCCACCTTGCGGGGCGCAACGCCCCGTTTGGCAGTGGCCGTGCTGATCTGCTGTTTTTTGTCCGAGGCTTTCTTGCGCTCGCCTGCGTGCGCGGCCGGGGCAGCCAGGACGGCGCTCACGGCGACAACGCTCAAAATTTGAAAGAAACGGCTCACTGCGGCGCGGTGGCGATGGTGCATCAAAGTGCTCCAAACGGTAATAGGTGTTGAGCAGTGTACAGAATCAAAAAAAGTCGCGCAAGATCAATGCCTTGCGCGACTTTCCGAGAAAGTGAATGAAATTATAAATTGTTCATTCAACCTTGTGCAGCCACCCGGTCAGCTTTACTTTGTAACTTGTTCAGCGCGCTGAGGTATGCCTTGGCCGAAGCCACCACGATGTCCGGATCCGCGCCCACGCCATTGACCACGCGGCCGCTGTTTTGCAGGCGCACCGTGACCTCGCCCTGGCTCTCGGTCGAGCCGCTGATGGCATTGACCGAGTACAGCACCATCTCCGCCCCGCTCTTGACGTGCGATTCAATGGCCTTGAGCGAGGCGTCCACGGGGCCGTTGCCTTCGGATTCGCCGCGCACTTCATGGCCGTCGACCGTGAAGACGATGCGCGCGCGGGGGTGCTCACCCGTTTCGCTCTGCTGAAAAAGGGAGACAAAGCCGTACTGCTCCTTCTCGCTGGTCACGCTCTCGTCGCTGACCAGCGCCAGGATGTCCTCATCGAAGATTTCGCTCTTGCGGTCCGCCAACTCCTTGAAGCGGGTGAACGCCGTATTGACCTCGGTTTCGCTCTCCAGGCTCACGCCCAGTTCCTGCAAGCGCTGCTTGAAGGCATTGCGGCCGCTCAGCTTGCCCAGCACGATCTTGTTGGCGCTCCAGCCCACGTCCTCGGCGCGCATGATCTCGTAGGTGTCGCGCGCCTTGAGCACGCCATCCTGGTGGATGCCCGAGGCATGTGCGAACGCGTTGGCGCCCACCACGGCCTTGTTGGGCTGCACCACGAAACCGGTGGTCTGGCTGACCATGCGGCTGGCGGCCACGATGTGCTGCGTGTCGATGTTGAGGTCGAGGTTGAAATAGTCCCGGCGGGTCTTGACCGCCATCACCACCTCTTCGAGCGAGCAGTTGCCCGCGCGCTCGCCCAGGCCGTTGATCGTGCACTCCACCTGGCGCGCACCGCCGATCTTCACGCCAGCGAGCGAGTTGGCCACCGCCATGCCCAGGTCGTTGTGGCAGTGCACGGACCAAACGGCCTTGTCGCTGTTGGGGATGCGCTCGCGCAGCGTCTTGATGAAGTTGCCATAGAGCTCGGGGATGGCGTAGCCCACGGTGTCGGGCACGTTGATGGTGGTGGCGCCCTCCGCGATCACTGCCTCCAGCACGCGGCACAGGAAATCGGGATCGCTGCGGTAGCCATCCTCGGGGCTGAACTCGATGTCGGCCACCAGGTTGCGGGCGAAACGCACCGACTGCTTGGCCTGCTCCAGCACCTGTTCGGGCGTCATGCGCAGCTTCTTCTCCATGTGCAGCGGGCTCGTGGCGATGAAGGTATGGATGCGCGCGCTGTTGGCGCCCGCCAGGGCCTCCGCCGCGCGCGCGATGTCGCGGTCGTTGGCGCGCGACAGCGAGCAGATGGTCGATTCCCTGATCGCATTGGCGATGGCCTGCACGGCTTCGAAGTCGCCGTTGGAGCTGGCCGCGAAACCGGCTTCGATCACGTCCACCTTCAGGCGCTCGAGCTGGCGCGCGATGCGCAGCTTCTCGTCCTTGGTCATCGAGGCGCCGGGGGATTGCTCGCCATCGCGCAAGGTGGTGTCGAAAATGATCAGTTTGTCAGCCATGTTGTTCTCCTGGTATCGGTGGGTGGGGTTCCCGCAACGTCAAAAATCTGGCGCCCAAAACAAAAGGCCCGTTGCGGGTGCATACGGGCCTGTGTGGAAAAAGTGTGCGCGTGCGCTTACTGTCTCCGCCCGTGGGGAGGTAGCAGTAGGGCCAGTGCAAACGTGTTCATGCGATGCAATGTAGCACAAGTCACAACCCGCCGCCGTGGTCACTTGTGGAGTCCGCGCTCATCGGGTTCATCGGTCGACGTGCTGATCACGCTGCTGTGCTGGCCCTTGGCCTTGCGCCAGGCATAGACGCCGTAGCCGCTCAGCCCATAGCAGACGAACACGCCGAAAAGCACGATGGGGGGATGGATGTTGATGACCGCGATGCCCAGCGCTATCAGCACGATGGCGGCAAAGGGCACGCTCTTCTTCATCTGCACGTCCTTGAAGCTGTAGAACGGCACGTTGGTCACCATGGTGAGTCCCGCATACAGCGTGAAGGCGAACATGACCCAGGTGGTCTGCGTCCAGGTCAGCCACAGGTCTTCTCCCGGATGCACCCCCAGCTCCGTCATGAGCCAGATGAAGCCGGCCACCAGGGCAGCGGCGGCTGGCGAAGGCAGCCCCTGGAAGTAGCGCTTGTCCACCACGCTGGTATTCACATTGAAGCGCGCAAGGCGCAAGGCCGCGCAGGCGCAGTACACGAACGCGGCGATCCAGCCCCACCGGCCCAGGCCCTGGAGCGACCACTCATAGGCGATCAGCGCGGGCGCCGCTCCAAACGAGACCATGTCGGACAGCGAATCCATCTGCTCGCCAAACGCGCTCTGCGTATTGGTCATGCGCGCAACGCGTCCGTCCAGGCTGTCCAGCACCATGGCGCAGAAGACGCCCACCGCCGCCATGTCGAACCGGCCGTTCATGGCCATCACGATCGAATAGAAACCACCGAACAGGGCCGCCAGCGTGAACAGGTTGGGCAGGATGTAGATGCCTTTGCGCCGCTTGCGCACCATCACACCGGGGTTGTCGGTGGATTCATTGCCGTCATGCATCAAATAGACCTCCAGCGCTTGCCTATATTGCGCAAGCTGCTATTAAATTTATAGTTTTCAACCCTGACCCACGGAACAGGCGGCGCGCCGCACGCGCAAAAGGCGAAGGCCGCAGTGTAGCGCCTGCCAACACGGCGTCCCGCCAAAGGAAGCGCCCCAGCCCCCGGCACAGGTGAGCGCGCTCCCAAGTAGCGGGCGGGCTTTGCGCCAGGGGTTGGCCCGGCAACAAAAAAGGCCACTGTGAAGTGGCCTTTTCGTGCTTCGCACAGGAGATCAGTTGCGGGTCTGGTCGACCAGCTTGTTCTTGGCGATCCAGGGCATCATGGCGCGCAGCTTGCCGCCCACCACTTCGATGCTGTGGTCGGCGGTGTTGCGGCGGCGGGCCGTCATGCTCGGGTAGTTCAGGCGGCCTTCCTGGATGAACATCTTGGCGTAGTCGCCGTTCTGGATGCGCTTCAAGGCATTGCGCATGGCGGCGCGCGACTGCTCGTTGATCACTTCGGGGCCGGTCACGTACTCGCCGTACTCGGCGTTGTTCGAGATCGAGTAGTTCATGTTGGCGATCCCGCCTTCGTAGATCAGGTCCACGATGAGCTTGAGTTCGTGCAGGCATTCGAAGTAGGCCATCTCGGGGGCATAGCCGGCTTCGACCAGGGTTTCATAGCCCATCTTGATCAGCTCAACGGCGCCGCCGCACAGCACGGCCTGCTCGCCGAACAGGTCGGTCTCGGTTTCTTCCTTGAAGTTGGTCTCGATGATGCCGGCCTTGCCGCCACCATTGGCCATGGCGTACGACAGGGCCAGGTCGCGGGCCTTGCCGGACTTGTCCTGGTGCACGGCCACCAGGTGGGGCACGCCGCCGCCCTGGGTGTAGGTGTTGCGCACAGTATGGCCAGGGGCCTTGGGAGCGACCATCCACACGTCCAGGTCGGCACGGGGCACGACCTGGTTGTAGTGCACGTTGAAGCCGTGGGCAAAGGCCAGCGAGGCACCCTGCTTGATGTTCGGGGCCACGTTGTTGGTGTAGACCTCGGCGATCTGCTCGTCGGGCAGCAGGATCATGACCACGTCGGCGGCCTTGACGGCGTCGTTCACTTCCATCACGTTCAGGCCGGCCTTGCCAACCTTGTCCCACGAGGCACCGCCCTTGCGCAGGCCGACCACGACCTTCACGCCGCTGTCGTTCAGGTTCTGTGCATGGGCGTGGCCCTGCGAGCCGTAGCCGATGATGGCAACGGTCTTGCCCTTGATCAGGCTCAGGTCACAGTCTTTGTCGTAGAAAACTTTCATGGGTTGCTCCGGTTGAAATGCGTTGTTCGGGTTGAAAAATAAAACGGGGTATTGTCCTGGAAAGCGCTCAGGCGCCTTTTCAGACACGCAGGATGCGTTCGCCTCGGCCGATGCCGCTGGCACCGGTGCGCACGGTTTCCAGGATGGCCGTGCGGTCGATGGCCTGCAGGAAGGCATCGTTCTTTCCCTGGTCGCCGGTGAGCTCGATGGTGTAGCTCTTCTCGGTCACGTCGATGATGCGGCCACGGAAGATGTCGGCCATGCGCTTCATCTCCTCGCGCTCCTTGCCTACGGCGCGCACCTTCACCATCATGAGCTCGCGCTCGGTGTAGGCGCCTTCGGTGAGGTCGACCACCTTGACCACCTCGATGAGGCGGTTCAGGTGCTTGGTGATCTGCTCGATCACGTCGTCGGAGCCCGTGGTCTGGATCGTCATGCGCGAGAGCGATGGATCCTCGGTGGGCGCCACGGTGAGCGATTCGATGTTGTAGCCACGGGCGGAGAACAGGCCCACCACGCGCGAGAGCGCGCCGGGTTCGTTTTCCAGCAGAACGGCAATGATGTGTTTCATGATGAAGAGATTCCTCTTTTCGCTGCCCTCCCCCGTGCACGGTAATGCACGGGCTTGGCAGGCAATAGATTCGTCAAAAAGTGATAGCTATCAAATTGATAGCTGCTTGCGCTTGCCAATCAAGCGCTGGAGCCCGATTTTGCTTAAAGGTCTTCCGACCCCAGCAGCATTTCGGTGATGCCCTTGCCGGCCTGCACCATCGGGAACACGTTCTCGGTGGGGTCGGTGCGGAAGTCCATGAACACCGTGCGGTCCTTGAGCTTGCGGGCTTCGCGCAGCGCGGGCTCCACGTCCTTGGGATGCTCGATGAGCATGCCCACATGGCCGTAGGCCTCGGCCAGCTTCACGAAGTTGGGCAGCGCGTCCATGTAGCTGTGGCTGTAGCGGCCGGAATATTCGATCTCCTGCCACTGGCGCACCATGCCCAGGTAGCGGTTGTTCAGCGAGCAGATCTTGATCGGCGTGTTGTACTGCAGGCAGGTGGACAGCTCCTGGATGTTCATCTGCACCGAGCCTTCGCCCGTGATGCAGAAGACCTCGGAGTCCGGCTTGGCCAGCTTGATGCCCATGGCGTAGGGAATGCCCACGCCCATGGTGCCCAGGCCGCCGGAGTTGATCCAGCGGCGCGGCTCGTCGAAACGGTAGTACTGCGCGGCCCACATCTGGTGCTGGCCCACGTCGGACGTGATGTAGGTGTCCGCATCCTTGGTCATGTTCCACAGCGTCTCGACCACATACTGTGGCTTGATGACGTCGCTGCTGCCCATGCTGTACTTGAGGCAATCGCGCTTGCGCCAGCCTTCGATGGTGTCCCACCAGGCGGCCAGAGCACCCGCGTCAGGGCGCGTGCTGCTCTCGCGGATCATGGAGATCAGCTCGGTGAGCACGTCCTTCACGTCGCCGACGATCGGGATGTCCACCTTCACGCGCTTGGAGATACTCGACGGGTCGATGTCCACGTGGATGATCTTGCGGTCGTTCTGCGCGAAATGCTTGGGGTTGCCGATCACGCGGTCGTCGAAGCGCGCGCCCACGGCCAGCAGCACGTCGCAGTTCTGCATCGCGTTGTTGGCCTCGATGGTGCCGTGCATGCCCAGCATGCCCAGGAACTTGCGGTCCGACGCGGGATAGGCGCCCAGGCCCATCAGCGTGTTGGTGACCGGATAGCCCAGCATGTCCACCAGCGTGCGCAGCTCATTGGTGGCATTGCCCAGCAGCACGCCGCCGCCGGTGTAGATGTAGGGGCGCTTGGCAGCCAGCAGCAACTGCAGCGCCTTGCGGATCTGGCCGCCGTGGCCCTTGCGCACGGGGTTGTACGAGCGCATTTCCACCGACTGCGGGTAGCCGCTGTAGGGCACCTTCTTGAACGAAACGTCCTTGGGCACGTCCACCACCACGGGGCCGGGGCGGCCGGTGCGGGCGATGTGGAAGGCCTTCTTCATCGTCATGGCCAGATCGCGCGGGTCCTTGACGAGGAAGTTGTGCTTGACGATGGGGCGGGTGATACCGACCGTGTCGCACTCCTGGAAGGCGTCCAGCCCGATGGCGGGCGTGGGCACCTGGCCGGAGATGATCACCATGGGGATCGAATCCATGTACGCGGTGGCGATGCCGGTGACCGCATTGGTCAGGCCGGGGCCCGAAGTGACCAGGGCCACGCCGACTTCGCCGGTGGCGCGCGCATAGCCGTCGGCGGCGTGCACGGCGGCCTGTTCGTGGCGCACCAGCACGTGCTGGATGGTGTCTTGCTTGTAGAGCGCGTCGTAGATGTAGAGGACGGCGCCGCCGGGATAGCCCCAGATGTACTGGACGTTCTCGGCCTGGAGCGACTTGATGAGGATCTCAGAACCCATGAGGTCCTGCGAGCCGGAAGCGGGAGAAGCATTGCCCTGCGTGGCAGCGGCAGCTGAAGTGAGTTCAGCCTTGGAGATTTCCATGATCGATCAACCTTTGTGAATTTCTCTGACGAAAAACCTTGGGTGCCCCTCGCACGCGCTCTTGTGAAGCCAGCTTGGAACTTGAGGCCAAGGACATGGGCGGGATGATTGCCGCGCCGGACCGTGACCCGTTTGCCTTTTGAATTGCAGCAGCGATTATCGCACTGCAACACATGTAAAACCGCAGGCAGCCTAAAAAAACCCCGGCGGATGCGATAATCAAAGGCTCCACGTGCCGGATAGCCACATTTTTGCGCGCTCACCGGCACCGATCCCCTCCCGGGCTGACCCGTCTTGGCAACCGAACAAGAACTCTCCGACTTCCTCAAAAGTGTAGAAAAGCGCGCTTTCAAGCGTTCGGTCTACCACGTTCGCAATGAGGAAGCGGCGCTCGACATCGTGCAGGACAGCATGCTCAAGCTGGCGGAGCATTACGGCGACAAGCCGGCGGCGGAGCTGCCCATGCTGTACCAGCGGATCCTGTCCAACTGCACCCTGGACTGGTTCCGGCGCCAGAAGACCCGCAATGCACTGTTTTCGAGCATGAGCGACTTCGAGGGCCCCGGCGAAGATGGCATGGATTTTGATCTGCTGGAGGCGTATTCAGGACCGGATGGTGGAGAACGGGCGGAGAGCGCCGAGGATCTGACCCGCCGGGCGCAGATCTTCCACGGTATCGAGGCTGAAATCGCCGAGCTTCCGCCACGTCAACGGGAAGCGTTCCTCATGCGTTACTGGGAAGAAATGGATGTTGCAGAAACGGCGGCCGCCATGGGCTGCTCCGAAGGCAGTGTCAAGACGCACTGTTTTCGTGCCATACAAACCCTCAGCAAGGCACTGAAGGCCAAAGGAATCGAGCCATGAACACTGTACAGACCCCATCGACACAGGCAGAAGCTGCGGCAGAGCGCTTTGCGCTGCGCGTCGCGTCGCGGTTGTCCAGCGGCACCGCCGAATTGCCTTATGACATTTCCGAGCGGCTGCGCGCCTCGCGCGTGCAGGCGCTGGCCAAGCGCAAGAAAGACATCGTGCCGGTGCGGCTGGCGGCCCCTGCGGCCGTCATCCACGGCGCGGGCGGCAGCGCCACGCTGGGCCGCGGCGGCAGTGAAGGTGGTGGCTGGTGGAGTGCGCTGGTTTCCGCCGTTCCCCTGATGGCCCTGGTGGTGGGCCTGGTCGTGATCAACATTGCCCAGGACGAAAGCAGTGCCAATGACGTGGCCGAGGTGGATGCCGCGCTGCTGACCGATGATCTGCCACCCGCAGCCTACGCAGACCCGGGCTTCGTACAATTTCTCAAGACCTCCGCGCAGCCGAACTGAGCTGCCCGACACCGTACTGCATGCACCCAAGCCCTTCTGACGCTTCCCCCGCCCTGCCAGCCTTCGTGCTGGCTTTGGCGCTCTTGGGCGTGCTCGCGGCGGTGGGTGGCCAGGTGCTGGTGCAGATGCGCATGGCACCCGGCACCCTGCTGCCCGCCGGCGCGGAAGCGGCCGTGGCCAGCCCCAACAACGCGCGCTCGCCCACGCGCCATGGCACCTCGATGGTGCCGCAGGTCGAGACCGGTCCGGGCTGGGAGACCTTGACCACGCCCCAGAAGCTGGCGCTGTACCCGCTCGCAGAGCGTTGGGCGCTGATCAGCGAGGCGCAAAAACGCCGCTGGCTCGCGCTGGCGGCCAATTTCTCCGCGCTCCCCGAGGAAGAACAGGCCAAGTTCCACGACCGCATGGCGGACTGGGCCAGCCTGAGTGCCCAGCAGCGCAACCAGGCCCGGTTGAACTACGCGGTCACCAATCGCCTCGCCCCCGACGACAAGCGCGCCCAGTGGGAGGCCTACCTGGCCCTGTCCGAGGAAGAAAAACGCGCCCTGGCGGCCCGTGCGGCGCCCAAGCCCAAGGGCGCCGCCACGGCGCTGCGGCCCGTGTCGCCCAAGAAACTGGCCCAGGTGCCAGCGGCCACGCAGGCCAACCCCAGCCGTCCGAATGCGCCCAAGATTCCCCCCGTGCTGGACCACAGCCTCCCGCGCGTGGCAGCGCCGGTGACGCCCGCGGCGCCACCCGCATCGGGCGTGCCCACGCAGAATCCGGCCTCCACGGTGGTGGAGACCGCGCCCATCTCGGTGCCCGTGGCGGTTCCGGCGGCGCTGGCACCGCTGGGCGCAGGCTCCGCGGAAGCACCCGCCGCCCCGGCTCCCATTGTCACACCCGACAATTCCGGCCTGTATCCTCAGTAGACCGCCGGCCGGCCTTTCCCGCCTTGCTCCTGCCTCGCTTTCGCCCCCTGGAATGACCGCCTCCCCTCCCGCCCGCACGCCGCCGGCCGCCCCCGCCTCCCCTGCGCCTTCAGCCGCCGGCATCGGCGCGACGACGCCCAACCTGTGGCGCCGCATGGCGTGCTGGCTGTACGAGGGCATGCTGATGTTCGGGGTGGTCTTCATCGCAGGCTACCTGTTCGGCACCCTGAGCCAGACCCGCCACGCGCTGGACAACCGGCATGCCCTGCAGGCCTTCCTGTTCGTGGTGTTTGGTATCTATTTCACCTGGTTCTGGGCCAAGGGCCAGACCCTGGCCCAGAAGACCTGGCTCATCCGCGTGGTGGACACCGCAGGGCGCCCCATCACCCAGGCGCGCGCCCTGCTGCGCTACCTGCTCAGCTGGGTCTGGTTCCTGCCGCCGCTGGCCGCCTACCTGTTCGGCGTGCCCGCCCTCGAGGTGCTGGTGCTGCTGTTCGGCTGGGTCGCCATCTGGGCCATCCTGAGCCGGTTTCATCCCCAGCGGCAGTTCTGGCATGACGCGCTGGCCGGCACCCGCCTGGTGCACTTCGAGCTGCCAAAAAAGTAGCCCCCGCCACCCCTTCGCCGTGCCAGCTGTCACGCGGGTGCGAGACAATGCCCGGACCATGTCCCTATCTCCGCCGCAGCCCGTCGCGCCCGCCAACCCCCAGAAAGCCCGCTCGGGCCTGAACCGCATCTGGCACGCCGCCGGCTATTCGCTGGAAGGCCTGCGCGCGGGCTGGAACGAAAAGGCGTTCCGCCAGGAGGCCATTGCCGCCATGGTGCTGCTGCCCCTGTCGCTGTGGCTGGGGCGCAGCTGGGTGGAGGTGGCGCTGCTGGCAGGCTCCGTGGTGATCGTGATGATCGTGGAGCTGCTCAACACCGGCATCGAGACCGCCATCGACCGCATCGGCCCCGAATGGCACGACCTTTCAAAACGCGCCAAGGACATGGGCAGCGCCGCCGTGCTGCTGGCGCTGCTGCTGTGCATGGGCATCTGGGGCGCGGCTGTTTTTCAGAGGATCTTCCATGGTTGAACCGGCATTTTCAGTGTGTGTGTACTGCGGCTCGCGCCCTGGCGAGAACCCGGCCTTCGCCCAGGCCGCCAAGGCCGTGGGCCAGTGGATCGGCCAACGTGGCGGGCAGCTGGTGTATGGCGGTGGGCGCAGCGGGCTGATGGGCACGGTGGCCGAGGCCACCCGCGTGGCGGGCGGGCGCGTGGTGGGCGTGATTCCGCAGGCGCTGGTGGACAAGGAGCTGGCCAACCGCCTGTGCGACGAGCTTCACATCGTGCAGACCATGCACGAGCGCAAGGCGATGATGGCCGAGCGCAGCGACGCCTTCCTGGCCCTGCCCGGCGGCATCGGCACCTTCGAAGAGCTGTTCGAGGTGTGGACCTGGCGCCAGCTGGGCTACCACGACAAGCCGCTGGGCCTGCTCAATGTCGCGGGCTACTACGACGCGCTGATGGGCTTCCTGGACCACAGCGTGGCCAGCGGCTTCATGGGCGAATGGCAGATGGGACTGCTGCATGCGTCCGCCGATGCCGACGCGCTGCTGCGCACGCTGGTGCAGTCCGCCGGCCCCGGCCAGGCGCCGGTGCCGCTGCGTGCCGTGATCTGACGGCCGGGCCGCGCGGATACGGGGTCACCCCCGCATCGCGCTGCCGGCACCCACACAACAAAACAAAAGCGAAAGGGGCGGTTTTCCGCCCCTTTCGCTTTGTGCCTTGTCCTTGTGTGTCTTGCGTGCCTTTTCCTTGCGGGAGCCCGTGCGGCCCCGGCCAGGCGGGCGCGACCCCTCAGACCGCGGCGTCGTCCAGGTCGCCGGTGCGGATGCGCACCACGCGCTCCACCGAGGTGACGAAGATCTTGCCGTCGCCGATCTTGCCCGTGCGCGCGACGCTCACGATGGCATCCACGCAGCGGTCCACGTCTTCGCTCTTCACGACGACCTCGACCTTCACCTTGGGCAGGAAGTCCACCACGTATTCAGCGCCCCGGTACAGCTCGGTGTGGCCCTTCTGGCGGCCAAAGCCCTTCACCTCGGTCACGGTGAGGCCGGTCACGCCACATTCAGCCAGGGCTTCGCGGACTTCTTCGAGCTTGAAGGGCTTGATGACGGCGGTGATCATTTTCATGGCGGGTCTCCTGGAGGATGTAAAAAATGGGGGCTGAAAGCGCAGCGCCGAAGCGTCACGCCCTGAATTTGCTAGTGATAGGGTAACGCCAGTCCTTGCCGAAGCTACGGCGCGTGACGCGAATCCCTACGGGAGCCTGGCGGCGCTTGTACTCGTTGAGCTTGATGAGGCGCGTCACACGCTCCACATCGGCGCGCGCAAAACCGCTGGCGATGATGGACTCGATGGGCTCATCGTTCTCCATGTAGCGCGCCACGATGGCGTCCAGCACTTCGTAGGGCGGCAGACTGTCCTGGTCTTTCTGGTCGGGGCGCAACTCGGCGCTGGGCGGGCGGGTGATGATGCGCTCGGGAATGGGACTGGCGCCCGTGCCGTACGGATCGTTGGCGTTGCGCCAGCGCGCCAGGTCGAACACCCGTGTCTTGGCCACGTCCTTGATCACCGCGAAGCCACCCGCCATGTCGCCATACAGCGTGCAGTAGCCCGTGGACATCTCGCTCTTGTTGCCCGTGGTGAGCACGATGGCGCCGAACTTGTTGGACAGCGCCATGAGCAGCGTGCCCCGGATGCGCGCCTGCAGGTTTTCCTCGGTGGTGTCCTCGGCCAGACCCGCGAAGTCGCTCGCCAGCGCGGCCTTGAAGGCCTCAAACTGCGGCTTGATGGAGATCTCGTCGTAGCGCACGCCCAGGCGGGCAGCCATGTCGCGCGCATCGATCCAGCTGATGTCGGCCGTGTAGGGCGACGGCATCATCACCGTGCGCACCTTGTCGGCGCCCAGCGCGTCCACGGCAATGGCCAGCACCAGGGCCGAGTCGATGCCGCCCGAGAGCCCCAGCAGCGCGCCCGGAAATCCGTTCTTGCCCACATAGTCCCGCACCCCCAGCACCAGGGCGTCCCACAGGTCCGCCTCCAGGCTTTTCTCCGGCGCGATGTCTGCTTCAATTTTGATAGCATCCTGCGCTTGCTGGACTTGCGCAAAGACCAGTTTTTCTTCAAACCCAGGACCACGACCAGCCACCGAGCCGTCGGCGTTGAGCGCGAAAGAGCGGCCCTCGAACACCACCTCGTCCTGCCCGCCCACCAGGTGGGCGTACACCAGCGGCAGGCCGGTCTCGGCCACGCGTTCGCGCATGGTCTGCTCGCGTTCGGCGCTCTTTCCCAGGTGGAAGGGCGATGCATTGATGACCGCCAGCAGCTGCGCGCCCGCGGCCGCCGCATCGTGCGCCGGCGCGGCGAACCAGGCGTCCTCGCAGACCAGCAGGCCCACCCGCACGCCCTCCACCTCGAACACGCAGGGCGCGCTGCCCGCCACGAAGTAGCGGCGCTCGTCGAACACCTGGTAGTTGGGCAGCTCGCGCTTGGCGTAGGTCTGCTCGATGCGGCCCTCGCGCAGCACGCTGGCGGCATTGAGGCAGGCGCTGAACGCAGGCGCATCGGGCGACACCGCCTGCGGATGGCCCAGCACGATGGCCAGGCCTTTCAACCCTGCCGTCTCGCGGGCCACGGTTTTCACGGCATCATCGCAGGCCGCGATGAAGGCCGGGCGCAGGAACAGGTCTTCGGCGGCATAGCCACAGATGGCGAGTTCGGGCGTGAGCAGCAGCCGGGCACCCCGGGCATGGGCTTCGCGGGCCGCGGCAATGATCTTCTGCGCGTTCTGGGGCATGTCGCCCACGACAAAGTTGAGCTGCGCAGTGCAAATGGAGAGCGTCATGGAACTGGAATCGGCCCCTGCGGCCAGGTTGAATACCGCCACTGCGGACCCGCGGCACCGGGGGTGGAGCGGGGGATCGCATGGCTGAAGCCGCCATTATCGCCCGCGTACTCGCATCCCCGCTCGACGTCGGGGCCGACGCCTGGAACGCCCTGCTCGCCCGGCAAAGCCACCCCACGCCCTTCATGCGGCACGAATACCTGGCCGCCCTGCACGAAAGCGGCAGCGCCACGCCACGCACCGGCTGGGCCCCCCGGTTCATGACCCTGTGGGAGGACGGCACGCTGATCGCGGCCTGCCCCCTGTACCTCAAGAGCCATTCGTACGGAGAGTATGTGTTCGACTGGGCGTGGGCCAGCGCGTATGAGCAGCACGGCGTGCCGTACTACCCCAAGGCCGTCGTGGCCGTGCCTTTCACGCCCGTGCCCGGTACGCGCCTGATGGCGCGCGACGAGGCCACGCGCGCGCTGCTGGTGCAGGCCGTGTGCCAGTGGTGCGGGGAGGAAAACGTCTCTTCCGTGCATGTGCTGTTTGCCAGCGACGACGACGCGCGGACCTGCGCGGGGCGCGACCTGATGCTGCGGCACACCGTGCAATTCCACTGGAAGAACCAGGCTCCCGCGCCCGGCGGCGGGGACGGCTACCGCAGCTTCGACGAATTCCTCGCCAGCCTGTCCCAGGAAAAACGCAAGAAGATCCGCCAGGAACGCCGCCGCGTGGCCGATGCGGGCGTTACGTTCCGGTGGGCGCGCGGCACGGACATCCCGCAGGCGGACTGGGATTTCTTCTACCGCTGCTACGAGCGCACCTACCTCGAGCACGGCAACCCGCCCTACCTCACGCGCGACTTCTTCGCGCGCATGGCCGCGCAGCTGCCCGGCGCCTGGCTGCTTTTCATCGCCGAACGCAACGGGCGGCCCATTGCCAGCAGTCTGATAGCTGTCGGCGCGGATTCATCAAGCGCCAGCGGCCCAAACGCCCATGAACCCGTGGCGTATGGCCGCTACTGGGGGGCGCTGGAGCGCGTGGACTGCCTGCATTTCGAGGCCTGCTACTACCAGCCCCTGCAGTGGTGCATCGAACACGGCGCGCGGCGCTTTGAAGGCGGTGCCCAGGGTGAACACAAGATGGCCCGCGCGCTGCTGCCGGTGCAGGCCACCAGTGCCCACTGGCTGGCGCACCCGGCCTTCGCCGAAGCGGTGGAGCGGTTCCTGGCGCGCGAAAGCGAAGGCGTCCAGCACTACCTGGACGAACTGCAGGAGCGCAGCCCATTCAGGCAGGCGCCGCCGGGGGCTGAGGCCAGGGCCGCCTTGGCTCCGCACGGCGCCGGCACGGGCTGAGGGAGAGGCCGCAGCCCCAGCCCCGTCTCCTTCCGGCCCCTTCCAGCCCGGGCGCGTGTCAGAAGCTCTCCCAGTCATCCTCCGCGCCCGCCGCCACGGGCTGCGGTGCGGGGGCCTTCGGCCTGGCCGCCGCGATGGAAGGTGGCCGCGCGGCGGGGGCCGCCTTGCCGCCGGCGGGGCGCATCGCGGCACCCGCCGCCCGCAGGGCGGGCCGGGGCGGCGCCGCGACGGCGGCGGCAGCAGCGGCGGCCACGGGCCGGGACTGGTCGGACGAGAGCTTGAACACCGCCACCGCGCCCACCAGCGCCTGGGCCTGCTGGCTCAGGCTGCTGGCGGCCGCGGCCATTTCCTCCACCAGGGCCGCGTTCTGCTGCGTCACCTGGTCCATCTGCGTGATCGCCTCGCCCACCTGCGACACGCCCTGGCTCTGCTCGCTGCTGGCCGCGCTGATCTCGCCCATGATGTCCGTCACGCGGCGGATGGAGGACACCACCTCGGTCATGGTGACACCGGCCTTGTCCACGAGCACCGAGCCCTGCTCCACGCGCTCCACGCTGGCGGTGATCAGGGCCTTGATCTCCTTGGCAGCCTCGGCGCTGCGCCCGGCCAGGCTGCGCACCTCGCCCGCCACCACGGCGAAGCCCCGGCCCTGCTCGCCCGCGCGCGCCGCCTCCACCGCCGCGTTGAGCGCCAGGATGTTGGTCTGGAAGGCAATGCCGTCGATCACGCTGATGATGTCGGCGATCTTCTTGCTGCTGTCGTTGATGCCCTTCATGGTCTCGACCACCTCCGACACCACATCGCCGCCCTGCCCCGCCACGGTGGATGCGCTCATCGCCAGCTGGTTGGCCTGGCGCGCGTTGTCGGCGTTCTGCTTGACGGTGGAGCTGAGCTCCTCCATCGACGCCGCCGTCTCCTGCAGCGCGCTGGCCTGCTGTTCGGTGCGGCTGGACAGGTCGTTGTTGCCCGACGCAATCTCGGCACTGGCAGACGCCACACCCTGCGCATTCCCGCGTACCCCCGATACCACATGGGCCAGGTTGTCGCGCATGGTGGTCAGGCCGCCCAGCAGCAGGGAGATCTCGTCCCTGCCCCGCGCATCGATCGGCACCGTCAGGTCGCCCCGCGCCACCGAATCGGTGATCTGCACCGCATTGCCCAGGGCGCGCGATATCTGCCGGATCATGGCGCCGCCCATCAGCACCGCCAGCACGATGCCCAGCACGACGGCCGTGAGCGCGACGGCGCGAATCGCCTGAAAGCTCGATTCGGCCCGGTCGTACTCGGCCTTGGCCCGGTCCAGCTGCACCTGCATGAGCAGGCCCAGCACATCCTGCAGCGGGTCGATGGCGGGGTACATCTCCTTGGCGGCGAACGCCGTCAGCGCCGCCGTGTCGCCCGAGCGGAAATGGCCGGTCAGCGTGTCGGCGGCCGCGTCGGCCTTGGCCTGCAGGGGCTTGAAGCGCTCGACCAGCTGGGCTTCCTCGGGCACGAGGTGCGTGGCCAGGTAGGCCTTCCAGTTGGTGTCGATCGCCTTGCGCGCATCGGCCACCGACTGCTGGCCCTGGGCAGGCGTCATGGCCCCGTCGCGCACCTTGTGCGCGGTATCGACCACGTTGACCGCATACATGTCCGCGACCACCTTGATCTGCTTGAGCGGCACCACCCGGTCGTCATACACCGACTTGAGCCCCGCGTTGGACTGCCCCATGCCGAACAGGCCCGCCGCGCCCACCAGCAAAACGAGCAGGCACAGCGCCGCCAGCAAGCCGGCGAGGCGCGTGGATATCTTGAACTGGCTCATGGCAGCGCTCCTGAAGTGGGGAAAGAGAAAGGGGACCGGGAACTGGACGGCAGCCCGGGGCGCCCGCCGAGGCGATGACGCCATGGCGCGCGCGGGCGAAGGAGAGCGGGATTGCGGGCGATGCGGGGCCCGTGCAGGCAGGCACCGCGCCACGGGCGGGCAGTGCGGGAATCAGCAGAGTCGGAGCCGCGAACCATGAGAGAACTCCCGGCGGAAGACCAACACGTCCCAAGGGCGGGCCCGCCGCCCTGGAATCGGTGCACGCGCACGGTCCGGGCCGGGGCCCCTGGCACCCAGCATAGCGCGTTCTGTTACGTTTGCGAACGCCGTGAGGGCGATAAACCACAGGCCCCCGCCGGGAGGCCTTGCGGGCCTACCTGGCGACCTGGGCGATCAGCCCGGTCTCCTCGCTGCTGAGCAGCGCCTCGATGTCCATCACGATCAGCGTGCGCTCGCCCAGGCTGGCAATCCCGGTGATGAAGGCCGGGTCCACATGGCCCTGGCGCTCGAACTGGGGGGCGGGCTTGATGAGGTCGGCGGTCAGCGAGGCCACGTCGGCCACGGCGTCCACGACCACGCCCACCACGGCCGTGCCGATGTCCAGGATGATGACCACCGTGAACTCGGTGTAGCTTGCCTCGGGGCACTGCAGCTTCAGGCGCAGGTCTAGGATGGGGACGATGCGCCCGCGCAGGTCGATCACTCCCTTGATGAAAACCGGGGAATGCGCCAGGCGCGTCGGCTGCTCGTAGGAGCGGATTTCCTGCACCCGCAGGATGTCGATGCCGTACTCCTCCGCCCCCAGCCGGAAGGTCAGGTACTCGCCCGCAGGCGCGGCGGCGGTGGCCGCTGCGGCGGGACGGGACGAGGAGGCAGGGGCTGCGATCATGGCGCGGGCTTTCGGAAAGCAAGGGATGGAGGGGCCGAGGAACGTCTGGACGGTCTCCCGCAGGCGGGGCGGGCCGCGCGGATGCGTGCGGGCGCGGGCACAGCAGCATAGCAGCCGGCGATGGCCAGGACCTGCCTCGCGGCGCGGGGCCCGCCGTCCCCGGGACGCGAGCGCAGGCATCGCGGCCTGGAATTGGAGAGCTAGCTCCATTCGGGCGCCCTGCCCGCCCTCGAAAAAATGCTACCGTCGCCCACGGTGCGCCGTGCGGCCCTTCCCTTCTTTTCCTGGAAGGCCCTGCACGGCACACCCGCAAGCCACACGACATGGCGCCCCGCTTTGTTTGAAATGATGAACCGATGCCCTTCTTCAGCAAGAAAGAAACCGATCCCGCCGACATCCCGCCGCCAGGCCTGCCGCTGCTGGCCCTGGAACTGCGGGCCCCTTGGGAGTTTGGCGCGGTGCTGCCCGCCTGGCCCGTGCTGCAGCGTGCCCCGCTGGGCGATGGCCACACGGTGATCGTGTTCCCCGGCCTCACGGCGGGGGATGCCACCACGGTTCCGCTGCGCCGCTACCTGGAGTCGCGCAACTACGAAACCCAGGGCTGGGGCCAGGGGTTGAACCTGGGCCCCAGGGACGGCGTGCTGGAAGCCGCCAAGCGCCAGCTGCAGGAGGCCAGCGAGGCCAGCGGCGGCAAGGTGAGCCTGGTGGGCTGGAGCCTGGGCGGCATCTATGCGCGAGAGCTGGCCAAGGAAATGCCCGGCCTGGTGCGCTGCGTGGTGACGCTGGGCACGCCTTTCGCCGGCCCGCACACCTCCACGAACGCGTGGCGCATCTACCAGTTCGCCAGCGGCCGCAGCATCGAGCGCGAAACCGAGAGCTACAACCTGCCCGAGGCCCCGCCCGTGCCCACCACCAGCATCTACTCGCGCACCGACGGCGTGGTGGCCTGGCGCGGCAGCATCCAGTCGCCAGCCGCGCACAACCCCCACACCGAGAACATCGAGGTGGTCGCCAGCCACTTCGGCATCGGCCTGAACCCCAGCGCCTGGTGGGCCGTGGCCGACCGGCTGGCACAGCCCCACGGGCCGGACGCCATGTGGCAGCCCTTCGAGCGGCCGGGCCTGCCGGGGCTTCAGCTGATCTACCCCGACCCGGAGCGCTGAGCCGCCCGCGCAAGAAAAAAAGCACGCCCGAGGACTCCTCCTCCCGCGTGCTTTGTTTTTGATAGCTGCCAGCGCTCGGGTATCAAGCGCTAGCAGCCTATTTGGCTTGCATTCTTCGCAGGCTCCCGCTCAAAAGCTCTCCCAATCGTCATCGCTGCCCGCCGGTGCGGCGGCGGGCTTGGGGGCGGGCGGTGCCGCGGGCCGGGGGGCTGGCAGGTGGGCGGCAGGGGCCGTGCTGTTGCGATGGCCATCCCGTGCCGCCGCCGTGCCGCCGCGCGGGGCCAGCGCGGGCGGCGGGGGTGCCGCCGCCACCCGCCGGGCCGCGGGCATGGCCGCGGCGGGGGGCCGCACCGGCGCCGCCGTTCCGGGCTGCGCCCCGGCCTCCAGCTTGAACACCGCCACCGCATTCACCAGGTCTCCGGCCTGCGCATTGAGCGCGCTGGCGGCGGCCGCCATCTCTTCCACCAGGGCCGCGTTCTGCTGCGTGGCCTGGTCCATCTGCGTGATCGCCTCGCCCACCTGCGACACGCCCTGGCTCTGCTCGCTGCTGGCCGCGCTGATCTCGCCCATGATGTCCGTCACGCGGCGAATGGCCCCGACCACCTCGGTCATCGTGGCGCCCGCCTTGTCCACCAGCGCGGTGCCCTGTTCCACGCGCTCCACGCTGGTGCCGATCAGGGCCTTGATCTCCTTGGCAGCCTCGGCGCTGCGCCCGGCCAGGCTGCGCACCTCGCCCGCCACCACGGCGAAGCCCCGGCCCTGCTCGCCCGCGCGTGCCGCCTCCACCGCCGCGTTGAGCGCCAGGATGTTGGTCTGGAACGCAATGCCGTCGATCACGCTGATGATGTCGGCGATCTTGCGGCTGCTGTCGTTGATGCCCTTCATGGTGTCCACCACCTCGGCCACCACGTCGCCGCCCTGCTGGGCGACGGTGGAGGCGCTCATCGCCAGCTGGTTGGCCTGGCGCGCGTTGTCCGCGTTCTGGCGCACCGTGGAGCCCAGCTGTTCCATCGAGGCGGCCGTCTGCTGCAGCGCCGAGGCCTGCTGCTCGGTGCGGGCCGACAGGTCGTTGTTGCCCGAGGCGATCTGCGAGCTGGCCGAGGCCACGCCTTCGGCGTTGCCGCGCACGCCCGAGACCACGCGCGCCAGGCTGTGGCGCATCTCGCCCAGGGCGGTGAGCAGCTGGCCCATTTCATCCTTGCCGCCGGGCGGCACCTCGGAGGTGAGGTCGCCCCCGGCGATCGCGCGGGCGGCCTGCACGGCATGGCGCGCAGGGCCCGTCACGGCGCGGGTGATGCCGATGCCCAGCACCGCCGCCAGCGCCACGCACACCGCCAGCGTGCCCAGCACCCAGATGCGCGCCAGCGAGAAGACCTGGTAGGCATCCTCCTTGGCCTGCTGCGCGGCCTCGGTGTTGATCTTCTGCAACTCGCCCAGTGTCTCGGCGGTGGCCACGAACGCGGCCTCGGACTCGCCCGCATAGAGCATGCCCAGCGCGTCGCTCGTGAGCTCCAGGGTTTCGGTGGTGCTGAAGTCCACGTTCCGGGCGATGTCCATCAGCTTGGCCTGCAGCTCCACATAGGCGGCCTTGCGCTTCTTGTAGGCGCCGTAGACCTCGCGCTCCCTGGGGATGTCGATCAGGGCTTCGTACGTGGTTTCGACGCGGTCCAGGTCCTTGTGGCGCGCGGCCACCTGTTCGGAGAACGCCTTGACCTCGGCCGCGTTGCGCGCGGTGACCACCCCCGCCTCCGAGCGGCGCATGCGGTTGAGCAGCACCCGAAGTTCGCCGGTCTGGGACACGCTGGGCAGCAGGTTGGTGGCGATCTCGTCGGCATTGGCATGGATGCGCGACATCTGCACCAGCGCGATGGCGCCCAGCAAGGCCGTGAACAGCACCAGCGACAGGAATCCCACGCCCAGTTTGACGCCGATGCGCAGATCGGAAATTTTCATGAATCACCCTTCCGGAGGGCGCCGCCACGGCCGCCCCCATTTGTAACAAAATGCTGAGCCAGTCTATCAGTCCGGCGCGGCATCTTCTCTCAGGTGTTTCACGGTTTCGGCGTCCACGCCAGGCGCGGCCTGCGGCCGCAGCGGCTTCCAGACGCTTCCGATTCGATAGCTGCCCGCGCCATGCCGGCGGGCACCGGGCGGCCGCCGGGCGCCGCGCGCCGCTCACAGGCGCTACTGCGGCAGCACCTCGAACACGATGAACTGGCTGGCCTGGGTGTCGGCCGTGAAGTTGTTGTCGGCCGCCAGCACGAGCGTGCGGTGGCCGTTGGGCAGCGTGTGGCCCCAGGTGATGGCCTCGATGTTGTCCAGCTTCACGCCCTGGTAGGCCAGCGGCATCTCCAGCAGCACCCGCCGCGTCATGGGCGCATAGGTGGCGCCCGCCAGGCGCGGGGTGCCGATCACATCGGTGGTGGCGCCGGTGATCTCGGTCCACACCAGGCGGATGGTGTTGCCCACGCCCGAGGCAAAGGCACGCTCCACCGCGATGAACTGGCCGTTGCCCACGGCCAGCAGGTCCGACAGGCCGTTGTCGGGCCCGAACGGCGCGCCCGGCGCCGCGTCCACCGGAATCGGGGGCAAGGCGTACGCGTACTGGCCCCGGGGCCGGCCGGTGCCTGGGTCGAAGGCCGTCACGCGCACCACGCTGCCGGCCTGCAGCGTGGTGAGGGGCCCGTCCTGGACCAGCGCGTCCTCGTTGGCCGCGTACACCGTGCCGTCGGGCGCCACCGCCAGCGCCTCGAAGGCCTTGTTGCTGCGCGCGCCTTCCGTGGCGTTGTCCACGTAGCGGTACATGGCGGGCATCGCCAGTTCGCGCACGAAGGCTCCCTGGGCCGTCATCTGCCGCACGAACGGCTGGAAGCGGCTGGCGGCGGTGGGGCTCCAGTTGCCTTCCGAGGCCCAGTACAGGCTGCCGTCCGGTGCCGTGCGGATGGCTTCGGGGTCCACCGTGCGGGCCGTGGCGGGGAACGGCGTGCCGTCCTCGCGCAGCATGTTCGCCTGGCGGTTGATCTTGACCGTGACGTTGCCGCTGGCACCGTAGTCGATACCCAGGTTGTAAAAGCGCGGCGTGCCCCGCTCGCCGCCCCGGTCGTCCGAGATCGCCCAGTAGCTGCCGTCCGCCGCCCGGTCCAGACCCGAGATGCCGCCGAACTCGACCCCTTCGAACACCGTGCCCGTGGGCAGTGACGCACTGCCCAGCAGCCGCAGCGAGGCAATGGGCTGTGCGCGGCCATCGTCACCGTTGCCGCCGCAGCCCGCCAATGCAGCCGCCATCGCCACGGCGGTTGCCACGCCCACGGCCATGCGCCGCCATGAATGCACCAGTGCCATCGCCGCCGCTCCCGCCCTGCCGGGCCGTTGATTGAATGGAGTGAATGAATGAACCAGGAAAGCGCCAGAGCCTAGGGCGGCCGTGTTGCGGGACCATGACAGACGGGACCGGGCGCGGCAGACCGGCACCGCGCAGGCGTGCCGCCCCCCGGCCATGAAAAAAACGCACAGGCCAGGAACCTGTGCGCTTTCACCAATTGCTTCTATTTTGATAGCTGCCAGCGCTTTACCATCAATCGCTGGCGACCTCCACGGCCTCCAATCCGGCACGAACGGCCGGTGCGGAGGCCGGGTGCGGGAATCAGGCGTTGCCGGACTTCTTGTAGGCCTCGATGCCGTCCGTGATTTCCTTCTTGGCGGCGTCCAGGCCTTCCCAGCCCAGCACCTTGACCCACTTGCCCTTTTCCAGGTCCTTGTAGTGCTCGAAGAAGTGGGCGATGGCGTTGCGGCGCATGGCGTTCACGTCGTCGATGGTCTTCCAGTGGTCATACATGGGCAGCACCTTGGAGGTGGGCACGGCGATGACCTTGCCGTCCACGCCGGCCTCGTCTTCCATCATCAGGATGCCCAACGGGCGGCAGGGCACGACAACACCGGGGAACAGGGGGTAAGGCGTGATCACCAGCACATCCACCGGGTCGCCGTCGCCCGACAGCGTCTGCGGCACGTAGCCGTAGTTCGTGGGGTAGTGCATGGCCGTGGTCATGAAACGGTCCACGAAAATGGCGCCCGATTCCTTGTCCACTTCGTACTTGATCGGGTCGGCGTTCATCGGGATTTCGATGACGACATTGAAGGCGTCGGGGACGTTCTTGCCTGGGGGGACGTTGTTGAGGGACATGTCTTTGGATAGTGGTTTGAAAACGATAACCCGCGAGGCATCCGGCGCTGACGCAGCGCAATGAAGCGTCGGGATTAACCCTGATTTTAGGCGCACGCCCCTTTCTGCCCGCTTGCAAACCGGCGTTTGCCTGTAAATTGGGCCCGTTGGCCAATCGACTCCTGCCGCGAAATGCCCAGGGAGCACGAGGAAGCAACGCAACGGAAGCACCACCGTCCCGCGTTGTGATGTTTCCTTCCGTGCAACTGAATATTTCAAGGAGTGACGAATGGCTGGAAATACAGCGCTGACTGCCCCTCTGATACTGGCTCTGGTTTGCGGATTGATTGCGGTGGCCTATGGCATCTGGGCCCGGGGATGGATCCTGGCCAAGGACCCCGGCAACGCCCGCATGCAGGAGATCGCCGCCGCCATCCAGGCCGGCGCCGCCGCCTACCTCGCCCGCCAGTACAAGACCATCGCCATCGTCGGCGTGGTGCTGGCGGTTCTCATCGGCATCTTTCTGGACGGCACCACGGCCGTGGGCTTCGTGGTGGGCGCGGTGCTCTCGGGCGCCTGCGGCTTCATCGGCATGAACGTGTCGGTGCGCGCCAACGTGCGCACGGCGCAGGCCGCCACGCACGGCATCGGCCCGGCGCTGGACGTGGCGTTCCGTGGCGGCGCCATCACCGGCATGCTGGTGGTGGGGCTGGGGCTGCTGGGCGTCACGGGCTTTTACTGGTTCCTGGCGGGCAACGGCAACCTCACGCCCACGGCCAACCTGGCCAATCTGCTCAACCCGCTGATCGGCTTTGCGTTCGGCTCGTCGCTGATCTCGATCTTCGCGCGGCTCGGTGGCGGCATCTTCACCAAGGGCGCCGACGTGGGCGCCGACTTGGTGGGCAAGGTGGAGGCCGGCATCCCTGAAGACGACCCGCGCAACCCCGCCGTGATCGCCGACAACGTGGGCGACAACGTGGGCGACTGCGCCGGCATGGCGGCCGACCTGTTCGAGACCTATGCGGTGACGCTGATCGCCACCATGGTGCTGGGCGCGCTGCTGGTGGCGGCGGCTCCGGTCAATGCCGTGGTGTACCCGCTGGCGCTGGGCGCCGTGTCCATCGTGGCGTCCATCATCGGCTGCTTCTTCGTCAAGGCCTCGCCCGGCATGAAGAACGTGATGCCCGCGCTGTACAAGGGCCTGGCGATCGCGGGCGTGCTGTCGCTCATCGCCTTCTACTTCGTCACGATGTGGATCATGCCGGACAACGCCATCATGGCCAGCGGCAGCCAGATGCGCCTGTTTGGCGCCTGCTTCACCGGGCTGGCGCTGACGGCTGCGCTGGTGTGGATCACCGAGTTCTACACCGGCACGCAGTATTCGCCCGTGCAGCACATCGCGCAGGCCTCGACCACCGGGCACGGCACCAACATCATCGCGGGCCTGGGCGTGTCGATGCGATCCACCGCCTGGCCGGTGATCTTCGTGTGCCTGGCCATCCTCTCGGCCTACCAGCTCGCGGGCCTGTACGGCATTGCGGTGGCGGCCATGTCCATGCTGTCCATGGCGGGCATCGTGGTGGCGCTGGACGCCTACGGCCCCATCACCGACAACGCCGGCGGCATCGCCGAGATGGCAGAGCTGCCCAGCAGCGTGCGCGACATCACTGACCCGCTGGACGCCGTGGGCAACACCACCAAGGCCGTGACCAAGGGCTATGCGATCGGCTCGGCCGGCCTGGCCGCGCTGGTGCTGTTCGCCGACTACACGCACAAGCTGGAGAGCTACGGCCGCGCCATCACGTTCGACCTGTCCGACCCGCTGGTCATCGTGGGCCTGTTCATCGGCGGCCTGATCCCCTACCTGTTCGGCGCCATGGCCATGGAGGCCGTGGGCCGCGCGGCCGGCGCCGTGGTGGTGGAGGTGCGCCGCCAGTTCAACACCATCCCCGGCATCATGGACGGCACAGGCAAGCCCGAGTACGGCAAGGCCGTGGACATGCTGACCACCGCCGCCATCAAGGAGATGGTGATCCCCAGCCTGCTGCCCGTGGTCGTGCCCATCGTGGTGGGCCTGCTGCTGGGGCCCAAGGCGCTGGGCGGCTTGCTCATGGGCACCATCGTCACCGGCCTGTTCGTGGCCATCAGCATGTGCACCGGCGGTGGCGCCTGGGACAATGCCAAGAAATACATCGAGGACGGCCACCACGGCGGCAAGGGCAGCGAGGCCCACAAGGCCGCCGTGACCGGCGATACCGTGGGCGACCCCTACAAGGACACCGCCGGCCCGGCCATCAACCCGCTGATCAAGATCATCAACATCGTGGCGCTGCTGATCGTGCCGCTGGTGGTCAAGTTCCACGGCGGGTAGGTCGCCCGCGCCAGGCAGTCACCAGGCCTGACCCGCCTGGAATAGAGGGCAACCAGGGGCTTCGGCCCCTTTTTGCCGCGTACCATGATGGCTACCGGTATCTCTTCAGAGAAGATGGCCTTGAAACACACCGCATCGTCCGCCCCTGCCCCCTCCGACAGCCACGCCTCGCCGTACCAGCGCATCGTGCACGGCGTGGTGGCGGAGTCCAGGCACCTGATGGAGCGCGTCGCCGAGGCCGCGCGCATGTCCCTGCAGGCGCGCCTGGACACCGCCCGCACCCCCGGCGAGCACCATGCCATGCTGGAAGCACGGCAGCAGCTCTCGCGGCTGGCCTTCGTGATGAGCGAGCGCTATCCCGACGCGCTGCGCAAGGCGCTCGACCAGGAAACCACGCGCAAGGACGAAAAATCCTCGCGCTCCCTGTTCACCGTCCATTTCGATGAACTCGAACTGATGGACGAGTCGCAGATCAGCGAAAGCGTCGAGCGTGCCCGTGCCCGCCAGATCCTGATCTCCGCCGTCGAGGGGCCGCTGGCCGACCTGGACGCCCTGGTGTGCGCGGCGCAGGGGCTGCCGAAAGTGCTGCCCGACCAGAACCCCCTGCGCCCCGAGGTCTTCCTGCAGGCGCTGCAGGCCGTGGTGTCGCAGATGCAGGTCACGGACCAGGTGCGGCACGACTGGATGGGGCACCTGGCGCAGGCGCTGGGTACAGAGCTGCGCGGGCTGTACCTCGCCCAGACCGCGCAGCTGCGGCAAAGCGGCGTGCAGCCCGTGGGCTACGCCATGCGGCAGGCCGACGGCCAGGTCGTCTATGTCGCGCCGGCCGAGGGCGGCGCGTCCCCCGGCTTCGCCGCCGACACCGACCTGTCCGCCTCGGGGGGGGCTGCCGACCCGCTGCTCACGCTCGACCGCCTGCGCCGACTCCTGCTGGGCGAACTCAGCGACAAGCCCGCCCCGGTACCGGAGCACGGGCCTGCGCCCCAGGAGAACTTCGCCGAGCGGTTCGCGCGCGAGTTCGAGAACCCCGACCAGCTTCCGGCGCTCGATCCACCCCCCACGGATTTCGCCATCACCGTGCCCGCCGCCTTCGAGGCACTGCAGGAGATGAACCAGGTCGGCCACATGATGGAGCGCCTGGGAAACCAGCGCCCTCCGGCGGGCGGCGGCGAGGGAGCGAGCTCCGCGGCCACGCCGCGCCGGCACGCCAGCGGGCTCGGTCAGGCCCTGAGCATGGAGGTGGTCGCGCTGATGGTGGACAACATCGCGCGCGACAGCCGGCTGCTGTGGCCCGTGCAGCAGTTCGTGCGGGCGCTGGAGCCCGCGCTGATGCAGCTGGCGCTGGCCGACCCCCGTTTCTTCAGCCACAAGGAGCATTCCGCGCGCCGCCTGCTGCAGGACATCACCGACCGCAGCCTCGCCTTCAACAGCACCGAGGCGCCCGGTTTCCAGAGCTTCATGCGGTCGCTCATGAACATTGCGGGCCCGCTGGCCACGGCCACCATCGAGGGCCCCCACGATTTCGAGCAGGTGCTGCAGCAGCTGCACGCCAAATGGGAGCAGAAAGAGCAGGCGGGCAAGCAGGAGCGCTTGCGCGCCATCGAGGCGCTGCAGCACGCGGAGCAGCGCCACCTCCTGGCGGCCAAGATATCGCGCGACATCTGGCTGCTGCCCGACATCGGAAAGGTTCCCGACGCCATCTCCCGCTTCCTGCTCGGCCCCTGGGCCAAGGTCATGGCCGAGGCGCGCCTGGCCGACAAGACCGGCAGCACCGACCCGGGCCGCTACCAGGAAGTGGTGGAGGCGCTCATCTGGAGCGCGCAGCCCGAACTGACGCGCATGAACACGGGCCAGCTCGCGCGCCTGCTTCCCAAGCTGCTGGCCAAGCTGCGCGAGGGGCTGGCGTCCATCGACTACCCCCCGGACCGGACCGAGGCCGTCTTCGCGCTGCTGATGCAGCTGCACCAGCAGGCCTTCAAGCCCACGCCGAGGCCGGCCGCTGCGCCGCCCGCGCCCTGCGCACCGCCCGCCGAGGCGAAGGCGGCGGCGCCAGCGCAGCCCGCCCCCCTCGAGGACGAAGAGCCCTGGGTCGCGCCCTCCGAAGCCAGGGAGTCGGGCTTCATGGAATCCTCGCAGTCTCCCGAGTCCGAGAGGCCGGAGCCCGTGCCGGCGCCCGAGGCGGGCGAGGCGCCGGGCATCCCCCCGCTGGCCATCGGCAGCTGGGTGAACCTGCTGGTCGCAGGCAAGTGGGAGCGGACCCAGCTGTCGTGGATCGGCTCGAACGGAACCTTCTTCCTTTTCACCAGCGCCTCCGGCCACACCCAGTCGATGACCCTGCGGCTGGTGGACCGGCTCATCCAGCAAGGCGCCCTGCACGTGCTCTCCCAGCAGACCGTGGTGGACGGCGCGCTGGATGCCGTGGCCCAGATCGCCATGCGCAACAGCGTGGAGAGCAGGCTCTGATCTGCTCCTGAATCAAGAGCAGCTAAGGCATATTTCACAAGCGCTGAGGGCTTTCTTGCCTGCCACCGCGCGGCGAGCCGCGCCGTCCGGCCGCCCAAGGTCCCAAATATCGTGGCACGGCCTATCGTTCCCCTGATGGTCAAACGCCACGGCGGGTGATAGGCTCTCCACGTCCAGTCCAAGGCTTTGCGACATTCGAGAGATCGAGGGGATTTGTCAGGGCCTTAGCCCGCTTCGGCGGGCTTTTTTACGCCGGTGCCGCTCCAGCAGGCCTTTTTACACAGCCTCCCGCGCGGCGGGCAACGCAAGCACCACCCGCAGGCCGCCCAGGTCGGCCGGCTCCAGATCCAGCCGCCCGCCGTAGATGGCCGCCAGGTCCTGCACGATGGCAAGGCCCAGCCCCGTGCCTGGCACCGTCTCGTCCAGCCGCACGCCACGTTCCACAGCCTGCGCACGCTGCGCGGCACCGATGCCGGGGCCGTCATCCTCGACACTGACAACAACCTGTGGCTGCCGCCCGCCGAGGGCCTGCGCCTGCAGCCGCACGGTGGACTGCGCCCATTTGCAGGCGTTGTCCAACAGGTTGCCCAGCATTTCCTGCAGATCCTGCGCCTCGCCTGCAAAGAACAGCGGAGCATCGGGCAGCGCTACCCTGATGTCCAGGCCCCTCCCGGCATGCACCTTGTTCATGACACGCACCAGCCCGCCCACCACCGGCTCCAGCGCCGTGCGCTGGCCGGGCAGGCGCGCCGATGCGGCCAAGCGTGACCGTGCCA
Organism: Acidovorax sp. A79; assembly: GCF_041154505.1. Classification (GTDB taxonomy): domain Bacteria; phylum Pseudomonadota; class Gammaproteobacteria; order Burkholderiales; family Burkholderiaceae_C; genus Acidovorax. The sequence goes on from NZ_AP028672.1 coordinate 796,299, forward strand.
GGTGCCAGTCGATGTGGCGCCGCGCGACCCGCACCTGGTCGTGCACCAGCGCCGCCAGCGCGCCCCCATCATCGGATAGTGAAGCGCGCGCCGCGTTCTCCAGCACGGTCAGCGGTGTTTTCAAGGCGTGCGCCAGATTGCCCGCCTGGGTGCGCGCGCGTTCCACCACCTCGGCATTGCGGCCCAGAACGGCGTTGAAGTCATCCACCAGCGGCTGCACCTCGACAGGGAATGCGCCCTGCAGCTGGGTGGCCCGCGCCTGCTGCACATCCAGCAAACCCCGCTGCAGCGCCCGCAAGGGCTTGAGCCCCACCGCCACCTGGGCCCAGGCAGCCGCTGCCAGCAGCACCAGCAGCGCCGCCAGCGACAGCGCCAGCACGCGCGTGAAGCGCGCGGTGGCCGCCTGCGTGGCCTGCAGATCGGCCGCCACGATCAGGCGCCAGCGCGCCGTTTCCGCGCCCTCGGCACGCACCGAGCGCTCCAGCACCAGCAACGGCGCGCCCTGCGGGCCAGCCACTTCATGCACATGCACGGCGCCATCGGTCAGCGCATCCACCTGCAAGGCCAGGCTGGTGTCCCACAACGAGCGCGAACGCAGCACCCCGGCACGGCCGTGTCCATCGGGGGCCATGGCGTCCACCTGCCAGTACAGGCCGGAATAGGGTTTGAGCCAGCGCGGGTCCGACAGCGCCTGCGCAGCGATCGCCGGCCGGCCCTGGGCATCAAACTCCAGGCGCGCCGTGACCTGGTCCAGCTGCTGCAGGAGGGCCGCCTCGAACTGGCGCTGCACATGCTCGCGGAACAGCCCGCTGAGCACCACGCCAGCCAGCACCACGGCCACCGCTACCCCCGCCACCGTCACGGCCAACAGCCGAAACCGCAGGGAGCGCGACCAGTGCAGACCGCTCCAGCTCATGGCGGCACCAGGCGGTAGCCCATGCCACGCACCGTCTCGATACGCGCAGCGTGGACCGACAGCGAATGCAGCTTTTTTCGCAAGCGCCCCACAAAGACTTCGATGGTGTTGGAGTCCCGGTCAAAGTCCTGCGCGTAGATGTGTTCGGTCAGCTCGGCGCGCGATACCAGCACGCCGGGCCGGTGCATGAGGTAGGCGAGCACCTTGTACTCATGCGCCGTCAGCGCCACGGGCTGGCCCGCGCAGGTCACACGGCCACTGCGGGTGTCCAGCGACCAGTCGCCACACTGCAGCACCGCCGACGCCAGCCCGCTCGCGCGGCGGATGAGTGCACGCAGGCGCGCCAGCAGTTCTTCCTGGTGAAATGGTTTGGTCAGGTAATCATCGGCACCGGCGTCGATACCCGCCACCTTTTCGTGCCAGTTGTCCCGCGCGGTGAGGATCAGCACCGGCATGTTGCGCCCCTCGGCCCGCCAGCGTTTGAGCACCGTGAGCCCGTCCACCACCGGCAGGCCCAGGTCCAGCACCACGGCATCCACCGCCTCGGTGTCGCCCAGAAACTGCGCGTCGCGCCCGTTGTCGGCTTCATCCACGGTGTAGCCAGCGCCGTGCAGCGCCGTGCGCAACTGGGCGCGCAGCAACGTGTCGTCTTCTACCAGGAGGATGCGCATGGATGGCTAATTGCGAGGCCGCTCTTGCCGATGCTCTCGGCCGGTGCGTTGATCGTCGCGCGATTTGATGCGCAATACCTCGGCCGTTCGCGCATCCAGCTTGACCTTGGTCAACTGCCCCGCAGGTGTGAGCAGCTTGATCTCGTAAATCCAGCGATCCTGCTCCTGCTCCAGCTCCACTTCCAGCACCTGGCCGGGCACTTCGCGCTGCAGACGCTCCAGCACCACGGGCAACGGCAGCACCTGGCCCGCCTGCACGGCCTGCCGGGCGCGGTCGTGGTCTTCCTTGCCGCTGGCCAGAGCGTGTGGCGTAGCCAGCGCAGCGGCCCACAGCACACACGCCGCCACGTCCAGGCGCGCAACCCGGCAGCTTGTGGAGGCACAGTAGGGGATGGAAACCATGGGTGCATTGTCCTGTGCGGTGTCTGAACGGCCGATGAACAGCCCTTTCACGCCCCGTTCAGGCAGCCATTTCAACAATGGCTGCACACGAAACAACCCACAAGGACAACACAATGCCCGCCCTCCGCACCCTGGCACTGACTGCGCTCTGCGCAATGGCGGCCACCAACATCAGCCACGCCGCAGACACCACCGCCGCCCGGCAGCTCGCGCACTGGAGCGCACAGGCCGGCAGCCCGGGCCACGCCGACAAGGGCAAGGTGTTCTTCACCACCCGACATGGCGGCGAGTGGTCTTGCGCCTCGTGCCACGGCACGCCACCCACCACGCAGGGCAAACATGCCAGCACCGGCAAGTCGATCGCACCCCTGGCCCCCGCCTTCAACCCCAGGGCCTTCACCGACACGGCCAAGATCGACAAGTGGTTTCGCCGCAACTGCAACGACGTGCTGAGCCGCGAATGCACAGCGATCGAGAAGGCCGATGTGCTGGCCTACCTCAACGCTCTCAAGCCCTGAGGCCATCGCATCATGAAGAAATCTGTTCCCCTCCGCCCGGCGGCCATGGCCGCCGCCGTGTGCGCGCTGACCCTGCTGTCGCTCTCCAGCGCCCGTGCGGACGGCGGGAGGGCCATGCCCCGCAACATGCCCGCCGCCTACACGCAGGAATGCGCGGCCTGCCACACCGCCTACCCACCCGGTCTGCTGCCCGCCGCATCGTGGAACCGCGTGATGACGGGCCTCGACAAACACTACGGCACCGACGCATCGCTGGACGCGGCCGCCGTGCGCCAGCTCAACCAGTGGCTGCAGGCCCACGCAGGTACCTACAAGCGCGTGAACGAGGAGCCCACGGAGGACCGCATCACCCGCTCGACGTGGTTTGAACGCAAGCACCGAAGGATTGCCCCCGCCACCTGGAAGCTCGCCAGCGTGAAAAGCGCCGCCAACTGCGCGGCCTGCCACACGGGCGCGGACCAGGGGCGGTTTGACGAACACAACCTGCGCATGCCGGCGGGGCTCGATGCCCGATCGCGCCGCGCATGGAACGACTGACCGCCACGGACAGAAACCTTCGGCGTCCCCACCAGGAGAACACGATGAACAACACCCCGTCCCTTCACCCTGCCAGCACCACGGCGCAGCCAGCCCCTGCCAAGGCCTCCGGCCGCCGGGTGACCGATGCGCCCACGCGCATGTTCCACTGGCTGTTCGCACTGTGCTTTGCGGGGGCCTACGCCACGGCCGACGGTGAACACTGGCGGCTGCTGCACGTCACGCTGGGCTACACCATGGCGGGCCTGCTGGGCTTTCGCTTGCTGTACGGCATCTTCGGGCCACGCACATCGGGCCTGGGCCTGCTGTGGCGCAAGCTGGCGGGGGCCCCGGCATGGCTGCGCCCCCTGCCCCAGGCCACGTCGATCGCAGGGATCAACTGGCGCCAGGGCCAGAACCTGCTGATGGCGCTGGCCATCGTCTTGCTGCTGGCGCTGGTCGTGCCCCTCACGCTCAGCGGCTATGCCACGTACAACGACTGGGGCGAAGCGCTGGGTGGCGACTGGATAGAAGAAGTGCATGAGTTTGTTGGAAACGCCTTGCTCTTGGTGGTGCTGGCTCACATCGCACTGATTGCAGGCTTGAGCGTCCTGCGGCGCAAGAACCAGGCAATGCCCATGCTGACCGGCCGGGTGGAGGGCAAGGGGCCAGACCTGGTCCCCAAGAACCGTGCCTGGCTGGCCGCCCTGCTGCTGATCGCAGCCCTGGCCTTCGGCGCCTGGCAATGGCAGCAGTCACCCAGCGGCTGGACCGCCGGCAGCACATCTGCCCAGCGCCAGCAGTACCACGAGGACGACTGAGCCACGGCAACCACCACCGAAGGAAACCATCCCATGAAAATCTACATGTGCGTCGTCTGCGGGTGGATCCATGACGAAGCCGCTGGCAGGCCCGAAGACGGGTTGGCGCCCGGCACCTGCTGGGCCGACGTGCCTGAGGACTGGCGCTGCCCCGAGTGCAATGTCGGCAAAGCGGACTTTGTGATGTGCGAGGTGTGATGAAGGCGGATCGGGTGCGGCGCACTGCGCTGCGTCAGGGATGCAGACACCTGCACGCGGTATAACAGTTGCACCGTTGCAGCCCTCTGTACAACGCTGCCCCACGCCCCCATGCCCACCCCAGACTCCCCCACCGGCCTCGACCCGGCCCTGGCCGCCCAACGCCTGCGTGAAGAAGGCCCCAACGAACTGGGCATCAGCCAGCGCCGCACGCTGCGCGACATGGCCCGGGACGTGGTCACCGAGCCCATGTTCCTGCTGCTGCTGGGCGCAGGCGCCATCTACCTCGCCATGGGCGACGCGCACGAGGCGATGATCCTGCTGGGCTTTGTGGTCATCATCATGGCGATCACGGTGCTGCAGGAGCGCCGCACCGACAACGCGCTGAGCGCCCTGCGCGACCTCTCCAGCCCCCGCGCGCAGGCGCTGCGCGGCGGCACCCTGGTGCGCATTGCGGGCCGCGACGTGGTGCGCGAAGACCTGCTGATGATTGCCGAAGGCGACCGCATCCCTGCCGACGGCACGCTGCTGCAGGCCCACGAGCTGGCCACCAACGAATCGATGCTGACCGGTGAATCCGAGCCCGTGGCCAAGCAAACTGCCGACAAGGTGTTTGCGGGCACGCTGGTGGTCGGCGGCCAGGGCCTGGTTCGGGTCACGGCCGTGGGGCGCCACACCGAGCTGGGGCGCATTGGCCAGTCGCTCGACACCATTGCGCTGCAGGCCTCGCCGCTGCGCGAGGAAATGGCGCAACTCACGCACAAGCTGGTGCTCATCGGGCTGTCGCTGTGCGCGCTGCTGGTGGCCCTGTTCTGGGCGCTGCGCGGCGACGCGCTGCAGGCCGTGCTGGCGGGTATCACGCTGGCCATGGGCATCCTGCCGCAAGAGCTGCCCGTGATCATGATCGTCTTCCTCGCCCTGGCCGCGCGGCGGCTGGCGGCACAGCAGGTGCTGACGCGGCGGCTCAACGCCATCGAAACGCTGGGGCAGACCACCGTGCTGTGCGTGGACAAGACCGGCACCCTCACGCAAAACCGCATGGCCGTGGCGGCGCTGTGCATCGCCGGCCAAGAGCTGGATGTACAGAACCTGCGCGCAGCAGCAGGCGGCACGGCGCTGCCGGAGGTTTTCCACGAACTGCTGGAATACGCCGTGCTGGCCAGCGAGATCGAACCGCACGACCCGATGGAGCAGGCCTTTCACCGCATGGCGGGCGACCATCTGCTGGGCACTGATCATTTGCACCCCACATGGTCGCTGGCGCGCGAATACGAGCTGTCGCCCCGGCTGCTGGCCATGAGCCACCTGTGGCGCGACGGCACCTCGGCGCACGACACCGTGGCCACCAAGGGCGCGCCCGAAGCCGTGGCGGACCTCTGCCACCTGCCCGACGCCGAACGCGCCGCCGTCAGCGCCCAGGCCGCCCGCCTGGCCGACCGGGGCCTGCGGGTACTGGGCGTGGCCAAGGCCCGGCACCGCGCACAGGACACCTGGCCTGACATTCAGCACGACTTTGACTTTGAGTGGCTGGGCCTGGTGGCCCTGGCCGACCCGCTGCGCCCCGAGGTGCCCCAGGCCGTCACGCAATGCCGCCAGGCGGGTATCCGCGTGGTGATGATCACCGGCGACCACCCTCGCACCGCCCGCGCCATTGCGGCCCAGGCGGGCATTGCCCATGAGAGCGTGGTCACCGGCGATGAGCTGGCCCAGATGCCGCCACAGGTACTGGCCGACAAGGTACGGCAGGTCAGTGTGTTTGCCCGCATCAAGCCGCACCAGAAACTGGCGCTGGTCGAAGCCCTCAAGGCCCAGGGCGAGGTGGTGGCCATGACGGGCGACGGTGTGAACGACGCCCCGGCCCTCAAGGCCGCCCACATCGGCATCGCCATGGGACAGCGCGGCACCGACGTGGCGCGCGAGGCCGCAGCCCTGGTGCTGCTGCACGACGATTTCGCAGCCATCGTGTTGGCGATTCATCGGGGGCGGCAGACCTTTGCCAACCTGCGCCAGGCCATGGTCTACACGCTGGCGGTGCACGTGCCCATCATTGGCCTGGCGCTGCTGCCGGTGCTGCTCGGGCTGCCGCTGGTGCTGGCGCCGCTGCACATCGCGTTTCTGGAACTGGTCATCGACCCGGCCTGCTCGATCGTGTTCGAGGCCGAGGAAGGCGCTGCCGATCTCATGCAGCAGCCGCCGCGCGGGGCTGGCGAGCCCCTGCTCTCGGCACGCCACTTCCTGCTGAGCATGTTGCAAGGCAGCGTGGTGACCGCCGCCGTGGTGGGCCTGTATGCCTGGCTCCTGGGCCAGCCGGCACATGCCGCCACTGCCAGCACGGCCGCATTCGTGGTGCTGGTGGCTGCGAACGCAGCGCTCATCCTGCCCAGCCGCGGCAGCGACACCCCCGGCATCTTGAACTGGCGCAGCCTGTGGGCGGGCCTCACCCCCGTCAGCCTGTGGGTGTCGGGGGGCACGCTGGCGGCGCTGACCGCGATCACCACCGTGCCGGGGCTGGCCAGCGCTTTCAAGTTTGCGCCGCTATCGCCCCCGCACTGGTTCATGGCGCTGCTGGCCGGGCTGGCGCTGACGGCAGTGTTTGCGGCCAACAAGCGGTGGCTGCAGCCCGCGACACTGGAGCACAATCACCCGCCTGCTTGACACACCGCCGCACGCCATGCCCATCGCTCTGGAATCAATCGACCACGTCGTCCTCACCGTTGCCAGCATCGACAAGACCATTGCGTTTTATGAGCGCGTGCTGGGCATGATCGCGCGGGAGTTCAAGCCCCGTCGGTACGCGCTGCACTTCGGCGCGCAAAAGATCAACCTGCACGAAGTGGGCACGGTGGTGGACCCCAATGTGCGCCATGCCACTGCGGGCTCGGGCGACCTGTGTTTTCTCACCAGGATGCCGCTTGACGATGTCATCGCGCACCTGCAGGCCGAAGGCGTCGCCATCGTGCAAGGCCCGGTGGGTGCAACGGGCGCACGCCACAGGCTGCGCTCGGTCTATATCTACGACCCGGACGAAAACCTGATCGAGATTGCCAACGAGGTGTGACCGGCTCGCGGCGCGGGCTGCGGCACCCGTGCCGGCAACACGCTCAGAATTCCGCCGAAATCGCGGCCCGCAGCAATGCTGCGGCGGGCTCCACCAGCTCCTGCAACTGGCCCGCCCGCTCCTGCTCGATCGCCTGCAGGACCATCTCGTTGATGCCGCCCACGACCGCCATGGCCATGGTGGGCTGCAGCGGCGTCTTGCGCAGGCGCTCGCCCGGGCGGTTGTTCACCACGTCCAGCATCAGGTCGGCCAGTTGCTGGTTGGCGCGCCGCCGCGCTCCCAGGCCCGGAGCGCCCAGGCCCAGGATCTCGATGAACAGCGTGCGCAGCAGCACCGGGTTGCGCGTGAGCACGCCGAAGTACGCACCCATCGCCTGCTCCACCTGCGCCTGCCAGTCGCTGTGCGGGTCGATCGCCGCGCGCAGCACCGCGATCGCATTGCCGCTGGCCACCTCGTACAGAGCGATCAGGCACTCGGCCTTGTCGGCGAAGTTCTCGTAGAACGTGCGGCGCGACACGCTGGCCTCGCGCACGATGTCGGCGATGGTGGTGTCGGCATAGCCTTTGGAGGCCACCGCACGGGCCATGCCCTCGAGCAGACGGGCGCGGGGCTCGGGGGCCGGGGCGGAGGGGGCGGCGTCAGGGGTCGGCATGCGGATGGGGGCAGGAATCACAGCGGGTACTTGACAGTACCACACCTGGCAGGCATGATCCAGATCATTGGTACTTACCAGTACCAGCCCTGTTCCCCGGCCTTCCCAAGGAGTGTTTTCCATGACCGAACTTGTTGTCCGCCGCCTGCTGATCGACCTTGAAACCCCGTTCGAGCGCCACTGGTGCGGGGGGGATGCGTTTCGCTCGGCGTTCTTCAATGCGCTGTCGATGAGCTTTCCGGTGGGTGAGCAGTTCTTCATCGACGCCGTGAAGGACGGCCACAAGGCCCTGCCGGCCGAACAGCATGCGCGGTTCGCGGACGAAGTGCGCGGCTTCATCGGCCAGGAGGCCACGCACCGCCGCATCCACGCGCTGTTCAACGGCCACCTGGAAAAGCAGGGCCTGGTCAACGAATGGGCTCCCCGCGCGCAGGAGCGCATGAAGCTTTTCGCCCATGCCGATCCGCGCCACCCGCTGGCCGTGACCGCCGCCAACGAGCACTTCACCGCCCTGCTGGCCGAATGGCTGCTGGCGCACCCCGAAACGCTCGCCGGCGCCGAGCCGCGCCTGGCCACGATGTGGCAATGGCACTGCGCCGAAGAATCGGAGCACCGGAACACGGCCTTCGACCTGTACCAGGCCCTGGGCGGCAACCACGAATGGCGCATCACCTGGTTTCGCCGCATCACCCTGGTGTTCCTGGGCGATGTGCTGCGCCAGACCCTGGGCAACCTGCGCCGCGACGGCACGCTGTGGAAGTGGAGCACCTGGGCCAGCGCCGCCCGCACGCTGTTTGGCAAGGGCGGCCTCGTGCGCGAGACGTGGCGGCCCTGGCGCGAATACCTGCGGCGCGACTTCCATCCCGGCCAGCACGGCAGCGACCTGTCCGCGCGCTGGCTGGCCGAACACAGCGACGCCTTCACCCCCGTGGGCGCGCGCTGATGCCGGCAACGGACCACCGCGCACCGCCCCTTTGACCCGCAAGCCCCGTGCTGCTACAAACCAACCACCTGCCCTGCACCGCGCGGCCTGCCCCCGGCCACCGGGGCAGGCGCTGACCACGACGAGCTGAAACATGACATCCAACAGAACGCACCGGCGCAAGAGCCGGGCAGGCGAAGCTTTGCTGTGCCTGATCGCCACCGTCCCCCTCGCGCTTGCCGCCGGGGCCGCACATGCGCAACCCATGGCGTTCGACGCCGCGCTGCAGCAGCTCGGCCAGCGTTCCGACCAGCTTGCCGCCTCGAAAAGCGCCATCGAGAGCGCACGGCTGCGCCGCGATGCGATGCAGCGCCTGGGCGGCCCGGTGGTCAACCTGACCGGAGCGGCCTATGCCTACAACGCCAACCTGGATGTGGACCTGAACCCGCTCAACCGCGTGCTGCCCGGCGTGCTGTCGCAGCTGCCGCCACAGCTGGCGGCCCCACTGGCGCAGCTGCCACACCTGCCGTCGAGCTACACGCTCAACCGCCACAAGAGCGACACCACCAGCTCCGTCTCGGCCGTCTGGCCGATCTACATGGGGGGCGCCAGCCAGGCGGCGCGCGGCCTGCTCGATGCGCAGACCCACGAGGCCGAGGCCGACGCCGCCAGGACGGGCCATGAAGCGACCACGCTGCTGGTGCAGCGCTACTTCGGCACCCAGCTGGCCGAGCGGGCGGCCGCGCTGCGCGAGGCGGCCCTGGCCACCATCGAGCAGCACGACGCGGCCGCGCAGAAGATGCTGGACGCCGGCGTGATCGCCCGCGTGGAGCGCCTGCAGGCCCGCTCCGCCCTGGAAGAGGCCCGCCGCAACGCCCGCAAGGCGCGCGACGACGCCGAGCTGGCCGCCACCGCCTTGACCCGCACGCTCAAGGCCAGCGAGCGCGTGACGCCCACCAGCCCGCTGTTCGTGCTGAACGGGCCGCTCGAGCCCCTGCCGCAGTTCATCGACACCGCGCTCGCGCGCCACCCGGGCCTGTCCAAGGTGGCCGCCAAGAAGGAGCAGGCCACGCAGCTGCACGCCGCGCAGGAGGCACTGCGCAAGCCCCAGGTGTTCGCCTTCGGCCAGCGCCAGCTCAAGACCGGCAAGGAGGCCGACTGGGTGGCGGGCGTGGGCGTGCGCTGGACGCTGTGGGATTCGATCGACCGCAATGCGCTGGCCGAGTCGTCCAACCGCCAGATCGAGCAGGCCGAGCGCACCGGCGCGCAGGCGCAGAACGACATCGCCCTGCTGGTGGAAAAGCGCTGGCTGGGCGTGGAGCAGGCCCGCCGCCAGTTCCTGGCCATGGCCCCCAGCCTGGAACTGGCCGACGAGGTGCTGCGCCTGCGCGCCGCGGGCCTGAAGGCCGGCACCAGCACCACGCTGGACCTGATCGACGCGCAGGTGAACCAGGCCAAGGCCCAGACTGAACGCGCCCAGGCGGCGCACGACTACGTGAAGGCCCTGGCCGACCTGCTGGAGAGCTGCGGCCTGTCGGAAGACTTTGGCAACTACATGGCGCGCGCCGATGCAGTGCGGCTGGAATGAACGAAGGCGAAACGAACGAAGGCGAATGACATGAGCAACAGCAAGAACAACAGCAAGAAGGCCGCCGTGATCGGCACCGTGGCCGTCGTGGCCGTGGCCGGTTTCGTGGGCTTTGGCCTGTGGAAGGCCTCGCAGCCCGCACCCGAGCTTTTCCAGGGCCAGATGGAGGCCCAGGAGGCCGACATCGCTCCCAAGGTGACCGCGCGCATCGCGAAGATCCTGGTGAAGGAAGGCGACCAGATCGCCGTGGGCGCGCCGCTGATCCGCATGGACAGCCCCGAAGTCAAGGCCAAGCTGGCCCAGGCCACCGCCGCGCAGGAGGCCGCCCAGGCCGTGGCCGACAAGGCCCAGCACGGCGCCCGCCCGCAGGAAATCGAAATGGCCCGGCTGAACTGGCAGCGCGCCGTGGCCGCCGCCGACCTGGCCGAGTCCTCCTTCAAGCGCGTGGACGGCCTGGCCCGCGAGGGCCTGGTGGCCGCGCAAAAGCGTGACGAGGCCGAGGCCAACTTCAAGGCATCGCGCGACCAGGCGCTGGCCGCCAGGGCCCAGTACGACCTGGCCCGCGCCGGCGCCCGCCCCGAAGACCGCTCGGCCGCCAGCGCCCAGGCGCGCCAGGTCGCGGGCGTGGTGGCCGAGGTCGAGGCCGCCCAGGCCGAGACCGAGCTCAAGAGCCCCGTGGCGGGCGAAGTGGCCAAGGTGCTGGCCCGCACCGGCGAACTCTCTCCCCAGGGCGTGGCCGTGGTCACCGTGGTGGACCTCAAGGACCAGTGGGTGGTGCTGAACGTGCGCGAGGACCGCCTGCAGCGCTTTGCCATCGGCAGCGAGTTCGACGCCACGCTGCCGGCCCTGGGCAACAAGGCGGTGAAGTTCAAGGTCTACCACACCGGCGCCCTGCCCGACTTCGCCACCTGGCGCGCCACGCGCGCGGGCCAGGGCTTCGACGCCCGCACCTTCGAGGTGCGCGCCCGCCCCGCCGCGCCCATCGAGGGCGCGCGCCCCGGCATGACGGTGCTGGTGCAGTGAAATGTACCGACACCCCCTGAGCGCCTGCGGCGCTTCCCCCCGGCTCTCGCAACGCTGTGCGTTGCGGGCAGGGGAACGCAGCCCTCGCCGCGGGGCGGCCCTTGTCCGGCTGCCCTGGCTGGGCCGCGCGTCTTTCACGCCCTGCGATGGCCGTGAAGCGCAATGGATCATCGATGTAAAAATTGCCTTCAGCGCTTGATAGATAAGCGCTAGCAGCTATGAATTCAATAGTAAACAGCTTTCGCCGCGAGGCCCGCCGCCTGGCGGCCGACCCCTGGGACCTGGCCATGGTCACCTGGGTGCCGCTGCTGGCCGTGGCGCTGCTGTGGTGGATTTTCTCGGCCGGCCTGCCGCGCCACCTGCCCGTGGGGGTGGTCGATGAGGACCACTCCAGCCTGTCGCGCCAGCTGGTGCGCATGCTCGACGCCACGCCGGGCGTGCGCATCGCGCAGAACCACGCCAACGCGGCCGAGGCGGAGCGCGCGCTGCGCGCCCTCGAGGTCTATGCCGTCGTCACCATCCCGCGCGACTTCGCGCGCACCGTGAAGGAAGGCCGCGCCGCCCAGGTCACGCTGCTGCACAACGCGCAGATGGGCACGCATTCGGGCCTGCTGCAGCGCGACGTGCGCGCCGCCGTGGGCACACTGTCGGCGGGCATCGAGATGGCCGCGCGCAACAAGCGCGGCGAAAGCGCGCAAGCCGTGCGCGTGAGCATGGAGCCCATCCACACGCAGCTGGTGGCGCTGTTCAACGTGTCGAGCAACTACGAGCAGTTCCTGGGCGCGGCGCTGATCCCCGCGCTGCTGCACATCCTGGCCATGACGGCCGGTGCCTGGACGGTGGGCCGCGAGCTGCGCGACCGCAGCCTGGGCGAGTGGCTGGGCACAGGCCGTTTCGTCCCTGTCGCAGGCGCCTTGCTGGGCAAGCTCGTGCTGCCCTGGGCCACGCTCACGCTGGTGGGCCTGCTGGCGCTGGCGGGCATCACCTGGGGCCGGGGCTGGCACCCGCCGGGCAGCCTGCCCTGGGTGGCCGCCGCGCTGGCGCTGCTGATGGCCGTGTCGTTGGCGGCGGGCGCGGCCCTGGCGGCCCTCACGCGCTCGCTGCGCACCGCGCTGTCGGGCGCGGGGTTCTTCGCGGCGCCGGCGTTCGCGTTCAGCGGCGTGGCGTTTCCCCTGGCGGGCATGCCCGCCAGCGCGCGCGCCTGGGCCGAGGCCATGCCATTCACGCACTACATCCGGCTGCAGATCGAGCAGTTGCAGATGGGCGCGCCGCTGGCCACCAGCGTGTCCACCATGGCGGCGCTGCTCATCGCCACCGGCGTGCTCTGGCTCGTGGCCGCCATGGGGCTGAGCCTTGCCGCGGGCCAGCCCGCCAGCTGGGGAGGCCGCTGACATGCACGTCCACACGAACCCCGCCCCCCAGGGCCTGCTGCACGCCTGGCTGCTGGCGCTGGCCACCATGGCGCGCGACAAGGGCGTGCTGCTGCTGCTGATCGGCGCGCCCGTGCTCTACGGTTTTTTCTACCCCTGGTTCTATGCCGACGAGGTGCTCACCCGCGTGCCCGTGGCGGTGGTGGACATGGACCACAGCAGCCTGTCGCGCCAGATCACGCGCTTTGCCGACGCCGACCCGCGCATCGAGGTGCGCCTGGTCACGGGCAGCGAGCGCGAGGCGCAGGAGGCCCTGTGGCGCGGCGAGATCGAAGGCTATGCGCTGATCCCCGCCAACCTCAAGCGCAGCGTGGTGCGCGGCGAGAACGCGGTGGTCAGCATCGAGGCCAACGGTGCCTATGCGCTGCTCAACAAGGCCGTGCAGTACGGCTTCGCCGAGGCGGTGGGCACGGTGTCCGCCGGGGTCGAGATCCGCAAGCTGCAGGCCGGCGGCCAGAGCGCGCAGCAGGCCGCGGCCAGCCGCGCGCCGGTGCAGCTGCAGATGGTGGCGCTCTTCAATCCCATCGAGGGCTATGGCAGCTTCGTGGTGCCCGCCGTGGCGCTGCTGATCCTGCAGCAGACCCTGCTCATGGGCGCCGCCCTGCTCACCGGCACCTGGGTGGAGGCCGGCGAGCACCGCGCCAGCGCCACCACCTGGCTGGGCCGCCTGCTGGCGCTGAGCACGCTGGGCTGGGCCAGCGGGCTGTTCTACTTTGGCTGGATCTTCGTGCTGCACGGCTACCCGCGCGGCGGCAACCCGCTGGGCGCGCTGGCGCTCCTGGCCTGCTACGTGCCCGCCATCGCCGCGCTGGGGTCGCTGCTGGGGCTGTGGTTCGGCAACCGCGAGCGCGCGCTGCAGGTACTGCTGTTCACCACGCTGCCCATCGCGTTCGTGGCCGGTTTCTCGTGGCCCGTGGAGGCCCTGCCCGAGCCGCTGCAGTGGCTGCGCTGGCTGCTGCCCAGCACCTCGGGCGTGCAGGCCTCGCTGCGGCTCAACCAGCTGGGCGCGCCGCTGTCGGCCGCCCTGCCCCACCTGTGCGCGCTGGTGGCGCTGTGCGCGGTGGCCACGGCGGCGCTGCTGTACAAGACCCGCCCCCGGCTCCTGCCAGCCGTCTGAGCACCACGCCGCGCCGGGCCCGCCGCCCTGCCCCCTCACCCCTCACCCCTCACCGCTCAACGGCGCGCGGGCAGCCCGGCCCACACGTCCATCGCCTGCCACTCCAGCGGCAGGCGGACATCCACGCCGTCGCGCGCGCCCCGCTCGCGCAGGTAGGCCATGGACACATCGAAGGCATCGAGCGGCGGGGGCATGGGCTGCATGGGCCGGCCCGGAGGCTGCCAGAAGTCGTCCCAGTGGATGGGAATGACGCGCCGGGCGCCCACGGCGGCGATCACCTCGGTCCACAGCGCATCGCGGTAGCTCTCGGGCCGGGGCCCCAGCGCGCCGATGCCCTGCAGCACCACGTCGGCCTGCACGCCGCGCAGCGCACCAGGCTCGAAGCCCGCGCTGCCCACGATGAGCAGCGTCCTGCCGCCATGCTCCACATGCAGGGCATAACTTTGCCCCTCCTTGTAGTCGCTGGCACGCACCGGCGGGTGCAGCGGGGCGGTGACCTCGCCCCCCGTGAAGCCGGTGGGCGCATGGCGGCTGGCGAACAGCGTCGCCGTGAAGCGGCCAAAGCGCTGCGGCTCGCCCAGCTTCGCCACGCGGATCTGCGCCTCGGCCAGGCCCCAGCCGCGCCCCACGTTGGCCGTGGACTCGGAGCCCAGCAGCAGCGCACCCATGCGCCGCGCGACCTCGGGCGCATCCATGGCGTGGTCGTAGTGCGAATGCACGGGGATCACCGCCGCCAGCCTGCCCGTTTCGCCCGGCAGGCCGGCACGCCGCAGGCCCTGCGTGATGGCCTGCATGTCGGGCTCCACCTTGCCCAGGAAGGTCTGCAGCTTGCCGGGGCGCGAGAAAAATCCGTCCGTCATCAGCGCCGTCTCGCCATCGTCCAGCAGCACGGTGGAAACGCCCAGGAAGGTCACCTTGACGGGTGGCGGCGCCTCGCCGCCAGCGGGCACCTTCCAGCGCAGATCCGCGTACGGCTGCAGCGAGGGGTGCTGCTGCAGCGCCCAGGCCAGCGCGCCCAGCGCGAACACCGCCAGCAGCCCCAGGGCCAGCAGCGCCTTCTTCATCAGCGGCCGCATCGCGCTCACGCCACCTTGGCCGCGGCCGCCGTGCCAGGGCGGCGCAGCACCAGCATGCCGAACAGCGTGGCCAGGAGGTACATGCTGACCGAGTAGATGGCGGCGGGCAGCGCGAGCTGGAAGTTGCCGAGCACCGACAGCGCGATGAAGATCGCGAGCGTGGAATTGTGGATGCCGATCTCGAAGCTGATCGCCGTGGCCATGGACTTGTCCAGCCCCGCCGCGCGTGCGAGGTAGTAGCCCGATGCGAGGCTGATGGCGTTGAACAGCAGCACGGCCGGGCCGATGCCCGCAAAGGACTCCACGAGCGCCGTCCACTCCTTGGCGATGGCGATGAGCGCGAACGCCGCCAGCACCACGGCGCTGAAGATCTTCATGGGCTTTTCCATGCGTGCGCTGAACGCCGGCGCGCGCCGGTGCACCGCCATGCCCAGCACCACGGGCACCAGCACGATGACGATCACCTCCACCACCTTGCCGAACTGCAGCGGCACCACCTGGCCCGTGCGGGCAAAGGTGTCGATGGCCCAGTTGGTGATGAGCGGCAGGCTCGCGATGGACAGCACGGTGTTGATGGCGGTGAGCGAGATGTTCATCGCCACGTTGCCGCCGAACAGATGGCTGAACAGGTTGGCCGACACGCCGCCGGGCGATGCCGCCAGCAGCATCAGCCCCACCGCGTAGACGGGGGCCACGCCCAGCAGCACGATGAGGGCGTAGCACGCCGCCGGCAGCACCAGCACCTGCAGCACCAGGGCCAGCAGCACCGCGCGCGGATGCTGCAGCAGGCGCCTGAAGTCGCCCACCGTGAGCGACAGGCCCAGACCGAACATGACCAGCCCGAGCGCAATGAACAGCAGGGTGGGAAGGATGGAAACAAAGCTCATGTGCACACACGGCCCGCAGAGGGCCGTGCTCCGTTCAAAGCGGGTGGAAACGGCGATGCCCACGGCGCCACAAGGGCGCCGTGGGCGGAGTGCCGCGACCGGACGACAAGGAGAGAGAGAAAGAGAAGGAAAAAGGGACAGCGAGGCGGGCGGAAAAAGCGGCGTGCCCCTAGGCCGCCGCCTGGCCCGTGCGCAGGCGCACCGGTCCGCTGCGCAGTTCGATGGCGGCCTGCACTTCCTTGCGCAGGCCCAGCGCGAAGGCCCACTCGGCCACCACGAACAGCGGGCCCACGATCAGGCCCACGAGGTCGTCCACGAACGCGGGCTTGCGGCCTTCGTAATGGTGGCCCACGAACTGGATCACCCAGCCCACGGCGAACAGGCCGACGCCCGTGGCCAGCCACACGGCCATGGACTGCAGCGCCACCCACTGCGCCACCACCAGCATCGCGGCCAGCAGCGCCGCCATGGCCAGGCCAAAACGCAGGTCGAGCCGCAGGTAGAAGACGCTGCTGGCCAGCGCGCAGAACAGCGCCGGGGTCAGGGGCAGGCCGCCCACCGCCCACGCGGGGCGCGAGAGCAGCACCACCACCGCGAACATGATCATCGGCACGCCCACGAAGTGGGTGTGGATGTTGCGCGGGTCGCGGTGGTAGTCGGCGTACTGGGCCAGGTGGTCGATCAGGGTTTTCATGGGTGTCTCCTGGTATTGTTTTGAGCAGGATCAATGGTCGCCCCGCAGGGGCCGCAACGTCTGTCGTACACACGACAAAAAGCCCCCTTCCCTTCAGCACTTCCCCTCCAGCCCCTTCCTTCCGCCCCGCGCGCGCCCCGCCCTCCCCGCATGACCCACCCCGCCGCCTACCTGCCCGTTCTCCAGTCCGGCCGCTGGTTTGCCCACCTGCCGCCGGACTTTGCCCAGCCGCTGATCGCCATGGCCCACCTGCGCCAGTTGCAGCCGGGCGAGGTGCTGTTCCTGCGCGGCGACGCGCCCTGCGGGCTGTACGCGGTGGTGCGCGGGGCCATCAGCATCTCGGGCACGGGCGGGCGGGCGCACGAGGCGCGCGCTGCGCTGCTCACGCGGCTGGAGCCGCCGCACTGGTTTGGCGAGATCTCGGTGTTCGACGGCTCGGCGCGCACCCACGACGCCCATGCCGCCGAGGCCAGCACGCTGCTGCAGGTGCCGCACGAACGGCTGCAGGCCTGGCTGCAGGCCCACCCGCAACACTGGCATGCGCTGGCCCTGCTGCTCACCGACAAGCTGCGCACCGCCTTCGTGGCCATGGAGGAACTGGCGCTGCTGCCCGCCCCGCAGCGCCTGGCACGCCGCCTGGTGATGATGGCCGAGGGCTACGGCCAGTGGACGGCCGAGGGCCAGTCGCGCCGCGTGATCGGCATCTCGCAGGAGCAGCTGTCGCTGATGCTGGCCATCTCGCGCCAGACCACCAACCAGATCCTCAAGGACCTGGAGTCGCGCCACCTGGTGCGCGTGCAGCGTGGCGAGGTGGAGATCTTGGACCTGGCGGCGCTGCGGGCCACCTGCTATTGAATTACTATTAAATATATAGCAACCAGCGCTTTACCATCAAGCGCCATAGCCATTTTTCATACAAATAGTAAGCACACATTCCATTTCCGGGCAAAATGACGGCCATGCAACTGAACTACATCGCCAACGCCTCGGTTCCGTCCGCCTCGGGCCGCACGATCCCCGTGATCGACCCGTCCGACGGCCAGACCTTCGACGAAATCCAGCGCAGCAACGCCGACGACATCGATGCGGCGGTGCATGCGGCGCGCCAGTGCTACCACGCGGTGTGGCAGAAGATGGCGCCCGTGGAGCGCGGCCGCCTGCTGCAAAAGCTCTCGGCCAAGATCCTGGAGCATGCCGACGAACTCACGGCCCTGGAGCAGCGCGACTGCGGCAAGCCCACCAAGCAGGCACGCGCCGACGCCATTGCGCTGGCGCGCTACTTCGAGTTCTACGCCGGTGCGTGCGACAAGTTCCACGGCGAGACAATTCCCTACCCCGACGGCTACAGCGTGCTGACTTGGCGCGAACCCCACGGCGTGACGGGCCACGTCATCCCCTGGAACTACCCCATGCAGATCTTCGGCCGCAGCGTGGGCGGCGCCCTGGCGGCGGGCAACGTCTGCGTGGTCAAGCCCGCCGAGGACGCCTGCCTGTCGCTGATCCGCGTGGCGCAGCTGGCGGCCGAGGTGGGCTTCCCCTCCGGCGCGCTGAACATCGTCACCGGCTACGGCCACGAGGTGGGCGACGCGCTGGCGCGCCACCCCGGCATCGACCACATCAGCTTCACCGGCAGCCCCAAGATCGGCACGCTGATCCAGCAGGTGGCCGCAGAGCGCCACTGCCCCGTCACGCTGGAGCTGGGCGGCAAGAGCCCGCAGATCATCTTTGCCGATGCCGACCTGGACGCCGCCATTCCCGTGGTCATCAACGCCATCGTGCAGAACGCCGGGCAGACCTGCTCGGCGGGCTCGCGCGTGCTGATCGACTCGCTGATCTATGAGCCCCTGCTCGAACGCCTGGGCAAGGCGTTTGAAAAGCTGCGCGTGGGCCCTGCCGCCATGGACCTGGACGTGGGCCCGCTGATCCGCCAGACGCAGCAGCAGCGCGTGTGGGACTTCCTGTCCGACGCGCAGGTGGCCGGCATCCCCATGGTGGCCCAGGGCGTGGTGGTGGACGAAGCCCCCGAGACCGGCTACTACCAGGCCCCCACGCTGCTGCGCGATGTGCCTGTGCAGCACCGCCTGGCGCAGGAAGAAGTCTTCGGCCCCGTGCTGTCGGCCATGGCCTTCCAGGACGAGGACCATGCGGTGGAACTCGCCAACGCCACGCAGTTCGGCCTGGTGGCCGGGATCTGGACGCGCGACGGTGCGCGCCAGTTCCGCATGGCCAAGCGCGTGCACAGCGGGCAGGTGTTCATCAACAACTACGGCGCTGCGGGCGGTGTGGAGCTGCCGTTTGGCGGCGTCAAATCCAGCGGCTACGGGCGCGAAAAGGGCTTTGAGGCGCTGTACGGCTTCACCACCTTGAAGACCGTCGCCATCAAGTACGGTTGAAGGCCTTAGAACGTGTTCACGATCTCCCAGGGGTCGCGCAGTGGTTTTTGCGGGATGGGATGCAAGGCGCGGTGGGCAGCCAATAGCTCGGCTATTGGCAAGCGCCGCAACGCCGCAGACCGCCCGCAAAGACCACTGCCCGAAGGGTTGGAGCGAAATCGGGCGATTGGGCGCCTCGGCTGCTTGCATGGGCATGAGCCCATGCGGCGCATCCGAAGCATCCACTCATCCCGATTGCGCTCCAACGCGATCCCCTGCGAGATCGTGAACACGTTCTCAGTGTCCCGCCCGCGCACGACGGCACGGGCAGGCCCCGCTAACCTCGGCTGCTTCTGTACGACGATTTTTCTTCCTCCATGCCCCTGAGCCCCCCCGCCCCCCGCACCCTGAAGCATGTCCGCCGGGTGAACTACCAGGGCT
Organism: Acidovorax sp. A79; assembly: GCF_041154505.1. Lineage (GTDB taxonomy): Bacteria > Pseudomonadota > Gammaproteobacteria > Burkholderiales > Burkholderiaceae_C > Acidovorax. The sequence goes on from NZ_AP028672.1 coordinate 815,601, forward strand.
TTGAACGCGACGATGGCCTGTGGGACATCGAGGGCGAGCTGCACGACAGCAAGGCCTACGACGCCCCCTCGCACCGCGACCCGACGCGCACGCGCCTGGCGGGTGAGGCCATCCACCACATGTGGCTGCGCGTGACCGTGAACCGCCAGCTGGTGGTGCAGGCGGTGGACGTGTCCATGGACTCGCACCCGCTCAAAGGCTGCACCGAGGCCCAGGCGGCGCTGCAGCGCATGGTGGGCTGCAGCATGGCGCGCGGCTGGCGCCAGGCCATTCAGAAGCACCTGGGCGGCGTGGAAAGCTGCACACACCTGCGCGAACTGCTGTTCAACCTGGCCACGGCGGCCTTCCAGTCGGTGCCTGCGGTGTTTGCCGCCAGCCACCCCGACGAGCCGCCGCGCCACCTGGGCCAGTGCACGGGGTGGGACTTCAACGGCAGCGGCGTGAAGGAATTTTTCCCCCAGTTCCATGGCCGGGAATCCAAGGCACCCGCCCCGGCCGCCCCGACGGCCCCTGCCACTGAAGTTTCAGCCCCATCGGGCTCTAGCGCTGGTTGAATAAGCGCTGGCAGCTATCAATTTTGATATATCTCACCACAACCCATCGGAGACACCCATGCGTGTGCAGAACAAATCCATCATCGTCACCGGCGCCGGCAACGGCATTGGCGAAGGCATCGCCAAGCGCCTGGCCGCGGAGGGCGGCAAGGTCATCGTCAATGACATCAACGAGGCAGGAGGCCAGCGCGTGGTGGCCGAGATCACGGCGGCAGGCGGCACGGCCGCTTTCTTCAAGGCCGACGTGACGAAGTCCGCCGAAGTGAAGGCCATGGTGGACGAGGCCGTGCGCCTGTACGGCCGCCTGGACGTGGTGGTGAACAACGCGGGCTGGACGCACCGCAACCGCCCCATGCTCGAAGTGAGCGAGGACGAGTTCGACAAGGTCTATGCCATCAACATGAAGAGCATCTACCTGTCGGCCATCCACGCCGTGCCCGCATTGCGCAAGGCCGGTGGCGGCAGCATCATCAACATCGCCTCCACCGCCGGCCTGCGCCCCCGCCCGGGCCTGACCTGGTACAACGGCTCCAAGGGCGCCGTCATCATCACCAGCAAGTCCATGGCCGCCGAGCTGGGCCCCGACAACATCCGCGTGAACTGCATCAACCCCGTGTTCAACCCCGACACCGGCCTGGCCGCCGAGTTCGCGGGCGGCCCGGTGGACGAGGCGCGCCGCGCCAAGTTCCTGGCCACCATTCCGCTGGGCCGCTTCTCCACCGCGCTGGACGTGGCCAACGCCGCGCTGTACCTGGCGAGCGACGAGGCGTCCTTCGTCAGCGGCGTGTGCATCGAGGTGGACGGCGGGCGCTGCGTGTAGGCACCTGCTGGCGGTCTCGCAAGGGATCGCGCCCGGGCGCCCGCCACCTGCAAGGCCGCCGGAGGCCGCCCCGCGCAGGCACAAGCCGCACCAGGGAGGTGCGGATTGATTGACGGTTGCAGGGCAGCTGCCTATAGTGCCGCCCATCCATGTTTGCAAGCGCCTCTCCCGTCACGACCCCCAGCGGCACCGCGCCGCTGCGCCGTGCCGCGCGCTCGCAAGCCACCCTCCAGGCCGGCGACCGCCGGGTCTGCACGCTTGCTGCAGACTCCTGAGCCCGGCGACACCCTCTCCCCCACGTTCTTTCGCGCACCTCCTGTCGCCGGGCCCATCCCCCAGGCGCTTGCTTGCGCCCAGGCCACGGCCCGGGGCAGCCTTGAGGAGTGTTGATGCCCCCGTTCCCTTCCGGCGAGATATCGCTCGCCCCGTGCCCCCCCGCGCGCCACGACCCCGCCGACGGAGCCGCTGCCGGCCTGACGGCCGCCACCGACATCACCCGCCACTTCATCCGCGCCAAACGGCCCTGCGCCGACGGCTACCGCTGGTACCTGCGCCGCCAGGAGGGCGCCAGCAACTACCAGGCCCTGCTGGACGACCTGGTGCGCGAAGGCCGGGTGGAGGACGCCTGCTGGATGCTCGACCAGTTCGGCCCCACCAACGACGTGCTGGAGGTGGACCATCTGGAGGCCGACGCGCTGGTGTTCGCCGGCAGCGTTCGGTGCCAGGGCAGCGCCGACGTGGACGGTGTGCTGCGCACCGGCCGCAGCCTCAGCGTGCTGGGCGGCCTGCGGGTGGGCGGTGCGCTGCGGGTGGGAGAAGACCTGCGCGTCGCGGGCGCGCTGCGCTGTGAGGGCAGCGTGCGGCTGCACGGCGATGCGCGCGTGGGCGGCTCCCTGGTGGTGGCGCAGCGGCTGCAGTGCACAGGCGGCCTGCGCGTGGGCGGCGAGCTGGACGCTGGCGCCTCGGCCCACATCGGCGGCCACTGCACCGTGGGCCAGGACCTGCGCGTGGCAGGCGCCCTGGACGGCGGCGGAGGCATCAAGGTGGGCGGCCACCTGCACGGCGACGCGGCCGTGCAGGCCACGCACGGCCTGCAGGTGGCGGGCGACGTGGACTGCCGCGGCCACCTGCAGGTGGGCTCGGGCGTCCGCGCGGGCGGGCGCATCCACGCAGGAGGGGCCATCCGCGCGGGCGAAAGCCTGTCGGCGGGGGAAACCATCGCGGCGGGTGAAGCCTATGGCGTGTACGCCGGCCTGGTGGTGCCACTGCCCGACTGGCCCCACAGCGCCCGGGTGTGCGCCCGTGAGCAGCCCGCGCGCCTGCTGAGCGGCTGCTGGACCGATGGCCCGGGGCACACGCCATGATGCCCGGGGCCTGCGCCTTGCACCTCGCGCCCCGCATCGCCCCCTGTGCCCCGGCCGGGCGGGGCTGGCTGGGTGCGCTGGGCCACCTGCTGACCGAACTGCGCATCGACGTGGACCTGTCGGGCCGCGACATCCAGCGCGAGTTCGACGCACTGCACGAACGCATCCGCACCAACCACCGCACCCGCGAGGCGATGCGCGCGCTGCCCCTGCGCCTGCACGGGCTGGAGTTGCGCCTGCGCGAAGCCGACGGCGAGTATTTTGTCTACGCCATCGACCCGCAGCGCAACCGCATCGTGGCCTACACCGTGTTCAACCGGCTGGTCGAGGTGGACCGCCGCACCGACCGCCACCTGCGCGCGCCCCACACCAAGGTGGTGGACGGCTACCGCCGCATGGGCATTGCCTCCGCCATCTACCGCTGGTGGCTGGACTCGGGCCGCAGCCTCATGACCGGGGCACGCCAGTCCGCCGGGGCCCACGGCCTGTGGATGGCCCTGGCGCGCGACTATGAGCTGGCGGCGGTGCGCATCGACGCGCACAAACGCGTGCAGCGCCTGCCCCTGCCACCACCCCCGGGATTCTTCGACGCGCTGGACACCCGGCTGGTGCTGGTGGGGCGCGATTGCCGCCTGGCGGACTTCACGCAGCACGCGGCCTGCAGCGGCTGATGGGGGGCCGGATGGCCGGATTGCCCCCGGACGCTCAGCCCAGCACCTCGCGCAGGGCTGCCTCGTACAGGTTGGTGAGCTTGTCCATCACGCCCAGCAGGCGCTCGCTGGTGGTGGCCACGGCGTTGAGCCCCACGTCATCGGCCGGGCGGCGCAGGGCCGATTCAAAGAACAGCCACTGCGAGTCGGCCAGCTCCAGCTCGTTGCGGATGGCGGGGGTGGACACCGGCGCCGCCTTCAACGTCTGCAGTGCCTGGCGGAAGTCGGCGGCGTCGGAGGCCAGTTGCGCCTGCACTACCTTGGACTCCACCTTGGCCGCGTGCAGAAAGTAGTTCTTGGCCAGGCGCTGCGACAGCATGCGCTGGCGGCCCGCCAGGTTCACCAGCCGCGCGCTGGGGGCCTGCGCCAGCCTCTCGATCGACTCGGTCACGGCCTGGGAAACCAGCAGCGTGCGGTCGGCCTGGTCGGACGCCGCCACCACCAGCGCCGTCTGGGTGGCTGGCACGGCGGTCAACTGGTTGAGCAGGGCAAACTGCTTTTGCACTTCTTCCAGCTGGCGCCCCACGTCGGCCGGCCAGCGCCCCGACTGCAGGCCCCGCGCCAGTTCGCTGCTGCCCGACTGCACCATCTTGCGCGCCAGCCCCATCGCATCCACCGCCGCCCCCGGCAGCACCTGCAGGTACTGCTGGCAATAGGCCTTGGCCATCCGCTGCGACAGGGCGCGGAACCAGCCCGCATAGTTGATGGCCCCCGACAGCCCTATCTGCGCCTGGGCACTGTGGCCCCAGGTGGGCAGCAGGATGCCCGCCGCCACCCATTGAACCGCCACGCGGCGCTGGCATGGCAGGGCGTCGGCGAAGAACTCACGAACTGGCATGGGAATCCCCTGAAATCGGATGCCGTATTGTTGCAATGCAACATCCAGAGCGCCCTGCGCCATGTCAAAGGCGGGCCACGCCGCCGCCGGGGCAGAACTTGACCGCGATCAACTCCGCGCGCAGGGGCTTGCCCCTCTGCGGGGCCCCTTGCGGCAAAATCACCCCATGGCCGAACGTGTGATTCCCCTGGTGGACCAACGCATCGCCGCACTGGCGGCGCGGGTGCCCACGCACCCGGTGGCCCCCACGGGCCAACTCACCGACACCCGGGGCCGCCCGCTGCGCGACCTGCGCATCAGCGTGACGGACCGCTGCAACTTCCGCTGCAACTACTGCATGCCCAAGGAAGTGTTCGACAAGGACTACCCCTACCTGCCGCACGGTGCCTTGCTGAGCTTCGAGGAGATCACCCGGCTGGCGCGGCTGTTCCTGGCGCACGGCGTGCGCAAGATCCGCCTGACCGGCGGCGAGCCCCTGCTGCGCAAGAACCTGGAAGCGCTGGTGGCCCAGCTGGCCCAGCTGCGCACGGTGGACGGCCTGGCGCCCGACCTCACCCTCACCACCAACGGGTCGCTGCTGGCGCGCAAGGCCCAGGCCTTGAAGGATGCGGGCCTGAACCGCGTGACCGTGAGCCTGGACGGACTGGACGACACGATCTTTCGCCGCATGAACGATGTGGACTTTCCGGTGGCCGACGTGCTGGCGGGCATCGAAGCCGCGCACGCGGCGGGCCTGTCGCACATCAAGGTCAACATGGTGGTCAAGCGCGGCACCAACGACCATGAAATCTTGCCCATGGCGCGCCACTTTCGCGGCACGGGCACCACGCTGCGTTTCATCGAGTACATGGACGTGGGCGCCACCAACGGCTGGCGCATGGACGAGGTGCTGCCCTCGGCCGAGCTGATCGAACGCCTGCGCGCCGAGCTGCCGCTGGTGCAGCTCGACCCCAGCAGCCCCGGCGAGACCGCCGAGCGCTGGGGCTACACCAACGCACAAGGCCAGTACGACCCCGCCCTGGGCGAGGTGGGTGTGATCAGCAGCGTGACCCAGGCCTTCTGCCACGACTGCAACCGCGCGCGCCTGTCCACCGAAGGCAAGCTCTACCTGTGCCTGTTTGCCTCGGAGGGCTACGACCTGCGCACCCTGCTGCGCGGCGGCGCCAGCGACGAAGCGATCGCGTCGGCCATCGCCCCCATCTGGCAACAGCGCGGCGACCGCTATTCGGAGCTGCGCAGCAGCCTGCCGGCGGACACCACACAGGGTGGCGCGCGGCGGGTGGAGATGAGCTATATCGGCGGCTAGCGGTGAGACCGGCCCCGTGCATCTCGGCCCTGCGGAGCCCCCGCCCCGCGCCATGGTCCGGGCGCCGACGGTTTTCAGGCACCATGGGTGGCTGCGGCCTTCACCTCTTGCCCACACCCACCCCATGCTCCTTCAATCCACGCACCGCGCACTGTTCCTGGCCAATGCCACCGTCCTGGTCACGCACCAGATCGACGCCGCGTACTGGCATGAGTGGGAGCTGTTCCACATTCCCGGCGGCAACCAGGTCAACCTGCTGCTCAACCTGCCCATCATTGCGCTGGTGCTGTATGCCCAGGCGCAGGTCGCCCGGGGCGACGGCCGTTCGGCCCTGGCCTTCTACAAGCTCATGCCCTGCCTGGGAGCCTTGACCGTGGCGATCCACGGCCTGTTCTTTGCGCTGGGGCACGGGGCGTTCGCGCAACCCGTGTCCCTGGGCCTGCTGGCCTGCACGGCCGTCCTTTCGTGCCTGCAACTGACCGCGCTGCGTGCCCGGCAGCCGCTGTAGCACCCTGCTTTTCACCCATCGCCCACCCCCATGATCGAAACCCAAGACATCACCGGCCTCGTGCTCGCAGGCGGACGCGGCAGCCGCATGGGCGGCGTCGACAAAGGCCTGCAGAACTTTCGCGGCCTGCCGCTGGCGCTGCACACGCTGATGCGGCTGCAGATGCAGACCGGCGCCACCATGGTCAATGCCAACCGCAACCTCGCGGCCTACGAGGCGTTTGGCGCCCCCGTGTGGCCCGATGTGCTGGCCGACTATGCCGGCCCGCTGGCGGGCTTTCTGACGGGGCTGGAGCGTTGCGAAACACCCTGGCTGCTGACGGTGCCCTGCGACACCCCGCTGTTCCCGCTGGACCTGGCCCAGCGCCTGGCGGCCGCGGCAGACGCCCAGGACGCCGACATCGCCATGGCCGCAGCGCCCGAAGACGATGGCACGGGCCGCACCAGCGTGCGCACCCAGCCGGTGTTCTGCCTGCTGCGCGTGGACCTGCTCGAAAGCCTGGTCGCCTTCACCCAGGCCGGCGGCCGCAAGATCGACGCCTGGACGGGCCAGCACCACTGCGCCATCGTGCCCTTCGACCAGCCGGGCGATGACCCCAAGGCCTTCTTCAACGCCAATACGCTGGCCGAGCTGCACGCGCTGGAGAGCACCAGCACACCGCAGGCCCCACAGGCCTCACAGGCTTGACGCGCCCCCCAACCGCCATGAACACGCGCCCGTTTCCGGCCACCAGCTCCGTACAGATCCGCCCCTTGGCCGCCGCGGATGCCGTGGCCTACAAGGCCCTGCGCGACGAGGCGCTGCGCACGGCGCCGGATGCGTTCACCTCCGACTACGAATCCTCGGTGGGCCGCGATGCCAGCGAGTACGTGGCGCGCTTTGGCCCCCTGGAATCCGGCCAGTTCTTCCTGGGGGCCTTCGATGCCACGGGCCAGCTGCTCGGCTGCCTGGGCTGTGAACGCGAGCAGCGCGCCAAGCAGCGCCACTGCGCCGTGGTGGTGGGCATGATGGTGGCACCCCGTGCGCAGCGCCAGGGCATCGGCCAGCAACTGGTGGCCGCCTGTGTGGAGGCCGCCAGCCGCGTGCCCGGGCTGACCCAGCTGGTGCTGACCGTCACCGCCTCCAACACGCACGTCGTGCGCCTGTACGAGCAGGCCGGGTTCCGCGCCTGGGGCCTGCTGCCCCACGCCATCGTGGTGGACGGCGTGGGCTTCGACAAGCTGCACATGGTGCGCGTGCTGCACGACTGATTGAAAGCTACTGAGACCCATGAAAACCATTGCCCAGATTGCCGCCGAACTGCAAGGCTACGACCCGCAGGCCCTGAGCGCCGCCGACGTGAACGCGTTTCTGCAGCGGCTGGTCGAGCCCGTGACCGCCACCGAAGAGCTCCCCCTCTTCGACGCCCTGGGCCGCGTGCTGGCGCGGGACGTCGTCTCGCCCCTCAGCGTGCCCCCGCACGACAACTCGGCGATGGACGGTTATGCGTTCGCCGGCGCACAGCTCACCCCAGGGCAGCCCCTCACGCTGCGGGTGGTGGGCACGGCGCTGGCGGGCAAGGCCTGGGTGGGCACCGTGGCGGCGGGCGATTGCGTGAAGATCATGACCGGCGCCATCATGCCCCCGGGCCTGGACACCGTGGTGCCGCAGGAGTTCACCACGGCCGCAGCCGATGATGGCCACATCACCATCGCGGCCGACGTGCTCAAGACCGGCGACAACCGCCGCTTCAAGGGCGAAGACCTCCTGGAAGGCGGCGTTGCGCTGGCCCAGGGCACGCTGCTGGCACCCGCCGCGCTGGGCCTGGTGGCCAGCCTGGGCCTGCCCACGGTGACGGTGTTCCGCCGCCTGCGCGTGGCGTATTTCTCGACCGGCGACGAGATCCTGAGCCTGGGCGAAGCCCCACGCGAAGGCGCGGTGTACGACAGCAACCGCTACACCGTCTTCGGCCTGCTCACCCGCCTGGGCGTGGAGGTGATCGACCTGGGCGTGGTGCGCGACGAGCCCGCGCTGCTGGAGGCGGCCTTTCGCAACGCGGCACAGCGCGCCGACGCCATCATCACCAGCGGCGGTGTGAGCGTGGGCGAGGCCGACCACACGCGCACCATGATGAAAAAGCTGGGCGACGTGGCCTTCTGGCGCATCGCCATGCGGCCCGGCCGCCCCATGGCCGCAGGGAGCATCGCCGCCACGGAATTTGAGGAAAAAACAGCCTCTGGCGCTGATCCAGCAAGCGCCAATAGCTACCCAAATAATAGCAAACAATCCCACAACGGCGCGGTGCTGTTCGGCTTGCCCGGCAACCCGGTGGCCGTGATGGTGACGTTTCTGGCCTTCGTGCGCCCCGCCCTGCTGCGCATGATGGGCAGCACACACACCGCCCCGCCCCTGGTGCGCGCCACCAGCACCGAAGCCCTGCGCAAGAAACCTGGCCGCACCGAGTACCAGCGCGGCACCGTCACCACCGCCGCCGACGGCACGCTGCAGGTGCGCACCACGGGCAACCAGGGCTCGGGCGTGCTCAGCTCCATGGTGCAGGCCAACGGGCTCATCGTGTTGCACCACGGCCAAGGCAATGTGGCGGTGGGCGACACGGTGGATGTGATGCTTTTTGACGGCGTGATCTGACACGGCCACGGGTACCGGGCCGGTACCCGTCCACCCCTGTCCCGCTAATCTGGAACCCACTGCCTTCCATTTATTTTTATTTCCCTCCGTGGACTCTGCCCATGACCTACGCCGCCCAGCACCTTGCCACGCCCCCCTCCCGCGACGATGTGGACCGCCTGCCGGGCGCGGCCGTCGTCGAGTTCGGCACGCCCTGGTGCGGCCACTGCCAGCGGGCCCAGCCCCTCATCGAGCAGGCGCTCAAGGGCCGCGCGGACGTGGCGCACATCAAGGTGGAAGACGGCCCCGGCCAGCGCCTGGGCCGCACTTTTGGGGTCAAGCTGTGGCCGACGCTGGTGTTCCTGAAGAACGGGCAGGAAGTGGCGCGCCTCGTGCGGCCGCAGGCCCTGCAGGAGGTGCTGGATGCGTTGCAGGCGAGCGCGGGGCCGGCCTGACCACGCCCCGGCGCCCTGAACGAAAAGAAGCCCCGAGGGGGCTTTCCTTTCATCCGTTCCTCATGCACGCGCCCGGCGCCCCGGACCGGGAGGGGCGCTACTTGGCCACGTAGTCATGCGGGTGCAGCGGATGCGCGGGCTCCTCGGCCGCCACCGCCGTGTTCGCGCCCGGCACGGCCCGGCGCGCGAACAGCGTGTACATGGTGGGCACCACGAAGATGGTGAGCAATGTGCCCAGCGACATGCCGCCCACGATCACCCAGCCGATCTGCGTGCGCGTCTCGGCCCCCGCGCCCGAGGCCAGCGCCAGCGGGATGGCGCCGAGCACCATCGCGCCCGTGGTCATCAGGATGGGGCGCAGGCGCTGCGCCGAGGCCTTGACCAGCGCGTCCACCATCTCCATGCCCTGCTCGCGCAGCTGGTTGGTGAACTCGACGATCAGGATCCCGTGCTTGGTGATCAGCCCCACGAGCGTGATCAGCCCGATCTGCGAATACACGTTGAGCGACCCCCCGCTCCACTTGAGGGCCAGCAGTGCCCCGATCATCGACAGCGGCACCGAGACCATGATCACCAGCGGGTCGATGAAGCTCTCGAACTGCGCCGCCAGCACCAGGAAGATGAACACCAGCGCCAGCACGAACACGATGCCCAAAGCGCCCTGTGAGCTCTTGAACTCGCGCGACGTGCCGTTCAGATCCGTGGTGTAGCCCGGCCGGATGACCTTGGCGGCGGTGTCATCCATGAACTTGAGCGCCTCGCCCAGCGAGTAGTCGGGCGACAGGTTGGCCGTGATGGTGGCCGAGCGGCGCTGCCCGAAGTGGTTGAGCTCGCGCGGGCTCACGCTCTCGCGCACCTTGACCAGGCTGGACAGCGGGATCATCGAATCGTTGCGTCCCCGCACGTAGATGGTGTCGATGTTCTCGGGCGTGGTGCGGCCCCGGGCCGCCGTCTGCACGATCACGTCGTACTGCTCGGCATCGCGCTTGTAGCGCGTCACCGTGCGCCCGCCCAGCATGGTCTCGATGGCCTTGGCCACCACGTCCACGCTCACGCCCAGGTCGGCCGCGCGCTCGCGGTTCACCTCGATGCGCAGCTCGGGCTTGTTCAGGCGCAGGTCGATGTCGGGCCCGATGATGCCGGGGTTCCGGGCGATCTCGGCCATGAACGCGGTGGTCACCTGGTTGAGGTTCTCGTAGCTGTCCGAGGTCTGGATCACATAGGTGAGCGGGCGCGCCCGGAACCCCTGGCCCAGCGACGGCGGGGTGATGAGGAACGAGCTGACGCCCGGCAGGTTGCCCACCTTGGGCTGGAGCTCGCGCGCAAGCTCCAGCGTGGTGCGCTTGCGGTTTTCCCAGTCCACCGTGCGGTAGATCACGCTGCCCTGCGCCACGGTGGGGTTGCCGATGTTGGCGAAGATGCGGTCGAACTCGGGGTACTCGCGGCCGACCTTCTCCAGCTCCAGCGCGTAGCGGTTGGTGTAGTCCAGCGTGGCGCCGTCGGGGGCGGTGACGTTGACGAGCACCGTGCCCCGGTCTTCCAGCGGCGAGAGCTCCTGCCGCATGCTCGGGTACACCACCACCAGCGCGGCGCCGCTGACCGCCATGACCGCGATCACGATCCAGCGCGCCTGGAAGACCGCGCCACGAATGCCGCCGCGCCCCGCGCCCTGACCGCCCCAGCGCGCCGTCACGATCCAGCGCAGCAGGCGGCCGTAGGCGTCCGACAGTGCCGTGAGCCAGCGCTCCATGGAGCGGTCGAACCAGTTGGGCTTGGGGTTGTGCTTGAGCAGGAGCGAACACATCATGGGCGACAGCGTGAGCGCCACGAAGCCCGACACCACCACCGCGCCGGCCAGCGCCAGCGCAAACTCCACGAACAGGCGCCCGGTGCGGCCGGGCGTGAAGGCCAGCGGCGCATACACGGCCACCAGCGTGAGCGTCATGGCCACGATGGCAAAGCCGATCTCGCGCGCGCCCTTGATGGCGGCGGAGAACGGGTCCAGGCCTTCCTCGATGTGCCGGTAGATGTTCTCCAGCATCACGATGGCGTCGTCCACCACCAGGCCGATGGCCAGCACCAGCGCCAGCAGCGTGAGCGTGTTAATGGAAAAGCCCGCCAGCGACATGAGCGCGAAGCTGCCCACCAGGCTCACCGGGATGGTGATGATGGGGATGATGGACGCGCGCAGCGTGCGCAGGAACACGAAGATCACCAGCGCCACGAGCACCACGGCTTCGGCGATGGTGGAGTACACGCTCTTGATGGACCGGTCGATGAACAGCGAGTTGTCGTTGGCCACGTCGATCACGATGTCCGAGGGCAGGTCGTCCTTGAGCACGGGCATCATCGCGCGCACGCCCTGCGACAGCTCCAGCGGGTTGGCCGTGGCCTGCCGGATCACGCCGACCGAGATGGCCTCGCGCCCGTTCAGGCGCACGCGGCTGCGGTCGCTGGCCGCACCCTCCTCCACGCGCGCCACGTCGCGGATGCGCACCGGAAAGCCGTTGACGGTGCGGATCACCACCTCGGCGAACTGCCCGGGCGTGGCCAGGTCGGTCTGCGATGTCACGCTGAACTCGCGCTGCTGCGACTCGATGCGCCCCGCGGGCAGCTCCAGGTTGTTGCGCCGGATGGCGTCTTCCACGTCCTGCGTGGTCAGGCGGTAGCCGGCCATGCGCTCGGGGTCCAGCCACACCCGCATCGCGTACTTGCGCTCGCCATAGATGGGCACGTCGGCCACGCCGGTCACCGTCTGCAGGCGCGGCTTGACGATGCGGTTGACGAGGTCGTTGATCTCCAGCGGCGTGCGGGTGTCGCTGCTGAAGGCCAGCCACATCACGGGCGAGGCGTCGGCCTCCACCTTGGCGATCACGGGCTCGTCCACCGCGTCGGGCAGGCGGTTGCGCACACGGGCCGTGCGGTCGCGCACTTCGGCGGCCGCGTTGTCCGCGTCCTTCTCCAGGCGGAAGCGCACGCTGATCTGGCTCTGCTCGGGGCGGCTGATGGAGGTGATCACATCCACCGCGTCGATGCCGGCGATGGAATCCTCCAGCGGCTTGGTGACCTGCGACTCGATCACCTCCGCCGAGGCGCCCGCATAGCGCACGCTCACCGTCACCACGGGCTCGTCGATCTTGGGGTACTCGCGCACCGACAGGCGCGTGAAGCTCACGGCGCCGATCAGCAGCACCAGCAGGGACAGCACGGTCGCAAAGACCGGCCGGCGTATCGATATTTCAGCGAGTTGCATGGCAGTCCTGGTGCTTCATCGATCGCGCGCGGGGCGCGGGCCGGATGGCACCGCCTTGCCGGATGCGCCCGCAAGCTGGCAGGGGCTGGCCCCGGGCAGCGGGGCCACCAGGGCCGGCGAAGGCGCCGCGGCCACAGGCACGGAGCCGGCCGCGCCCGGTGCCGGGGCATCGGCCAGCGCCGCGGGCGCCGCCGAAGCGGGCTGCGCCGCGCCGGTGGCCGGCTTGCCCAGTTCCACCACGCGCACCACGGTGCCGTCCTTCTGGATGCGCTGCTGCCCTGCGGTCACCACCAGGTCACCCGTGGCAAGGCCGTCCACCACTTCCACAAACCCCGGCGTGCGCACGCCCAGCTTGACCGGCGTGCGCCGCGTGACCCGGCTGCCGGGCTCCTTGCCCTCGACGATCCTGAGCACGTAGGGGCTGGTGCCGTCCGGCACGACAGCCTCTTCCGGGATGACCCGGGCGTCGGCGCGCTCCGAAAACACCGCCGTCACCCGGGCAAACATGCCAGGGCGCAGCTGCAGGCGGCGGTTGTCGATGCATCCGCGCACCGCCACGGCACGGCCGTCGGCATCGATCTGGGGGTTGATGGCCTGCACCACGGCGGCATAGCGCACGCCCGGCAGCGCGTCGAACGCCACCTGGGCGGTCTGGCCCGTGCGGATCTTGCCTTGCAGGCGCTCGGGCAGGCGGAAGTCCACGTACACGGCATCCAGATCTTCCACGTTGACGATGTCGGCGCCATCCTTGAGGTAGTCGCCCACGTTCACGCCCCGGATGCCCGCAATGCCGTCGAACGGCGCCACGATCTTCAGGCGCGAGGCCGTGGCCTGCGCCAGGGAGAGCTTGGCCTGGGCCACCTCCAGGTTCGCGGCGCTTTCGTCCACGGACCGCTGGCTGATGAAGCCCTGGGCCACGAGCTCCTGGTTGCGCTTGTGGTTGGCCCGGGCAATCGACAGTTCGGCCTGGCCCTGCTGGACCTGGGCACGCGGCAACTGGTCGTCGAACTGCACCAGCACCTGCCCGCGCCGCACGCGCTCGCCGTCCCGGAAATTGAGCTGGGTGATGCGCCCGCTCACCTCGGGGCGCAGCACCACGCTCTGGCGCGAACGCAGGCTGCCCACGGCCTCGGCGTCATCGCGCATGGCCATCTGCCGGACGGCCACCGCCTCGACCGCCACCGGCCGGCCGGCCCCACCCGGGGCGCCGCCCCGGGCGGGTGCGCCATTGCCACCGCCGGCCAGGGCCGCCTCGGTGCGCGGGGCCTGCACGGATTTCTTCTGCAGCCACCATGCGGCACCGGAGGCTGCAGCGATGCCGATGACGGCGAAAACGATGTATCTGTGCTTGGACGCCATGGATCAATGAAACCGGGTGAAGTGGGAAAGCGCAACCAAAGAATGTATCAGTGCGTGTCTTGACCTGCAGCAACTCGCGGCTTGACCCCAAGGTCAATTGCGGCAGTTTTACGCAGGCTTTACACAAGGCGCGCACAAAAAAGGCTCCCGAAGGAGCCTTGGCTGGCGAAGAGCGCCGTCACGCGCGGCCCAGGGCCTTGTCCACGCCGCGGTTGGCCAGCGCGTCCGCGCGCTCGTTGCCCGGATCGCCAGAATGCCCCTTCACCCATCGCCACTCGATGCGATGCCCGCCTGTGCTCACCAGCGCATCCAGGCGCTGCCACAGCTCGACGTTCTTGACGGGCTGCTTGGAGGCGGTGCGCCAGCCCCGGGCCTTCCAGCCATGAATCCATTCGGTGATGCCCTTGCGCACATATTCGCTGTCCAGGTACAGCGTCACGGCGCAGGGCCGCTTCAAGGCGGAGAGCGCCTCGATCACGGCCAACAGCTCCATGCGGTTGTTGGTGGTGCCCAGCTCGCCGCCAAAAATCTCCTTCTCCGTCGGGCCGGAACGGAGCACGGCGCCCCATCCCCCCGGACCCGGGTTGCCCTTGCAGGCGCCATCTGTGTATATCTCTACCTGGTTCAAACTGTGTTCCTGTCTCTTTCGGCGGCCGTGATGGCCCGGGAGGTGCGCGCGGGCGTACCCGCCGCGTGTGCGCGGTTGGCGATGGGCACCGTGGCGGCGGACCGCTGGCGGCTGGTGCGCCAGGCGGGCTCCAGCAAGCGCATGCCATGCACCCGCTTGACCGCCACGATGAAATAGGCGGCGCCAAAAATGGGCCACCATTTCTCACCCAGCCCATCCATGAAGCCAAAGCGCTCCAGCCACCGGGTGGTGCGCACCGCTGGACGATAACAGCCAAAACGGGCGGATTCGACCTCGAAACTCAAAAGCCTGAGCCAGTCGCGCAACCGCCGGTAGCCAATGAACTCGCCCACGTCGGGCAGGTACAGCGTGCCATTGCCCATGCGCTGGTACATGCGTGCGCGCCACTGGCGCAGCCCCCACAGGCTCGTGGGGTTCAGCCCGCTGATGACCACGCGGCCCTCGGGCACCAGCACCCGCTCCACCTCGCGCAGGGCGGCGTGGGGGTCGACACTCAGCTCCAGCGTATGGGGCAGGACCAGCAGGTCCAGGCTGGCCTGCGCGAACGGCAGGGCCACGGGCTCGGCGAGCAGGTTGACCATGCGGCACTGCAGGGGTGCGTCCACGCCACTGCCCGCCTCCAGAAAGCCCAGGGAGCCCTGGACGCCCTCCTGGCCCAGGGCCAGCCACTGGTGCGGCATGCGGTTGGCGCGCAGGCCGTCAAGCAGGGGCATGCCAAGCTGCAGGCTGTGGTATCCAAAAATATCCGCCACCGCCTCGTCGAAGCGCGCCTGCTCCCACGCCAGCAGGTACCGGCCCGGCGGGGAATCGAACCAGTGGTGCAAACCTATAATTTGATCGCTCATGAACTTGCTGCCGCTGCCCGCCTTTACCGACAACTACATCTGGATGCTGCACAACGGCCGCCAGGCGCTCGTCGTCGACCCGGGGGATTCCGCGCCCGTGCTGCAGGCACTGCAGCAACTGGACCTGCAGTTGCAGGCCATTCTAGTCACGCACCACCACGCCGATCATGTCGGTGGCGTCGATGCCGTGCGCGACGCCACCGGCGCCACGGTGTATGGCCCCGCGCGGGAGCAGATCCCCGGGCCCCTGCACCGCCTCGCGCAGGGCGATACGGTGGACGCGCTGGGGCTGCGCTTCGAGGTCATCGACGTTCCGGGCCACACCGCCGGCCACATCGCCTACTACTGCCGCCGCATCGACGGTGAGCCCCTGCTGTTCTGCGGCGACACGCTTTTTTCCGGCGGCTGCGGCCGGCTGTTCGAGGGCACGCCGGCCCAGATGCTGGACTCCCTGGACCAGCTGGCGGCCTTGCCCGGCAACACCCGCGTGTGCTGCACGCACGAGTACACCCTGTCCAACCTGAAATTCGCACGGGCCGTGGAACCCGGCAACGATGCGCTGCTCCACTACAGCAGCCAGTGCGAGGCGCTGCGGGCACGCCACCAGCCCACGCTGCCTTCGCGCATGGCCCTGGAGCGAGACATCAACCCCTTCCTGCGTGTGCGCCAGCCCGCGGTGGCCCATGCCGCCCGAGGCTACGACGCGCAGGTGAATCAAGACGATGCAGTGGCGGTACTGGCCGCGCTGCGCCAATGGAAAAACGAGTTTCGATGAAAATTTTGCACATCGCCTGCCTGGCCTGCGCGCTCTGGCTCACGGGCTGCGCCACCACCGCGCCATCGCAGGACAGCGCAGCCGGCACCGCCCCTTCATCCTCCACCGGCGCTGCGCCCCGCACCGCCTCCCACACCCCCGTCATTCCCAACGGACCGCTGCGCCCCATCACGGCGGCGCAGGCGGCCAGCGGCGAGGTCGCATCGCTCTCCACCCCCGCCGACCTGTGGGACCGTATCCGCCGGGGCTTCGCGATGCCCGACCTGCAGCACGAACTGGTGCAGGACCGCGAGCAGTGGTACGCCACGCGCCCCGACTACATGCAGCGCATGACAGAGCGTTCGAGCAAGTACCTGTTCCACATCGTCGAGGAGCTGGAGCGGCGCGGCATGCCCACCGAGCTGGCCCTGCTGCCCTACATCGAGAGCGCGTTCAACCCCCAGGCCGTCTCCAGCGCCAAGGCGGCCGGCATGTGGCAGTTCATGCCCGCCACGGGCAACTACTTCGATCTCAAGCAGAACGCATTCCGCGATGACCGCCGCGATGTGCTCGCCTCCACGCGCGCCGCGCTCGACTACCTGCAAAAGCTCCATGGCATGTTCGGCGACTGGCACCTGGCCCTGGCCGCCTACAACTGGGGCGAGGGCAGCGTGGGCCGGGCCATCGCCCGCAACCAGAAGCAGGGGCTGGGCACCACGTACACCGACCTCAACATGCCGGCCGAAACCCGCATGTACGTGCCCAAGCTGCAGGCCGTCAAGAACATCGTTGCCCACCCCGAGGCCTTCCGCACCGAGTTGCCGCTCATCGAGAACCACCCCTACTTCCAGACGGTGGACATCACCCACGACATCGACGTGGCCCTGGTGGCCACGCTGGCGGGCGTGCGCGAGGAGGACTTCCGGGCGCTGAACCCCTCCTTCAACAAGCCGGTGATCCTGGCGGCCGGCACGCCGCAGATCCTGCTGCCCTGGGACAACGCCAAGGTGTTCCAGCGCAACCTCGAAGCGCGCCGCGAAGGGCAGTACGCCAGCTGGACCGTGTGGTCCGTGCCCTCCACCATGACGGTGGCCGAAGCGGCGCAGCGCGCGGGCATGAGCGAGAACGACCTGCGCAGCGTCAACAACATACCGCCCCGCATGCTGATCAAGGCGGGCTCGGCCCTCATGGTTCCGCGCTCGTCGGCCATCCGCCAGGACGTGTCGTCCCACCTGGCGGACAACGGGCAGGTCGCTTTCTCGCCGGAGATCGTCACCCGCCGCACCACCGTGCGGGCGGGCAAGGGCGAAACCGTGGCGAGCATCGCCCGCCGCTACAAGCTCGCGGCGGCCAGTGTCGCGGACTGGAACGATGTGCGCGCGACGGCCGCCTTCAAGGCAGGCCAGCAGGTCGTGGTGTATCTGCCGGTGCGGCAGGCCAGCCAGGCACGGGGCACGGTGGCGCGGGCGGGCACCGCCGCCAAGCGGCCGGCGGCCGCGCCGTCGCGCCGGGGCGGCACGCCCTCCAAGGTCAAGCGCCGCTGAAAAGCCCCTGAAAGGGCAGCGCGGACAGAGGCGCCCGCCCGCCTCAGAACTTCAGCGTGTGCATGCCCAGCAGCCCCAGGATGCCCATGATGATGAGGTACAGCGCCACGATGGTGCTGAGCAGGCGGGGCATGACCAGGATGAGGATGCCCGCGATCAGGGAGACAAGCGGGCCGATGCTGAGGGTGAACGTCATGGAGCGATCCTTGGTGGAGGGGTGAGTGGTATGCCGAGGCTACGGCCAACCGGACGCCGACGAATGTAAGCCATCTTCCCGACCCGGATGCCGCAGGCGCCACACGGAATGGGCGGCCTCACTTCATGTCTCCAGCGCCCGGCCCCCGCCCCACGGCAACGGCCGCCGCAAAGCGCCTCCGAGAGGCGCCGCCGCACGTTCAGACGCTGAATTTCTGGCGCGCCTTGCGCACGAAGTCGTTGGTGTAGGTGCGCGCCAGCTCCACCTTGAAATCCCCCAGCTCGGGGTGCACGCGCGCCAGCACGCGCAGCGCCGTGGCCGCGCCGTCGTCGGGCATCACCCCGTTGGGCGAGTAGGTTTCCCGCACGCGGCTGAAGGCGGCCAGGTACAGCCCCCGGTCGCCCATCAGGTAGCCCGCGGGCACGGCCTTGACAAGGTCGGCAGGGGCCGCGGTCTGCAGCCACTTGAGGGCGTGCACGATGCCGTTGGCCAGCGCCTGGGCCTGGGCGGCGTTCTTTTGCAGGAAGGCCTGCGGCGCGTAGAGGCAGCTGGCGGGCATCGCGCCGCCGAACATCTCCTGCGCGGCCTTGAGCGAGCGCATGTCGGCCGTGATGCGGGTGTCCGCCTTCTGCTCCAGCAGCGTCATGATCGGGTCGGCATGGCACAGCGCATGCACCTGGCCGGAGCGCAGCGCATTCATCGCGGCCATGCCGGAGCCCACGCCGACAAAGGCCACATCGCGCGGGCCCAGGCCCGCGCGCGCCAGCACCAGGCTGGCCGCCAGGTGCGTGGACGACCCCGCGGACGACACCCCGATGCGCCGCCCCTGCAGGTCGCCGAGATCCTTGTAGGCCGGCAGCGACCGCAGCGAGACCCCCAGTGCCAGCTGGGGCGCGCGCCCCTGCACCACCAGCGACCGGAACGCCTGGCCCCGCACCTGCTGGCGGATGGTGTGCTCGAAGGCGCCGGCACAGACATCGGCCGCGCCCTCCTGCACCGCCTGCAGCGCCAGCGCGCCGGCCGAGAAATCGCGCACCGTCACGTCCAGCCCCTCGGCGCGGAAATAGCCCAGCTGGACAGCGAGCGCCAGCGGCAGGTGGTAGAGCACGCCCTGCCCGCCCACGGCGATCGTGACATTGCCCAGTGCCGCGCCTTCAGCCTGTGCCCGCACGGCAGCCGGCGCGAACACCGCGGCCGCCGACAGGGCGGACACGGCACCAAAGGCGCGGCGGGTGAGCAAGGGGCGGGTCATGGCAATCCGGAAAAGTATCGATGCTGCATTGCAACAATCGTGCCGCAGAGCGGGCCAGCCCGCATCAGGGGGATTCCCAGCGGGTTTCTACGTACCAGGGTCGAAAAACAGGGGCGCCGGCCCCGGGCGAACCGGCCGTCCTGGCCCTTTGCAAGCCAGGCGCGGCGCGGGTCAGCGGTAGCCGACGAACAGGATGGCGATGTTGACCAGAAACGCCCCGGCCCAGATCGCGCTGCGCACGGTGGGCATGTCGGAAACGTACATCATGATGTAGAAGATGCGCAACATGACATACAAAAATGCCAGGATGTCCAGCAATGTCTGCCCCGCCCCCAGCAGGTGCGCAATGATCACGGCGCCGATGAAGAACGGCAGTGCCTCGAAGCTGTTGGCCTGCGCCGCATTGGCGCGGGCCCGCCAGTCGGTCTGACGGGCCATCCAGGCGCGGGGGTCCCGGTTGTCGAAGCCCCCGTCCTTGCGCGGCTTGCCGAAGCTGCCGCTCTTGGCCAGCCAGGCACAGGCGATGGGAAGCAGTGCCGCGATCAGCACGCACCAGTAGGCCACTGTGAACCGTGCGACATGCATGGTGGTATTCATTTTCAAGCCTTTTCGGGCCCCAGCGCTTTATAGATAAGCGCTGGCAGCTATTAAATTGTGAGTATTCTAGCCGCCGTGGCGCCCTTTTTCCACGCAGGGCCTAGCGGCGGTCCACCAGCGCATGCGCAATCGTGCCCAGGTCCACATATTCCAGTTCGCTGCCCACGGGCACGCCGCGCGCCAGCCGCGTCACGTGCAGCCCCCGGCTCTTGAGCGCCTCGCTGATCACATGGGCCGTGGCCTCGCCTTCGGCATTGAAATTGGTCGCCAGGATGACCTCCTGCACCGTGCCATCGGTGGCGCGGCCCATGAGTTTCTGCAGGCCGATCTCCTTGGGGCCGATGCCGTCGAGCGGGCTCAGGCGCCCCATGAGCACGAAGTACAGCCCCTTGAACGCCCCCGTGCGCTCCAGCGCCGCCTGGTCGGCCGGCGTCTCCACCACGCACAGCCGCGTGGCGTCGCGCGCAGGGTCCAGGCAGGTGCCGCACACCTCGGCCTCGGTGAACGTGTGGCAGCGCGCGCAATGGTGCACGGTGCCCACCGCCTCGCCCAGCGCCCGCGACAGCGCCAGCGCCCCCTCCCGGTCATGCTGCAGCAGATGGAACGCCATGCGCTGCGCAGACTTCACTCCCACCCCCGGCAACCGGCGCAGCGCCTGGATCAAGACATCAAGGGAATCGGAAGCAGACATGCAGGTATTGGTTTTCAAAAACTCCGCCCTCAAGGGCGTAGCGAGCGGGATCAGCTGCCAGGCGGCCGGAGCGCAGGAACCGCAGCGTACTTCCTGTACGTGAGGCTTGCGAGCACCGCCCAACGACGCAGATGGCCCGCCCCGCTCGGCAGCCAGCCTCAGAAGGGGAATTTCATGCCGCCGGGGAGGCCTGGCATGCCTTGCGTCAGCTTGCCCATCTTCTCCGCCGAAGTCTCCTCTGCCTTGCGCACCGCCGCATTGAACGCCGCAGCCACCAGGTCTTCGAGCATGTCCTTGTCTTCGGCCAGCAGGCTCGGGTCGATGGTGATGCGCTTGACGTCGTGCTTGCAGGTCATCAGCACCTTCACCAGGCCGGCACCCGATTCACCTTCCACCTCGATGAAGGCCAGCTCGTCCTGCGCCTTCTTGAGGTTGTCCTGCATCGCCTGGGCTTGCTTCATGAGACCGGCGAGTTGTCCTTTGTTGAACATGGTGTGTTTCCTTTGCTTCTTTCTGGTTGATCGATTCCCACGAAGGGACAGAGATTCGGTATCCGAGATGCACGGTATTGTGCTGTGCAATGTCAGCGGCCGTCGAAACTGGCACACCCCAATCCAGTGCACTCGTGGAGCTGGCCGTGCCAGGCCACCGAGTGCGTCCGCCTCCCGCGAAGCGAGAGAGGGGGAAGGCGCCGAAGGCGACTCAGGGGGAGCTTCATCTCACGCAGGCTTGATGCTGCCCGGCACGATTCTCGCGCCGTAGTCGCGCATCAGCGATTGCACATAGGGGTCGTTGTTCACGATCTCTTCGGCGCGGCGCTGGCGCTCGGCAGCGGCGGCCGCATTGCGGCGGGCCGGGCTGTCGATGACATTGCCCACCTCCACACTGATCTGGGTGGCGTGCCCCGCGGCCTCCAGCGCGGTGCGCAGGCGCTCGCGGGCGGTGGGCTGATTGAGCGACTCGCGCTCCACGCGCAGCAGCCAGTGGCCACCGTCGCGCGCCACCAGCTGCGACTGCAGGGCCAGCTCACGCACCAGCGCGGTGATCGATTCCGCCGCCACCATCTGCTGCACGGTGGCATGCCAGACATCGCCCTCCTCGGTGGGCGTGTAGCGCGCGGAAACAGGCGCGGGGGCCGAAAGCGGCAGCGGTTGCAGCCGCTCCCCGGGTTCGGGCGTCTCGCGCACCGGAATCGCTACGAATTCAGGAGCACCCTGCGCATGCGGGGACTGCGCTGGGGGCCGATTTCGCTCAAACCGATCGGACGTGCGCACCGGCAGCGCGGTGGCGGCCGAGGGGGCAGGCGCCGCGGCGCCCGGCTCGTCCGAGCCCGGCCAGGGAGGTGGCTCGGAGGCATCGGCGGATTCTGGTGAAGGGGCGTCTTGCGCCAACGCCGGGGCCACGGCGGGCTCCGGCGAAGCCGCCGGCACCTGGGGAGGTGGCGCGGCGGCCAGGGCCGGGGGAACCACGGGTGCCGGCATGGCGGCATCCGCCGCCGCGGGCACCGCGGAAACCGCCGGTGGCGGGCCAGAAGACGCCGCTTCAGGCCGCGTCAGAGTTTTTTTTTCAGCCGTTTCGCCCGAAGGCTTGAACGCCAGCAAGCGCAGCAGCACCATGGTCAGCGCCGCATACTCATCGGGCGCCAGGCCCAGTTCGCCGCGCCCGTGCAGGCACAGGCTGTAGAGCAGCTGGGTTTCGTCGGCGGGCATCAGGCCGGCAAGCCGGGCCGTTTCCACCGCCTCGGGGTCGTCGGCATCCACGGCAGCCGCCATCTGCGGCACGGCCTGGAACACGGCCATGCGCTGCAGCACGGCGCTCATCTCTTCCAGCGTGGAAGCGGCAGACAGGCCATTGAGGCGCAGCGTGTCCGAGGTTTCCACCACCGTCTTGCCATCGCCACGGGCCAGCGCGTCGATGAGGCGAAACACGTAGGAGCGGTCCACCGCGCCCAGCATCTGGCGCACGGCGGCCTCCTGCAGCTGGCCGCTGCCAAAGGCGATGGCCTGGTCGGTGAGCGACAGCGCATCGCGCATGGAGCCACGCGCCGCGCGCGAGAGCAGGCGCAGCGCCGGGGGCTCGGCCGGCACGTTCTCCGACGCCAGCACCTGCGTGAGGTGCGACAGCACGGTCTCCGGCGCCATGGGGCGCAGGTTGAACTGCAGGCAGCGCGAAAGGACGGTGACCGGCACCTTCTGCGGGTCGGTCGTGGCGAGCACGAACTTGAGGTACTCGGGCGGCTCTTCCAGCGTCTTGAGCATGGCGTTGAACGCCGTGTTCGTGAGCATGTGCACTTCGTCGATCATGAAGACCTTGAAGCGGCCCTGCACCGGCTTGTAGACGGCCTGTTCCAGCAGGCTCTGCACCTCGTCCACGCCCCGGTTGGAGGCCGCGTCGAGCTCGGTGTAGTCCGGAAACCGGCCACTGTCGATATCGGTGCAGGCCGCGCACACGCCACACGGCGTGGCGGTGATGCCGCCCTGCCCATCGGGCCCCTGGCAGTTGAGCGACTTGGCCAGGATGCGCGACACCGTCGTCTTGCCCACGCCCCGCGTCCCGGTGAACAGGTAGGCATGGTGCAGCCGCTGCTGGGTGAGCGCATTGGTCAGGGCCTGCACCACGTGCTCCTGCCCCACCATTTCGGTGAAATTGCGGGGGCGGTACTTGCGGGCGAGCACGAGATAGGACATGGGGGGTGATTCTAGGGCCCATGGCGTACCGGGTCTGGGTGCCGCGGCCCGCCATCCGCGAAAGCCCTGCGCCGCCCGATACCGGCTCGCGCGCCCACGCCAGACACGCCGCCCAGGGGCCGCCCCTGGCGTGGGCAACGCCGCGCTGGCGTCGTCGCCCTTTGCAATTGCAGGCCATTCGAGAGGAGTAAAAAATGGCGTCCTGTTCAGGAGGTAGAATCCCATCCTGACGGGCCTCCCCGCATGGTGAAGCGGCCAACCGGGTCAGGTGGGGAACCAAGCAGCCCTAACTGTGGAGTCAGTGCCGGGGGTAAGGCTCGTCAACTTCTCTTTTGTTGCCTGCGCGGCGTGCCCGCGAGCGGCATTCCTGGCGCGGTGTTGTCGCGCATCCCCTCCCCCACCCCGTTCGCCTTCGTGGCATGTGCTGGCTGCCTCCAGCGCGCACAGGCACGCGGCGCGAGCGCATGTCAGTCCTTTCCCACGCTGTTTTGCGGCTTTCGGGATTGCGCCGCCCCGGGCGGCAGGCGCACACTTTGTTGCATCGCTTCATCCTTTCTTTTCATCGGGTGCCGCCATGTCAACCCCCCTGACTGCGCAAGTGATTTTTTCCTTCCGTTACCGGCGCGCCTTGCCGGCGCGTGCGCGCCGGCCGCAAGCCCTGGCCCGCATGCTGCCGGCGCGCCCGGTGGTAGGCTGGCTGTGCCTGGCCGTCGCGGGCGCGGCCTGGGGAGCCGACTCCCAGTTCGCCGACGAGGCGCGGGCCAGCCTGGAGCAGGAAACGGCCCGCCTTTCCGCCGTGTACGAGGTCCACAGCGTCGAGCTGCCCAGCATGGGCGAGACGGCCCCGCCATGGGCTACCTCGGGAGCGGCCCAGCCGGGCAGCAGCTTCAACAGCACGCAGCACATCGGCGTGACGCGCTGGCTTACGCCCGAAACGTCCGATAGCGGGGGCCGATTCGGGCTGTCGCTGGGCATGAGCGCGCCGGCGCCCTCGGCCGCTGGCGCCCCCCTGGCGGGCGGCGCCCTGCCCCCCGCCAGCCTGGACCTCGGGGTTCGCTGGCGGTCCCGCCTGGACAGCGGGCGCCATCTGGACATTTCCGCCTGGACACGGCCTCTCCCGGCAGGCCAGCCCCAGGACGCGATGGGCATGATCTGGCAGTCGCAGCCGCCGACGTATGGAACCCGGGTGGAGGTGCAATGGGCCTCCTCCCGCACCCGGGGGCTGGTGCCCGAGTTTGGCGCCATCGGCGTGCAGCTGCAGGGCGGATCGCGCCTGGTGCTGCGGGCGCGCAAGGGCGGTCCGATGCTGTATTACCGCGCCAAGTTTTGAGCCCTCCTGAGCCGCCTTCGGCGTCTTCCCCCCGGGGGGGACGCCTCCGGTGGACCGGCGCAGCCGGATCCACGGTGGCGGTGGCGGCGTGTCAGTTTTGAACGCCGAAGGGAACTGCCATCTGGATGAAGGAGCCGCCGAAAGCTACACCCCGCGTTGGCGAATCCAGTCCAGCGCGCCGTGCCCGGCCACGCGACCACTCGCCAGACAAGCCGTGAGCAGGTAGCCGCCGGTGGGGGCTTCCCAGTCGAGCATCTCCCCCGCGCAGAACACGCCGGGCGCGGCGGTGGCCATGAGGCGGGCATCGAGCGCGTCAAAAGCCACGCCGCCCGCGGTGCTGATGGCCTCGTCCAGCGGCCGCGCGGCGACCACCGTGACGGGCAGCGCCTTGATCGCGTGGGCCAGCGCCACGGGGTCGTTCATCCCGTCCTTGCCCAGGTGCTCGTACAGGATGCCGGCCTTGATGCCGTCCAGCCCCAGGCGGCTCTTGAGATGGCTGGACAGCGAGCGCGACCCGCGTGGATGGCGCACCTCCACCAGCACGCGTTCGGGCGTGTGGTCGGGCAGCAGATCCAGGTGAAAAGTGGCATGGCCGTGGGCCTCGATCTCGTCGCGCAGCAGGTGCGATGCGGCATAGACCAGGCTGCCCTCCACGCCCGTGGCCGTGGCCACGAACTCGCCCCGGCGGCTGAAGGCGCGGCCCTGGCTGTCGGTGAACGCCAATGCCACCGTCTTGAACGGCTGGCCCGCGAACCGTCCGGCGAAGTGGGGCGTCCAGCCCGTGGCGGGAGCAGGTGTGCGGCCGATGAGCTCCTGCAGGAACGCGCGGCGCGTCTCGCCCGCAGGCACATCGCCACGAAGCACGTCGAAACCGCAGTTGGCGGGGCGCAGCGGCGCCACGGCAAGCCCACGCCCGGCCAGCAGGGGCACCCAGGCGCCGTCCGAGCCGAGGCGCGCCCAGCTGCCGCCCCCGAGCGCCAGCACCACGGCGCGCGCCTGCACCCGCTCCTCGCCCGACGGCGCGGCGAAGCGCAGCGCGCCATCGTCCGCCCAGCCCAGCCAGCGGCGGCGCATGTGGAACACCACGCCCTGCCCCCGCAGGCGCTGCAGCCAGGCGCGCAGCAGCGGGGCGGCCTTCATGTCGGCCGGAAAGACCCTGCCCGAGGTGCCCACGAAGGTCTCCACCCCCAGCCCCTGCGCCCAGGCGCGGATCTCGGGCCCGCCCCACGCGGTGAGCCAGGGCTCGACCTGCGGCTGGCGCTCCGCAAACCGGGCGGCGAACGGCGCATGGGGTTCGGAATGCGTGAGGTTCAGCCCCCCCTTGCCCGCCAGCAGGAACTTGCGCCCCACCGAGGGCATGGCGTCGAACAGATGCACCGCCACGCCCGCCTGCGCCAGCACTTCGGCGGCCATGAGCCCGGCGGGGCCTCCGCCCACGATGGCGACGTCGCAGTGCAGGCCGGCCACGTCGTCGGGGGCGGGAGGAAGGGAAACATTCATGGGGAAAACCTTTGGATGGAAGGCCGGCAATCGGGAAAAAAAGCGTCAGAACAGGGAACCCTGGGGCGAATCGTCGGGGCCGGGTCCCCGCGGCAGGGGCAGCGGCGGCGGCACGGCCCCGGGTTCCTGCGCGGCGGGGGCGAGAGTATGCCGCAGCGCGGCCTCTGCGCCCTGCACTGCATCGGGCCCGGCAGGCACGGCGTCGGGCACGGGCACGAGGCGCCCGTCGCCCGTGAGGAAGGCCGCGCGCACGCGCTCGCCGGGCGTCTGCCCCTGCACGGCGCTGCGGTAGCGCTGCAGCTGGGCCAGCAGCGCGGGCTGGCGCTCGGGCTCGGCCGCGCTCTTGTAGTCCAGCACCCACCACCCGGCGCGTTCGGGCGGCTGGTGGCAATGCACCAGGCGGTCCAGCCGCAGGCTCAGGCCCTGGTAGCGCAAGGGCGCCTCGTTGATGGCGGTGTCCACGGCCGACGCCTCCCAGGCCCAGGCGCCTTCGCCCGCCAGGATGCGCTGCGCGGTCAGCGCGGCGTGCCGCGCGGCCGCGATGGTGATGTCGAAATCCCGCGCCAGCCGCGCCACCCGCGCGGGCGGCCAGCCCTGGGCGCGCAGCTCCACCAGCGGGGCCCCCGCCACGCCCGCCTGCTCCAGCAGCTGGTGCATGGCCTCGCCCAGCCGGGACTGCGGCGTGGAGGCAGCCGTGGCATCGCCGGGGTCGGCGGCCCGGTCGGCATCCACCGGCCCCGCGGCGGGCGCCGCGCGCAGGTGCTCCGGCAGCGGCGGCAGCTCCGCCAGCATGAAGTGATCGTGGCGGCCCGGCCCGGCCAGGGTTTCGCCCCCGGGCGCGCCAGGGCCCTCCTGCACGGCGATCTCGGCCGCCAGCGGCGCCAGGCGGTTCCACCAGCTGCCCGGCGCGGATGCGGCCGGCTGCACGCTGGACAGCGCCAGGCAGTGCTTGGCCCGCGTCATCGCCACGTAGAGCATGTTCAGCTCTTCGCGCTGGCGGGCCTGCTGCTCGGCGGCCAGCACTTCCACGGCGCTGGGCGGCGGGTTCGATTCGCTGGCCAGGAAGACGAACGCCCTGGGCACGGCCTGCTCGCCGGGCCAGTCCACCAGCACGCCCATGGTCTCGGCCTTCTGGGGGCGGGTGTCGGTGTCCAGCAGCAGCACGCAGCGCGCCTCCAGCCCCTTGGCGCCGTGCACGGTGAGCAGGCGCACCGCCTGCGCATCCACCCGGCCCGGTGCGCGCACGCCGCCCTTTTTCATGGCACGCACAAAGGCGTAGGGCGTGAGGTAGCGGCCGCCGTCGTGCTGCAGCGCGGCCGACAGCAAGGCGCGCAGATTGGCCTGCACCGCGGTGCGCTGCGCGGCGGGGGCGGCCGCCGCGAAGCGGGCCAGCACATCGGCGTGCTGGTAGATGGCGTGCAGCGCGTCGTGCGGGGGCAGGCCATCCACCCAGGCCCTGTATTGAGCCAAAACGGGCCCCAGCGCTTTCATTTCATGCGGTAGCAGCTCACTTTTCTGTAGCAAATCAAACCAGCTGCAGGCAGCGTGTTCCGGCTGGCGGCGCAGCAGCGCCAGGGTCACCAGGGCCTCGTCGCCGCAGCCAAACAGGGGCGAGCGGAGTGCCCGAGCCAGGGAAAGGTCGTGCCCGGTGGACACCAGCGCATCGAGCAGCGCCACGATGTCCTGCACCTCGGGTGCGTCGAACAGGTCGGCCTTCTCGGGCTGCACGCAGGGCAGGTGCAGGGCGCGCAGGGCCTCCTGCAGGGCGGCGAGCCGGTCGCGCTTGCGGGCCAGCACCAGCACTTCGTGGGGCGGCGTGCCCTGCGCGATCTGCGCCGCCACCCACGCGGCGGCCTGTGTGCATTCGCGCATGCGCTGGGTTTCCTCGGCCTCGTGGCGGGGCTCGGTCAGGCTGTCGCGCCAGGCGAAAGGGTCCGCGCCCGCGCCGCCGCTGCCGGCATCCGGCGGCAGGATGGCGGGCAGGCGCAGCAGCACGCCGGGGTCCCTGGACTCGGTGGTGTGGTCGCGAAAGCCGCTGGTTTCGTGCTGCGCCTGGGCGGTGCCCATGACGTGGTTCACGGCGGCGATCACGCCCGTGGCGTTGCGGCGCGTGTGGTCGCAGCTGAGCAGGTCGCCCGCGAGCCCATGGCGCACGAAGGCCTGCGCGGCGATGAACACCTGTGGCTCGGCGCGGCGAAAACGGTAGATGCTCTGCTTGGGGTCGCCCACGATGAACACGCTGGGCGGCGTCTGGCCGCTGGCGCCGCCGCCCGAACCCGCATAGCCCGACAGCCAGGCGTGCAGCGCCTGCCACTGCAGCGGGTTGGTGTCCTGGAACTCGTCGACCAGCAGGTGGCGCACGCGCGCATCGAGCCGCTCCTGCACCCACCCCGAGAGGATGGGATCGGACAGCATGACCAGCGCCGTGCGCTCCACGTCGTTCATGTCCACCCAGCCGTGCCGGTTCTTCACGGCGGCAAATTCGCCGATCAGGCAGCGTGCCAGGCGGGCCATGCGCTGCTGGTGCTGCCAGGCCTCGTGCTGGCGCCGCGCCAGCAGCAGGCGCTGCAGCTCGGGCTCGGCTTCCTGGGCGGCTGCGAACTTCTCGAGGTTCTTGGACAGCCGGTCTTCCTTGGCCACGAACATCGCCTTGCGCAGCAGGTCCAGGCGCAGGTTCGGGTCGCCGCAGGCCAGCGCGTCCACGATGGCGTCCGCCGCCTTCTGGGGTGTCTTGTTGGTCTCGGCCCCCAGCGCCCTGGCGCGCGCCAGCCAGCGCTGGTGGCAGGCATCGCCCTGCAGCGCGCCGGCGGGCTCATCCAGTCCCGCCAGTTCCGGGCAGTGCGCCTGAAAGGAAGGCACCGAGGCATCGAGCACGCCCGCCGCGTCGGCCAGGTCGAATTCCACGCGCTTGGCCAGCGCCGCCGCCAGCGCCTTGTGGGTCTGCGAGCGGCCGTGGCGGGCTACCACGGCCTCGTAGTCGGCCCGCAGGCCGGCGCTGGTGGCCACGGTGTGCAGGAACGGGGCCCACACCTCACGCACGGCCTCGGCATCGTCTTCGAGGAGCTCAAAATTGGCAGGCAAGCCCTGGGCCTGCAGCAGTGCCAACGGGGCCGTGCCGAGCAGCGCTGCAAACCAGCTGTGGAAAGTGCGGATCTGTACCGGGCGGCCACTGGCCAGCATCTGGCGGTATAGATTTTGTAGCGCCTCGCGCTTGTCCTGAGCGCGCTCGGGGCTGATTCCTCTTGCCACCAGCTCGCGGGTGAGGTCTTCCAGGGGAGCCTGGGCAAAGGCTTCGAGCCATTCCTGCAGGCGCTGGCGCATTTCACCGGCCGCCTTCTTGGTGAAGGTGATGGCCAGGATCTCGTGCGGCGCGGCGCCATCGAGCAAGGCACGCAGCATGCGCGACACCAGCATCCAGGTCTTGCCCGCGCCCGCGCAGGCCTCCACCGCCACGCTGCGCGCGGGGTCGCAGGCAATGGCGTAGAACGCCTCGCGGGAAACGGGGTGGCCGTTGTGTTCGTAGGCAGCGTTCATTCCCAGAAATCCTTGCGACACAGGCCGCGCGCAACGCAGTAGTCGCAGACCATGCCCTCACCCAGCGCGGGCATGGGGTCGCCCGCAGCGATGCGTTCGAAGTCGTGCTGAATGCCCTCCACGAGCAGGTCGCGCAGGTGCACCACCTCTTCCTGTTCGTGCATCTGCGTCTCGCCCCGCTCGCCCACGTTCACGTACGCGGCGCGCAGCGTGTCGTGGCTCAGCAAGGCTGCGTAGAACGCGAGCTGGGTGTCTTCCGCGCCCGCGCCGATGCGCTTGCGCGTGACGGTGTCGTTCTCGGTCTTGTAGTCGATGACCAATGGCATGGGCTCGCCGGTGGACGAGATGGCATCGATGCGGTCGATGGTGCCCACCAGCTGCAGGGCACCCAGCGGCTGGCGGGTCTGCACCTCGGCCTGCCGGAAGTGCCCCCCGGCCTGTTCATGCTGCGCAAGCCAGCGCAGGTAGCCATCGCGCACCTGCGGCCAGCCCGCGGCGAACGGCAGGAAGTCGCCCTCCCCCAGGCCCTGCTCCAGCGTGACGGCCTGCGCGGCGCTGTCCATGCGCGCCGCGCGCGCGCCCGCGTCGTCCGTCGGCTCGGCCAGCAACGCCTCATGGAAGTGCTGCAGCACCGCGTGCAGCCAGTTGCCGAAGTCGCGCTTGTCCACCTCGGCGGCCAGCTCGTCGGCCTCCTGCAGGCCCAGCTGGCGCAGCGCAAAGAAGCGGTAGGGGCAATGCCGCAGGTCGGAATAGGCCGTGGACGACAGGCGCTGGACAGGCAGGGCACTCCCGTCGGGCCCGGGGCGCGGGGTGGGCGCGGTCGGCACGGTGCGCGCGCGGCGCCCATCGGTGCCAGGGCGGGCGGCGCCATCCAGGTGCAGCGCCAGCACCAGCGCGCTGGCCAGCAGGGGCTCGCCACCTTCGTCGCCCGTGCGCCACAGCACATCCACCTCGGGTGTCTGCAGGGCGTAGTGCCAGGCCGCGCGCTGGGCGGCCTCGAGCGATCCGCGCGTGGGCAGGCCCCAGGCCTCGCGCTGGGCCGTGGTCCAGTCGCCCGTGGGCTCCGGTGACGACTGGAGGCGTTTTTCGTCGCACCCGGGCAGCACGAGCGCCGCAAACGGCCGTGCCAGCAGCTGCGGCAGGGGCAGGACGACCACGGGCGCATCGCCCGCGAGGGCCGGCACGTAGCGCGCGGCCTCGCACACCTCGCTGGCCCAGCGCGTGAATTCGGCGAGCGCCATGGGCCGCCCCGCGCTGTCCCAGCCGTCGAGCTCGGCCTCCTGCCCCGCCTGCAGGCGCAGCGCGGCCAGAACGCGGGCGCCCGCGTCATCCGCCTCCAGTTGCGCCCATTGGCCGCTGGCCTGCAGCAGCAGGCGCAGGGCCTGCAGCCACTGCGCCAGCGGGCGGGGCGCGCGCAGGCCCTCACGCCAGCCCTGCGCGAGCGCCACGCACTGCGCCAGGGCCGGCTTGCCGGACCAGTCGCGCTGCGCCGCACCGGCCCAGTTCGCCACCGGGGCCTTGCGCAGCGCGCGCTCGAGCGCATCGAGCGCTGGCGCCGCCACGGCGGGGGCGTGCTTGAGCCAGTCGAGCACTTCATCCGCATGGGCATCCCATGCGCAGGCCTTGAGTGCGGCCATCAGCTGCGCGGCGGCGCGGGTGGTGGACAGCGTCCAGCCGTTTTCGTCGCGCACCGCCACGCCCGAGCTTGCCAGGTGCGCGCCAATGCGGCGCGTGAGAGCCCGGTCGTTGGCCGCCAGCGCCACCGGTGTGCGGCCCGCCGCCACATGCGCCAGCACGCAGGCGGCGGCCCGCTGGGCTTCGTCCTCGGCATCCTGCGCGGCATGCAGCGCGACCCGCCCCATGGGACCTGGATCGCCAGGCCCGGGAGGCAGCGCCAGGGCCGTGGCCTTGTCGCCCCAGTGGTTCTGCAAGGCCTGCGCCAGGGGTTCTGCCTGGAACCCGTGCAGCACCACCAGCGCGTCCACGGACTCCCGCACGCCGGCCTCGAACAGCACATCGGTGGCATGGCGCGAGGCAAGCACCCATTCGAGCGCAATGCGCGCCACGACGGCCTCGAAGCGCAGCGCCGAGGCGCCATCGGCCTCGGGCAGCAGGCCGCGCGCATGCGCGGCCCATGCTGGCCGCTGCGCGGGCGGCACCGCGGCCACCACGGTCGCCAGCTGCGCCGCGGCCTCCTGCAGCGGCGCGGCCATCACGTCGCGCTGGGCCGAAAGGCCCGCGCGGTCCAGCAGCGCCCGCGCCGTCAAGGTGTCGCGCGCCACATCCCCGGCCAGGTCGTCGCCCATGGGCACGAACGCCGCCAGCTGCCGTGCCCAGTTGCGCGTTGTTTCAAACCGGGGAGCAAAACCGTCCGCATGGAACAGGGCCCAATAGCGCTGCGCCCACGGCATGAGCTGGGCATAGGGGACCAGCACCACCGTGCGCGCGGGATGCGCGCCCTGCTGGCGCAGGTGCCCGGCCACCTGTCCCAGCACGCGCCGCCACAGGGGCACCAGGGCTGCGCACTGATCGCTTTTCGCTATGACAGTCATAGCGTCGCAGGGCCCGGCCACACCGGTGAACGTGGGATTGGTTTCTGTCACAATGCCCAGACTTTAAACGTACACCGGTCACAACCCGCTCAAAAACAAGGAATCCGCCATGGCCAGCGAACTCATCAAACATGTCTCTGACGCCAGCTTTGAAGCCGACGTGCTGAAACCCGGCACCGCCGTGCTGGTGGACTACTGGGCCGAATGGTGCGGCCCCTGCAAAATGATTGCCCCCATCCTGGACGAAGTCGCGGGCACCTACCAGGGCAAGCTGCAGATCGCCAAGATGAACGTGGACGAGAACCGCGAGATTCCCGCCAAGTTCGGCATCCGCGGCATCCCCACGCTGATGCTGTTCAAGGATGGCCAGCTGGCCGCCACGAAAGTGGGCGCCATGAGCAAGGCACAGCTGACCGCCTTCATCGACCAGCAACTGGCCTGACCGACGGCCCAGCCCCGGCCCCGCACGCGATCACCCGGCATGCGGGGCTTTCTTGATGAAGGCGCATGGCCCGGGCCGCCAGCCCGGCGCCCACCGAATCCGGCCCGCGTGAATCCCCTGCTTTTTTTCCTGTCATAATTCCCCCAGATCACCGGCCTGCACGCATTGGCAGCCGGACCGAGATCCCCGGCAAGCCGGACCTGCAAACAGCAGCCCATCCGGCACCAGCCCTCCTCCCCCAAGATTCATACCAGCTCCGCAAAGGAGTCATTCCATGCACTTAAACGAACTCAAGGCACTGCACGTGTCTGAAGTCCTGAAGCAGGCCGAAGAACTCGAAATCGAAAACACGGGCCGGATGCGCAAGCAGGAGCTGATGTTTGCCATCATCAAGAAGCGCGCCAAGGCGGGAGAGCAGGTGTTCGCGGACGGGGTGCTGGAAATCCTGCCGGACGGCTTCGGCTTCCTGCGCAGCCCGGACACGAGCTTCACGGCGAGCACGGACGACATTTACATCTCCCCCAGCCAGGTGCGCCGCTTCAACCTGCACACCGGCGACATGATCGAAGGCGAAGTGCGCACCCCGAAGGACGGCGAGCGCTACTTTGCCCTGACCAAGCTCGACAAGGTCAACGACGGCCCGCCCGAGCAGAACAAGCACAAGGTGATGTTCGAAAACCTGACGCCCCTGTTCCCCAAGGAGCAGATGCGCCTGGAGCGCGACGTCAAGAGCGAAGAGAACATCACCGGCCGCATCATCGACATCATCGCGCCCATCGGCCGCGGCCAGCGCGCGCTGATCGTCGCCCCGCCCAAGAGCGGCAAGACGGTGATGATGCAGCACATCGCCCACGCCATCACGGCCAACAACCCCGACGTGCACCTGATGGTGCTGCTGGTGGACGAGCGCCCTGAAGAAGTGACCGAAATGCAGCGCACGGTGAAGGGCGAGATCATCGCCTCCACCTTCGACGAGCCGGCCGCGCGCCACGTGCACGTGGCCGAGATGGTGATCGAGCGCGCCAAGCGCCTGGTCGAGCTCAAGAAGGACGTGGTGATCCTGCTCGATTCGATCACCCGCCTGGCCCGCGCCTACAACAACGTCGTGCCTTCCAGCGGCAAGGTGCTGTCCGGTGGTGTGGACGCCGCCGCGCTGCAGCGCCCCAAGCGCTTCTTCGGCGCGGCGCGCAAGGTCGAGGAAGGTGGCTCGCTCACCATCATCGCCACCGCGCTGGTCGACACCGGCAGCCGCATGGACGAAGTGATCTTTGAAGAATTCAAGGGCACCGGCAACTGCGAGATCCACCTGAACCGCCGCCTGTACGAAAAGCGCGTGTTCCCGGCCATCGAGCTCAACAAGAGCGGCACCCGCCGCGAAGAGCTGCTGCTGGCGCCCGAGATCCTGCAAAAGACCCGCATCCTGCGCCAGTTCATGTACAACATGGACGAGATCGAGTCCATGGAGCTCATGATCAAGAACATGAAGGCCACCAAGACCAATGTGGACTTCTTCGACATGATGCGACGAGGCGGGTAAGCCCCCCTGAGTCGCCTTCGGCGCCTTCCCCCGGAGGGGGACGCCACCCGTGGCCTGGCAGAGCCAGTTCCACGGTGGCACTGGGCTTGGGCCGCGCCGGTTTCCATCGCTGTGACGGATGCGCAGCGACGTTGAAGAAGACACGTATTCGCCCTGTGCCATAATAGAGGGCTTTTTCTGCGGAAAGTACGCTGGATGTTCCACGGCGCAAAGGTTGCACCGGGTTCAGCACGGCTCCCGCACTTGACAAGGATTGATCATGAAAGAAGGCATTCACCCCAACTACCGCGAAGTCCTGTTCTCGGACCTGTCCAACGGTTTCAAGTTCGTGACCCGTTCGTGCGTGAACACGAAGGAAATGGAAACCTTCGAAGGCAAGGAATACCCGCTGTTCAAGCTGGACACCTCCTCTGAATCGCACCCCTTCTACACCGGCACGCAAAAGTCCGTGGACAACATGGGTGGCCGCGTCGAGCGCTTCCGCAACCGTTTCGGCAAGACCGCAGCGAAGTAATTCGCCTTCTGCGCTCCGCCACAAAGGCAGCCCGGGCAACCGCGCTGCCTTTTTCTATGCTTTTGCCTTTATTCTCGGTGGCTCCGCTTTTGCCGCCCCCTGACGCGTGAATCCACCGACCCCCGCCATCGTCACCCAGAACGCCGTCAGCCCCCTTCCACGCTGGGCGCTGATGCTGCTGTGCATCGCCTACGTCGTGCCGGGCTTCATCGGGCGCGATCCTTGGAAGAGCGCGGATGTCACGGCATTTGGGTACATGCTGGAGCTGGCACAGGGGCGCACTCCGTGGCTCAGCCCCTTGCTCGGGGGCATGCCTCCGGAAACCGAGGGGCTGCTTCCGTATTGGCTGGGTGCGTGGGCCATCCAGCTGGCGCCGCAGTGGGTGTCCGCCGAGATGGCCGTGCGCCTTCCGTTCGCGGCCCTGCTGGCGATCACCTTGACCGCCACCTGGTATGCCGTGTACTACCTCGCGCGCAGCCCGGGGGCCCAGCCCGTGGCCTTCGCCTTCGGCGGCGAAGCCAACCCGCCCGACTATGCCCGCGCCATCGCCGATGGCGGCCTGCTGGCCCTGATTGCCTGCCTGGGCCTGGCGCAGCTGTCGCATGAGGTGACGAGCTACCTGGCGCAGCTCAGTTGCACGGCGCTGCTCTTCTTCGCCGTGGCTGCCATGCCGCACCGCACGGTCGCGCCCGCCATGGCGCTTGTCGCCGGCATGGCCGGCCTGACGCTGGCCGGGGCTCCCGCGCTCGCGGCCCTGCTCGGGCTGGGCAGCATGGCGGTGGTGGTGTATGCGCCCGGCAGCGGTTCTGACCGCCGCCTGCGGTGGGCGCTGGCCCTCGCGGCGGTCACGCTGGCGGCGGCGCTGCTGGCCTGGGGCCTGGACCTCTGGCGCTGGCGGATCGTGGGCTCCGGCTCCGGGGGCAAGGAGTGGCAGAGCCTGGCACGGCTGCTGCTGTGGTTTGGATGGCCCGCCTGGCCCCTGGCCCTGTGGACCCTGTGGCGCTGGCGCAAGCAGATCGTCAGCCGCCAGGGGCACCGGCACCTGCTGCTTCCGCTGTGGTTTGTGGCGGTATCCGTCGCCGCCACCGCCACCACCCAGCCCGCCGACCGGGCCTTGCTGCTGGGCCTGCCCGCCATGGCCGCGCTGGCGGCCTTCGCGCTGCCCACGCTGCGCCGCAGCGTGGGCGCCCTGATCGACTGGTTCACGCTGCTGTTCTTCACGGTATCGGCGTTGGCGATCTGGGTCATCTGGATCGCCATGCAGACCGGGTTTCCCGCCAAGCCCGCCGCCAATGTGGCCAAGCTGGCCCCCGGCTTCGTGCCGGAGTTCTCCGCGCTGGCCCTGGTCGTGGCCCTGGCGGCCACCGTGGGCTGGTGCAGCCTGGTCTGGTGGCGCGCTTCGCGCGACCGGGCCCCGATCTGGAAAAGCCTGGTGCTGCCCGCCGGCGGCGCGGCGCTGGGCTGGCTGCTGCTCATGACGCTGTGGCTGCCGCTTCTGGACTACGCCCGCAGCTACCGGCCCCAGGTTCGCAGCGTGATGGCGGCACTCGGGCCGGCACCGGGCTGCGTGCAGACCGTGGGATTGAACCGCGCCCAGGTGGCGGCGCTGCAGTACCACGGCGGCCTTTCGCTCCAGCGGGCGGGACTGCAGGACGAGTGCGACTGGCTGGTGGCAGACATCGCGTCCTGGCCGCCTTCCGAGCGCATGGTCAACGCGGCGCGCTGGGAAGCCCGGGCCACCATTCCCCGCCCCACCGACAAGAACGACCACCTCCTGGTGTTTCGCCGCGCAGGGCCTGCGCGCTGATGTCCGAACTGTCGGGCATCTCGCGCCACGCGGTGACGGTGCTGGCGGGGCAGCTGGCCGTGATGGCCTTTGGTGTCACGGACACCATCGTTGCCGGGCGCCATGCGGAATCCTCGCTGGCCGCGCTGTCAGTGGGTTCGGCCATCTTCATCAGCGTGTATGTGGCGCTGATCGGGATTCTGCAGGCCCTGCTGCCGGTATGGGCCGAGCAGCGCGGCGCCCGGCAGACGGACGCCCTGGGCCGCTCCCTGCGGCAGGCGCTGTACCTGTGCGGGGCGGCATCGCTGCTGGGAATGGCCATCCTGCTGTCGCCGGGGCCCCTGCTGCGCTGGACCGAGGTGCCCCCCGCCCTGCGCACCGAGGTGGAGAGCTACCTGGCCGTGCTGGCCCTGGCGCTGCCACCCGCCCTGCTCTTTCGGATCTACAGCACCCTGAACCAGGCCCTGGGCCGCCCCCAGCTGGTGACCTGGCTGCAGGTGGGATCGCTGCTCGTGAAGCTGCCCCTGTCGGTCTGGTTCACCTTCGGCGGCGGCGGGCTACCCGCGCTGGGCGTGGTCGGATGCGCCTGGGCCACGCTGGTGGTCAACTGCAGCATGCTCGCGGTGGCGGTCTGGCTGCTGCGCACCCAGGATCTCTATGGGCCCCTGCGCATCTGGCGCCGCATGGAACCCCCTCACTGGCCCACTATCGCGGGCTTTGCCCGGCTGGGCATCCCGGCCGGGCTCGCGGTCATGGTCGAGGTGACCTCGTTCACGCTGATGGCCTTGTTCATCGCGCGCCAGGGCACCACGGCGTCGGCGGCCCACCAGATTGCGGCCAATGTGGCGGCCGTGCTCTACATGGTGCCGCTGTCGCTGGCGATCGCCACCAGCGCCCGCGTCAGCTACTGGCTGGGGGCGGGCGAACCTGCGCGGGCACGCCAGGTGGTTTTCATAGGTTTCAAGCTCTCAGCGCTTATCGGTATTGCGCTGGCAGCTATATTATTAATAGCAAAAGACCAGATTGGGGGCGTGTACTCCGGCAACACCGGCGTGGTGGCCCTGACGGGAGGGGTCATGGTGTGGGTGGCCGCCTACCACGCGGCCGATGCGCTGCAGACACTGTGCGTCTTCGTGCTGCGCTGCTACCGCATCACGGTGGCGCCGCTGGTGGTGTATTGCGTGCTGCTGTGGGGCGCCGGCCTGGGGGGCGGCTACCTGCTGGCCTATCGTGGCCTGGGGCCGTGGGCCGCTGAGCCATCGCCTACGCCTTTCTGGGCCGCGAGCGCAGCGGCGCTGGTCGCGACGGCCGCGCTGTTCCTGGCGATGCTCTGGCGTGCGGTCAATCCGGCAGCGAGAAAACACGCAACCGGTTCGCCGGGAAGGTGACCGCGAACACCGAGCCCTTGCCCAGGGTGCTGGAGATGTCCAGCGTGGCGCCGTGCCGCTGCAGCACATGCTTGACGATGGCCAGTCCCAGGCCCGTGCCGCCGGTCTCGCGGGAACGGCTGCGGTCCACGCGGTAAAAGCGCTCCGTCAGGCGTGGCAGGTGTTCCGGCGCGATGCCCGGCCCCGTGTCCTGCACCGAGAAGACGGCACGGCCGTCCTCCTTGCGCTGCCAGGCCACCGTGATCGATCCGCCCGCGGGCGTGTAGCGCACGGCGTTGCTGATGAGGTTGGACAGCGCGCTCTGCAGCTCGGCGGGCACGCCCGCGATATCGCCTTCGGCACGCAGGCTGTCCACGGCCGGAAAAACCATCACATGCTGGCGCGGCTGGTTCTGCGTGAGCAGGGCGGACAATGCGCGGCCCTCTTCCTCGCACCGCTGCATCAGCGCCTGCACGGGCGTCCACTCCGCCATGCCGGGCGGCGGGCTGCCCTCCAGGCGCGACAGAGTCAGCAGGTCCTGCACCACGCTTTGCATGCGCAGCGCCTGCTGCGCCATCATGCCCAGATAGCGCGCCCGCTCATCGGCATTCAGCGGCAGAGTCTGCAGGGTTTCGACGAAACCGGCCAGCACCGTCAGGGGCGTGCGGATCTCATGGGACACGTTGGCGACAAAGTCGCGCCGCATGGCCTCGGCCTGCTCCAGCGCAGTGACATCGCGCGACAGCAGCAAGGTGCGCCCGTCCCCGTAGGGGTGCAGGTGCACCGAGATGCGCACGGGCCGCGAGGGCGTGCTGAAGCGCCCTTCCAGCACCACATCGTGGGTGAAGTCCTGGGCGGCGAAGTAGGCCGTGAACTCGGGGTCGCGCACCAGGTTGCCGATCGATTGCATCACGTCGCGCTGGGCATCGAAACCAAACTGGTTGGCCGCCATCTGGTTGCACCACTCGATCCGGCCCTGCGCATCCAGCAAGACCACGCCGTTGGGCGTGGCCTGCAGCGCCGCCAGGATTTCCTGCAGCCGGTCCTGGCTGTCGCGGATCTGCGCCTGCTGCCTGCGCAGAAGGCGCCGAGCGCGGTCCGCCGCCTCGCCCCAGATGCCGCGCATGGCAGGCACTTCCGCCAGGTCGCCCGTGCGCAGCCAGCGCAGCACGCGGGCACCGCGCAGCAGGTCCCATACAAACCAGGCCCAGCCCGCCAAGGCTGCGCCCAGGGCCGCGCCCCAGGGGCCGCCCTGCCACCATCCCAGGCCACCACCCGCCATCTGCCAGAGCAGGAAATACGAAATACGCCACAGCATGCGGTCAGCTCAGCCTTCTTATCAACGCCAGGGGCGCAACCCGTGCACCCCATCCAAACATCAGGCCTGCGCCATCACGCCTGCAACTGCACCTGCGGCTGGGCCGTGAGCCGGTAGCCTGCCCCGCGCACGGTTTCCACCATGACGGATGCGGCACCCAGCGCTTCACGCAGCCGCTTGACATGCACATCCACCGTGCGCTCCTCGATGAACACATGGTCGCCCCACACCTTGTCGAGCAGCTGCGAGCGGCTGTGCACGCGCTCGGCGTGTTTCATCAGGAAGTGCAGCAGCTTGAACTCGGTGGGGCCCACCTTGAGCGGCTGGCCCTGGAAGGTCACGCGGTAGGTGCCGGCATCCAGCACCAGCTCGCCGATGGTCACGCTGTCGCTGACCTGCTCGGGCGCACGGCGGCGCAGCACCGCGCGGATGCGGGCCAGCAGCTCCTGCGTGGAAAATGGCTTGGTGATGTAGTCGTCGGCACCGGCATCCAGCCCCGCCACCTTGTCGGGCTCGTCGCCACGGGCGGTGAGCATGAGGATGGGGATGGGCTTGGTACGGCTGTCGGCACGCCATTTGCGGGCCAGCGACAGGCCGCTTTGGCCCGGCAGCATCCAGTCCAGCAGGATGACATCGGGCAGCACGGCGTCGAGCTCGCGCTGGGCGGAGTCGCCGTCTTCCGCCCAAAAGGGCTGGAATCCGTTGTGGCGCAGATTGACGGCAATCAGCTCGGCAATCGCGGGTTCGTCCTCCACGATGAGGACGCGTGGGAGCTTTCTCATAGGTGTGCCAAAGCCCTTTCTTACAGCACGGCCGACTCGATCTCGTCGAGGGCAGTGTGGCGCACATCCTTGCCCTTGACCAGATAGATGATCAGCTCGGCCACGTTCTTGGAATGGTCACCGATGCGCTCGATGGCCTTGGCCAGGAACAACAGGTCCAGGCTGGGCGAGATGGTGCGCGGGTCTTCCATCATGTAGGTGATGAGCTTGCGCACGAAGCCGTCGAATTCCTTGTCGATGAGGTCGTCCTCCTTGAGGATGGCCACGGCCGCCTTGACGTCCAGCCGCGCGAACGCGTCCAGCGTCTTGCGCAGCTGGCCCGAGGCCAGCTCGGCTGCCACGCGCAGGTCGCTCGACGGCAGCGAACGCGGGGCGCCGCCTTCGATGATGGAGCGCACCATGCGCGCCATCTTGTTGGCCTCGTCGCCCATGCGCTCGAGGTTGGCCGTGGCCTTGGAGAAGGCCAGCAGCAGGCGCAAATCGCGCGCGGTGGGCTGGCGGCGGGCGATGATGGAGGAGAGCTCCTGGTCGATCTCGACCTCCATCGCATTGATGCGGGTCTCCATCGAGGCCACGGTCTCCACGGCCTCCAAGCTGAACTGGGACAGCGCGTAGACCGCCTGCCGGATCTGCGATTCCACCAGCCCCCCCATCTCCATGACACGGGCGGACACGCTGTTGAGTTCGCTGTCGAACTGGGACGAAAGATGTTTATCGGGCATCTGCTGTCTCCTTAGCCGAAACGGCCGGTAATGTAGTCTTCGGTTTCCTTGCGCTCGGGCTTGAAGAAGATCTGTTCGGTGGCACCGAACTCGATCATTTCGCCGAGGTACATGTAGGCGGTGTAGTCGCTGCAGCGGGCGGCCTGCTGCATGTTGTGCGTCACGATGGCGATGGTGTAGTCGTGCTTGAGCTCGTCGATCAGCTCTTCGATCTTGGCGGTGGACAGCGGGTCCAGCGCAGAGGTGGGCTCGTCGAGCAGGAGCACCGAGGGCTTGACGGCCACGCTGCGCGCGATGCACAGGCGCTGCTGCTGGCCGCCGGACAGGGACAGGCCGCTCTGGTGCAGCTTGTCCTTCACCTCGGTCCACAGCGCGGCCTTGGACAGAGCCCATTCCACGCGGTCGTCCATCTCGCTCTTGCTCAGCGTCTCGTAGAGCTTCACGCCGAATGCGATGTTGTCGTAGATGGACATGGGAAACGGCGTGGGCTTCTGGAACACCATGCCGATGCGCGCGCGCAGCAGGTTGATGTCCTGCTTGGGGTCCAGGATGTCCTGGCCGTAGAAGTTGATCGAGCCTTCCGCACGCTGGCCCGGGTACAGGCTGTACATGCGGTTGAGCGTGCGCAGCAGGGTGGACTTGCCGCAGCCCGAAGGGCCGATGAAGGCGGTGACCTTGTGTTCCGCGATGTTGAGGCTGACATTGCGCAGCCCTTGGAACTTGCCGTAGAAGAAGCTCAGGTTGCGCAGTTCCAGCGCATTCTTGCTGGCGGTGGCGGTAGCGGTGGCGTTCATTGTCAATTCCTGAAAATGGAGGCGGTCTGTATCTGCAATGGGGAGGGCTGGCGTGGGGTCAGACGCGGTTCTTCTCGCGCAGGAAGACCCGTGCCACGACGTTGAGGATCAGCACCGACAGCGTGATGAGCAAGGCACCGCCCCAGGCCAGGCGCACCCAGTTCTCATAGGGGCTCAGGGCAAACTGGAAGATCACCACCGGCAGGTTGGCCATGGGGGCGCTCATGTTGGTGCTGAAGAACTGGTTGTTGAGCGCGGTGAACAGCAGGGGCGCCGTCTCGCCG
The DNA here is from genome assembly GCF_041154505.1 of Acidovorax sp. A79. GTDB lineage: Bacteria > Pseudomonadota > Gammaproteobacteria > Burkholderiales > Burkholderiaceae_C > Acidovorax. The sequence goes on from NZ_AP028672.1 coordinate 857,052, forward strand.
CTGATGCGGGCCACCGCCAGCAGCAGGCCGGTCATCACGCCGCTGCGCGCGGCGCGCAGGGTGACCATGGTGGACACCTTCCAGCGCGGCGCGCCGAGCGCGAAGGCCGCTTCGCGCAGGCTGCCGGGCACCAGGCGCAGCATGTTCTCGGTGGTGCGCACCACCACGGGCACGGCGATCAGCGACAGCGCCAGGCTGCCAGCCCAGCCCGAGAAGTTGCCCACCGTGGCCACGGCGATCGCGTAGACGAAGAGCCCGAGCACGATGGACGGGGCCGACAGCATGATGTCGGTCACGAAACGGGTGAGTTCGGCCGTCTTGCTCTGGTCGCCGTATTCCGCCAGGTACACGCCCGCCAGAACACCGATCGGCGTCGATACCAGCACGGTGAAGCCCACCATCATGAGGCTGCCGACGATGGCGTTGGCCAGGCCGCCGCCCTCGGAGCCCGGTGCCGGCGTGGACTGGGTGAACATGTTCAGGTCCAGCGCGGCCAGGCCGTTGGCCAGCAGCACGCTCAGTATCCACAGCAGCACGAACAGGCCCAGCACCATCGCGCCCAGGGACAGGGTCAGGCCGACGGCGTTGGAGCGCTGGCGCTTTTTGTAGAGTTGTTGGTTGAATTCCATGGAGCTTGTCTCAAAGGAGGTTCATGGGCAGTGCGGCGCGGGCTCAGAGGCCCTTGGCCTTTTCGGCGCGCAGCATCATGATCTTGGCGGCCGACAGGACCACGAACGTGATCACGAACAGCAGGAAACCGAGGGCAAACAGCGTGGAGAGGTGGAAATCCGCCGCCTCGCCAAATTCATTGGCCAGCGTGGAGGCAATGGACGTCCCTGGCGAAAACAGCGAAGTGGGCATGCGGTTGGCATTGCCGATCACGAAGGTCACCGCCATGGTCTCGCCCAGGGCGCGGCCCAGGCCCAGCATGACGCCGCCGATCACGCCCTTTTGCGTGTAGGGCAGCACGACGCGGCGCACCACCTCCCAGGTCGTGCAGCCCAGGCCGTAGGCCGACTCGCGCAGGATGGGCGGGACGATCTCGAACACATCGCGCATCACGGCCGCCACGAAGGGCAGCACCATGAACGCCAGCACGATGCCGGCGGCCAGGATGCCGAAACCGTTGGTGCTGCCGCCAAACAGGAAGCCCACCAGCGGCATCGAGCCCAGCAGCTTCTGCACCGGCATCTGGAAGTAGTCGGCAAACAGCGGGGCGAACACGAACAGGCCGAACATGCCGTAGATGATCGAAGGCACGGCCGCCAGCAGCTCCACCGCCGTGCCCAGCGGGCGCCGCAGCCAGACCGGGCAGGTTTCCGTGAGGAAAAGGGCGATGCCGAAAGCCAGGGGCACCGCGATCAGCAGCGCGATGCCGGCGCTCGCCAGGGTGCCGACGATGGCAATCGCGGCACCGAATTCTTCATTGATGATGTCCCATTCCACGCGCCAGATGAACTGGACTCCGAACTTGTGGAATGTCGGCCACGCGTAGACAAAAAGGGAAACGATGATGCCCAGCAGCGCCGCGAGCACCAGCAGCGACAGGCTTTGGGTCAGGCGATGGAAAAAGATGTCCTGCAGGCGCTGCCGCCTGGCAATCGATACCATGGACTCTGTGGGGGCATCCGTCGTCTTGACGGACACAGGTTGCGAACTCATGGTGGTTCCCACGCTCATGTTGACTCCCATCTGGCTTCTGGAGGCCCCACAAACCAGCACCCATCAGCCAGACCAGCCGGCCGATGGGGGGTATTCTGGGGCAACTGGCTTACTTCTTGATCTGCGACCAGACCTTGGAGCGGATCTCGGCGGTCAGGCTGTCGGGCAGCGGAACATAGTCCAGTTCCGTGGCCATGCCCTTGCCGTTCTTGAACGCCCACTCGAAGAACTTCAACACTTCGGCCGACTGCGCCTTGTCGGCGGGGTCCTTGTACATCAGGATGAAAGAAGCGGTGCTGACGGGCCAGCTGTCCGCGCCCTTGGCGTTGACCATCGAGATGCCCATGCCCGGCACGCTGAACCAGTCGGCGCTGGCGGCGGCGGCCGCAAAAGTCTTGTCGTCAGGGCTCACGTACTTGCCGTCTGCATTCTGCAGTTGCAGGAAGTTCATGTTGTTCTTCTTGACGTAGGCGTATTCCACGTAGCCGACAGCGCCCTTCACGCGGGTCACGTTGGCGGCCACGCCTTCGTTGCCCTTGCCGCCCACGGACGACGCGGCAGGCCACTTCACGGCCGCGCCCTTGCCCACGGAATCAGCCCACTCCTTGCTGACCGCCGACAGGTAGTCGGTCCAGTTGAAGGTGGTGCCCGAACCATCCGCGCGGTGTACCACGGTGATGTTCTGGTCGGGCAGGGTCTTGCCAGGATTCAGCGCGGCGAGCTTGGCATCGTTCCACTTGGCGATCTTGCCCAGGAAGATGTCCGCCAGCACGGGGCCCGTCACGCGCAGTTCGCCGGGCTTGAAGCCGTCCAGGTTGATCACGGGCACCGTGCCGCCGATGATGGCGGGAAACTGCACCATGCCGTCCTTGTCCAGGTCGGCGCCGGACACGGGCGCATCGGTGGCGCCGAAAGCCACGGTCTTGGCGCGGATCTGGCGGATGCCGCCGGAAGATCCGATGGACTGGTAGTTCAGGCCCGTGCCCGTTTCCTTCTTGTAGGCCTCGGCCCACTTGGCGTACATGGGGAACGGAAAGGTCGCGCCTGCACCGGTGATGTCCGCCGCAAAGGCACTGCCCACAGCCATGGTGGCCAGTGCGACAGCGACGGTTTTGAGAAATGTGCGTTTCATTATTCAGTACCTTTTGGCTAGGGTTAACAGGAACAGCACGAACTCTAGGCCCCCAAGATGACAATTCGGTGACACAAGGCACCCCGTCGCACAGAGCCGCCACACGGTCATCCAGCGCCGCGCGCACCGTCATGAATCTGTCACACGGTCCACGGACACTGGGCGGCTCGCGATCAGCACCCGCCTCCATCAGCGAGACGACGGGTGCCGCACAGATGCACCTGACGCTCGCGGTACGATGCCGAACGAAGCTCCCACCAGAAATACATGCAGAACGGCACACGCCTCGCCGCGGTCGACCTCGGCTCCAATAGTTTTCGCCTTGAAATCGGGCGCTATGAGTTCGGACATATCCAGCGGGTGGAATACCTCAAGGAAACCGTGCGCCAGGGCAACGGCCTCGATGAAGACCGCAATCTGACGCGCGACGCCATGGAGCGTGGCTGGGCCTGCCTGGCACGATTCGGGGAGCGGCTGGCGGGGTTTCCCCGTGCCCAGGTCCGAGCCGTGGCGACCCAGACGCTGCGCGAGGCACGCAATCGGGACGAGTTCCTGTCACGCGGCAGCGAGGTGCTGGGCTATCCGATCGATGTGGTGTCGGGCCCGGAAGAAGCACGGCTGATCTACCAGGGGGTGGCCCGCCTGCTGCCGCAATCCGACGAGCGCCGCCTGGTCGTGGACATCGGAGGGCGTTCCACGGAGCTCATCCTGGGCCAGCAGTTCACACCCTACTCCGTGGCCTCGTACCGCGTGGGCAGCGTGGCCTGGTCGCAGCGCTACTTCGCCAACGGCGAATTCACGGCCCAGGCGTTCCTGGCCGCCGAGATCGCGGCCAAGGCCGTGCTGGACGAAGCGCTGGAAACCTTCCGCCCCGAGACCTGGGACGTGTCTTACGGCTCCTCCGGCACCGCGGGCGCCGTGGGTGACATCCTGGCCGCCGCCGGCGGCCCGCAGGGCCTCATCACGCGGGACGGGCTGGGCTGGCTGCACGAGCGCCTGCTGCGCGCCCAGTCTGCCGACCGCGTGCGCCTGGAAGGGCTGAAGGAAGAGCGGCGCGCCGTCATCGGCGGGGGAATCAGCGTGCTGCGCGCCGTCTTCGACCTGCTGGACATCGAGCACATGCAGGTGGCACAGGGCGCCTTGCGCCAGGGCGCCCTCTACGACCTGCTGGACAGAGAGCAACCCGGCACCGACCTGCGTACCACCACCGTCAATGGACTCATGCAGCGGTTTGGCGTGGACATGGAGCACGCGGAACGGGTGGCGCGCACCGCGTGTGCCCTGTTCGAGCAGGCCACGCCCGGCGACAGCGAGCGAGCGTCGCGCAAGCTTGACTGGGCGGCGCGGCTGCACGAGATCGGCTGCCGCATATCCCACAGCGACTACCACCGCCACGGCGCCTACATCCTGGACAACACCGATGCCGCCGGGTTTGCCGTTCCCGAACTGCATCGCCTGGGCGTGCTGGTGCAGGGACAGCGCGGCAAGGTGCGCAAGCTCGGCGCGGACCTGCAAGATCCTGTCTTCGTGCTGCAGCTGCTGAGCCTGCGCCTGTCCGTGGCGCTGTGCCATGCGCGCCGCGATCCGGACACGGCAGGCCTCTCATTGCAAGCCGAAGGGCCGCGTTTTCTCCTGCGCGCCCGCCCCGGCTGGGCTGCGGCCTTTCCGCAGTCTGCGCACCTTCTTCGCGAGGAAGTCCAGGCCTGGCAGAAGACGCCCTGGGAACTGGTGGTTGACCTTCCCTGAGCATTGGCAATAAACTATATAAACTGTTTATACCGTTTATTTATTGACCCACTGCCTTCATCATGACCACCACCAGCGCCACACCACCCGCCCCGTCCGCCCCCGCAGTCACAGCCACAGCGCCCGCAAAACCTGCCAAGCCCTCTGCCGCGGTGGCCGCCAAATCACCCGCCAAGGCAGCGGCACCCGCCAAGCAGGCCAGGAAAGCGGGCGCGAAGCCCGCTGCTGCCGCCCCCAAGGCGAAAGGGGCCAGCTCTAAGAAGGCTGCGGCCGCGCCCCAGCCCGCCAAAGCAAAAGCACCCACGCCGCAGGCTGCCCCGGACACCAAGGCCAAGAAGCCCAAGCTGGTGCGTGACAGCTTTACCATCCCGAAGGATGAATACGCCGTCATCGAGACACTGAAGCAGCGCTCTGCGGCGCTCGCGCAGCCCGTGAAGAAGAGCGAGCTGTTGCGCGCCGGCCTGAAGGTGCTGGCGGCGATGTCCGACAGCGCACTGCGCACCGCAGTGCAGGCCGTGCCCTCCATCAAGACGGGACGCCCCAGGGCCCAAGCGGCCGCAGCCCCCGTCGCCGCGGCCGCACCGGCCGCCAGGACCGCCGCCAAGGCCACGCGCAAGTGAGCCGGTCTGCGCCGGGGACGGCCCCTGGCGCAACCGGCATCAAACAAACTCGGGCGACTGAACGGCGATCAGCAATGTCTGGCTTTGGTCCAGCCGCTGCCGCTGCCTCAGCCACCAGACCGAGCCCTTGCGCACGGCGCATTCCGAAGCCTGCAGTCCCATCAGTTGGGCGATGGTCTGCCCCAGCATGGGCTGGTGGCCCACGATCAGCACCGTGCCCTTGGCGCGCGGCCACTGTGCGAGGTCCAGCAGTTCCTGCGGCGTCCCGCCCGGCAGCAGCTCGGCCCGCATCTTGAACTTGCGCCCCAGGGCGCTGGCCGTCTGCTCGGTGCGCCGCGAGGGGCTGGCCAGCACGCGCAGGCCCTCGGGCAGCTGCCGGTCCAGCCATGCAGCCATGCGCGCTGCCTGCTTTTCGCCCCGCGGCGTCAAGGCCCGCGCCAGGTCATCACCCCCCTCAGCGGCTTCTTCCGCCTCCGCATGTCGCCACAGGATGAGATCCATCATGCTGTCCCTTGGTCGAGTTGCGCCGGGGAAGGGGCCGGTCCGTAGCGGACCATCAGGGCGTCCTGGGCGCCCACTCCGTCCTCGGGGCGGGGTGCCCGGTCATAGCCTCCCTGCGCATTCAGCGTCCATGCGTCCCGGTCATCGTGCAGGTAGGCCACCAGGCACTCGTCAACGATCTGCTGTCGCAGGCGCGGGTCCGTCACGGGCCAGGCCAGTTCCACGCGCCGCATCATGTTGCGGTTCATCCAGTCGGCACTGGAAAGGTACAGGTCCTCGTCGCTGCCGCAGCGGAAGTAGAAGACCCGCGTGTGCTCGAGGAAGCGGCCGATCACAGAGCGCACCCGAATGTTGTCGGTCACCCCGGGCACCTGGGCCGCGAGCATGCAGGCCCCGCGCACGATGAGGTCGATGCGCGCTCCGCGCTGGGCGGCCAGAATCAGCGCGCGCATCAAGGCTTCATCGGTCAGGGCATTCATCTTGGCCACGATGCGCGCATCCTCTCCCCGGCTCGCGGCCTGCCCCACCTGCTCGATCTTCTCCAGCATGCGCCGGTGCAGATGGAACGGCGCCAGCATCAGCTTGCGCAGCTTGGGCGGGCGGTTCTGGCTCGCGAGGTGGTTGAACACCCCGTCCATGTCCGCCGTGGTTTCCTCGTCGGCAGTGAGATAGCTCAGATCGGTATAGAGCCGTGCCGTGCGCACGTTGTAGTTGCCGGTGGACAGATGCCCGTACCGCCGCAGCTGGCGCCCTTCCCTGCGCGTGACCAGCAGCATCTTGGCATGTGTCTTGAGCCCCACCACGCCATACACCACCTGCGCGCCGATCGACTCCAGCGCCTCCGCCCAGTTGATGTTGGCTTCCTCGTCAAAGCGGGCCTTGAGTTCCACGACCGCCATGACCTCCTTGCCCCGGCGCACGGCCTCGGTCAGCAGGTCCATGAGTTCGGAATCGCCACCGGTGCGGTAGATCGTCTGCTTGATGACGAGGACGTCGGGATCGTTGACGGCCTCGCGCAGGAAGGCGAGCAGTCCGTCGAAGCTCTCGAACGGCTGGTGGATGAGCACGTCGCGCTGGCGCAGCTGCTCCATGATGGACACTCCGGCCTGCAATTGCCGTGGCCAGGCGGAATTCCAGGTCGGAAACAGCAGGGCGGGTGCATCCACCAGGTCCACCAGCTGGGTCAGGCGCACCAGGTTCACGGGCCCGGGTACCCGGTACAAGGCGGCGGGGGGCAAGGCAAACTGCGCCAGCAAAAAGTCGGACAGAAATTGCGAACATCCCGCGGACACTTCCAGCCGGACGGCCTGCCCATAGTGCCTGTGCTGCAAGCCCTGGCGCAGGGCTGTCCGCAGATTGCGCACATCCTCCTCATCCAGCGCGAGGTCGGAATGGCGCGTCACCCGGAATTGCGAGAACTCCGTCACCTCGCGCCCCGGAAAGAGCTCGTCCAAGTGTGCCCGCACGATGCTGGAAAGGCTCACGAAAAGCGCTTCCGAGGGTGCCACGCGGGCAGGCATGCGAATCAGCCTGGGCAGGGCCCTGGGAACCTTGACGATGGCGATCTCGTTCTCTCGCCCGAATGCATCGTGCCCCTTCAGGCGCACGATGAAGTTCAGGGACTTGTTGGCCACCTGGGGAAAGGGGTGCGCGGGGTCCAGCCCCACCGGGATCAGCAGCGGCCGCACCTCGCCCACGAAATACTCGTGGACCCAGCGCTTCTGGGCGGGCGAACGCTCCCCATGCCCCACGATCCGGATGCCATGGGCGGCAAACGCAGGCACCAGGGACTCGTTGTACAGCGTGTACTGCCGGTCCACCAGCCCGTGCACCTTGGCGGCCACGGCTTCGAAGGATGCCGTCGAATAAAGGCCCTGGGTCTCGCCTTTCTGGGCCGCGGTGATGTGCGGCGCGGCACGCACTTCAAAAAACTCGTCCAGGTTGGACGACACGATGCACAGGTAGCGCAGCCGCTCCAGCAGCGGCACATCCGTTCTCACGGCCCAGTCGAACACCCGTTCGTTGAACGCGAGGATGCTGTGGTCCCTGTCCAGGAACATGTGGGGCGGCGCCGCAGTGGGCGCGGCTGCCGGTGCGTGGCCCACGCCGCCGTCGCGTGGCGTCGGCGTGGCATCGGGACTGTCACACGACAGGGCAACAGCGTCATCGGGGGGCAAGGGCAACATGGATACGCAAGCGCGACGAGTGCAGGATGGCTGCAGTATTTAACGCCCAGATGACAAAGATGTGACAGGCTCCGTGACAGTCACACGCGCCACGCCCTGTGTCCGGGCAGGAACCAGGTACTGCTCGAACAGCCGCGCGGCGTGGGCCCATGTGAAATCGAGCGCACGCGCCCGGGCGTCGGAGCGGGCAATCGCCAGCGCCTCCTGGCTTGCAGTCAGCAAATCGTCATGCAGCACGCCCCCCCGTGCCGGCTGGCCAGGATGTGCACCCAGCACTTCCATCGGCCCGTCCACGGGGAAAGCGGCCACCGGCGTTCCGCAGGCCATGGCCTCGAGCATGACCAGCCCGAAGGTTTCAGAACGGCTGGGAAACACAAAAACATCCGCCGCCGCATACACCTGGGCCAGTGCCGGGCGGTCCAGGATGCCCAGCCAGCGGACCTGCGGGTACCTGGCCTTCAGGCGCGCCTCCAGCGGGCCGACACCACACACCACCTTGGAGCCGGGCATGTCCAGCCGGAGGAAGGCCTCGATGTTCTTTTCGTACGAGATCCGTCCCACGTACAAGGCCACGGGATGGGCCAGGGCCCCCATGAGCGGGCTGGGGGTGGTGGCGCCGTGGAACGCGAAAGCCTGCGTGTCAACGCCATGGGTCCACAGGCGCAGGTTGCGAAATCCCCGGTGCTCCAGCATCTGCAGGACGCCGTGCGTCGGCACCATCACGCCCGATGACGGGCGATGGAAATGACGGAACAGCGCGTACCCCCATCCAAGCGGCACCCGCAAGGCCGCGTTCAGTATTTCCGGGAAACGGGTATGGAATGCCGTGGTGAATGCCAGGCCCTTGCGCAGGCAGTAGCGGCGCCCCGCCCAGCCCAGCGGTCCTTCGGTGGCCAGGTGGATGGCGTCGGGCTCCATCGCGTCCAGCATCCCTGCCACGCGCTGCGCGGGCCGCACGGCCAGATCGATCCCTGCATAGCCAGGGCACGGGCGCGTTGTGAACTGGCCGGGATGCAGCACCTGGACCGCGTGCCCGGCGGCTTCCAGCTCCCGCACCAGCTCCAGCAGCGTGGTGACGACCCCGTTGACCTGGGGAAGCCAGGCATCCGTCAGCAAGGCGATTTTCATAGGGCAACGGCGGCCTCGGTCCGCGATGTGTCGGCGAAGGGAGAAGCGGGCCACTGGAGCAGTTCCAGCCGGCCGTCCAGGTGTTCGACCAGCGCGGTGTGGCTTTCCACCCAGTCGCCGTCATTGCAATACAGGGTTCCGCCGATCTCCCGCATCTCCGCGCGGTGGATATGGCCGCACACCACGCCGTCATGTCCCCTGCGGCGCGCCTCGGCGGCCACGGCCACTTCAAAGTCGGTCACGTAATTGAGCGCCTTCTTGACCTTGCCCTTCAGGTAGGCCGACAGCGACCAGTAGGGCAGCCCCATGCGGGCGCGCAAGGTGTTGAGGTGCCGGTTGAGCCGCAGCGTGAACTCATACAGGTTGTCCCCCAGGTAGGCCAGCCACTTGGCGCACTGGATCACTCCGTCAAAGTGGTCTCCGTGCGTGACCCACAGGCTGCGGCCGTCCGCCGTGGTGTGCACCGCCTCGGCCAGCACTTCGATGCCGCCGAACGAGTGGCCGACAAAGGCGCGTGCAAACTCGTCATGGTTGCCAGGCACGAAGACCACCCGGCATCCCTTGCGCGCGCGCCGCAGGAGCTTTTGCACGACATCGTTGTGGGCCTGGGGCCAGAACCACTTGCGGCGCAGCTGCCAGCCGTCGACGATGTCGCCCACGAGGTAGAGGTGGTCGCTGGGGTGGTGCTTGAGAAAGTCCAGCAGCGCGACAGCCTGGCACCCCGGGGTGCCCAGGTGCAAATCCGAAATGAAGACCGCGCGGTACCGGCGATGACCCGCCGCGAAGGCATGTGCGTCGTCGGCCATGTCCTCGTGGCCCACGGACGGTTCCATCCAGGGGCCCAGGGCATCGAACGCGGTGCGCATCAGGCCCCCAGGAAATGCTTGCGGTAGCGGGGGTGCAGGTCCGCCAGGCGCATCAGCATCGGCAGGTCCGCGGTGTTGAAGTCCGGGTCCCAGGCTGGAGCGCCCAGCACGCGCGCGCCCAAGCGCAGGTAGCCCTTGATGAGCGCCGGGGGCTCCACCGTGATCGAGCCGTCCAGCTGCTCGACGGGCAGCGGCAGCCGGGGAAGCACGTGGTATTCGATGGGGGCCAAATGTGTCTTGCGCACCTGCTGCCAGATGCTCGCGGCCGCGTCGCCGCTGACGACGCCGTTGTGCAGCATGGGGATGCTGGCGCAGCCGATCATCGTGTCGAGCTGGTTGCGCACCATGAAGTCCGCCAGCGCGCTCCACAACGCCATGATCACGCCGCCGTGGCGGTGGTCGGGGTGCACGCAGCTGCGGCCCAGCTCCACCATGCGCGGGCGCAGGGAGCGCAGCCGCGTCAGGTCGAACTCGGTGTCGCTGTAGGTGCCGCCGACGCGCCGGGCCTGTGCGGGAGTGAGCACGCGGTAAGTCCCAATGACTTGCTGGCTCTGGGCGTCGCGCACCAGCAGGTGCTCGCAATAGTCGTCGAACAGGTCCACGTCGTGGCCGGGGATGGGGGTCGTCAATCGAGCGCCCATCTCCGCCGCGAACACATCGAACCGCAACCGCTGCGCCTGGCGCACCTCATCTTCATGCCGCGCCCATGCCACCTCGATGGCCCCCCGCGCCGCCACCGGCTGCAGGGCGCCGGGCATGGCAGCCGTGCCGCGAAGCGGCCGCTGGGGAACGATCTCGGTGGACAGGGGCGGCGTCAAGGTGGGCAGCTCATTCATGGTGCAACATCTCCTTGTGTCAGGACGGGTTCGGCTGGAGGCCCCAACCATGGGCTGGGAACCGTTTCCCCTGGGCACGAGTGTGAAATTGCCGCGTGACGCCGCCATGTCGGCCGCATGTCAATTCCATGACAGCGGATCGCCGCGCAGAACCCTGCATCGGCTCCAACGGGCCTGCATAATTGGTTCAGGAAACCGCACCGTGCACGCATCCGCCCCCACCCGCTCCCGAAGCCCTCTTGCGGGCTCGCTGGTCGTGTTTGTTCTGGCGGCGGCCTGTGCCGGGGTGGTGGTGTGGGCCCTTGAGCGCCAGGAGCGCGCCCAGCACCGCACGCAGGTGACGGACATGGCGGGTGACCACGTCCAGGCGCTGCAACGCGCCATCGAGCTGGCCCTGTCGGCCAACAACACCCTGGTGGCGCTGGTGCGCCAGGGCCGGGGAGAGGTGACGCAGTTCGAGGAGATCGGCACGCAGATGCTGCCCTTCTACCCGGGCATCACGGCCATGGGCCTCTCTCCCGGGGGGGTGGTCAAACAGGTCGTGCCGCGCCAGGGCAACGAGAACTCCATCGGTTTCGACCAGCTCAACGACCCCCGGCAGGGCCCCGAATCCGCCAGGGCCCGGGAGTCGGGCCGGCTGACCCTGGCCGGCCCCATGGAGCTGGTGCAAGGCGGCCTGGGCGTGGTGGGGCGCCAGCCCGTCTACCTCGACGATGCCCAGGGGCACCGCGCCTTCTGGGGGTTCACCTACGTCACCATCCGCCTGCCCGAAGTGCTGGCCGCCGCGCGCCTGCCGCAGCTGACGCTGCGGGGCTACCACTACCGGCTGTGGCGCGTCCGGCCCGACACGGGCGAGGAACAGACCATTGCCGCATCCGACCCGCCCCCGGGCGCGGACGCGGTGGGCCGGTCGCTGACCCTGCCCAACGGGCAATGGACCCTGAGCCTGGTCCCCATCAAGGGCTGGGGCGACCCGGCCGTGCTGCTCATGCGCTGCGCGGTGGGCCTGCTGTTTGCCTTGATGATGACCTACCTGGCCCGGCTTCTTTTCGAGCTGAAGGCCCACGAGCGCGGGCTGGCCTATCAGGTGGCCCAGCGCACCTCGGAAATCCAGGCCACCCAGCAGCAGCTGCACGCCACCATCGACGCCATCCCGGACCCTCTCTTCGAACTCGACCAGGACGGGTTCTATTGCAGCGTGCACAGCCAGCGCGCCGAATTGCTCATGGGCCCCGCCGAAACGCTGGTGGGACGCAACGTGACCGAGGTGCTGCCAGCGCTGGCAGCCCTGTCGGTGCTGGACGTGCTGAGCGATGCCCAGGCGCAGGGCTGGTCCTCCGGGCGGCAGATCATGCTCGACCTGCCCGGGGTGGGCACCACGTGGTTTGAGCTGTCCGCCGCGCGCAAGGCCACGTCCCCGGGCGCGAAGCCACGGTTCATCCTGCTGTCGCGCGACATCACGGAGCGCAAGCGGTCCCAGGAGCAACTGCAGCTGACCGCCCAGGTGTTCGACCAGAGCAGCGAAGCCATCGTGATCGCCGACGCGGCCCATACGATCGTGCGCATCAACCGGGCTTTCACGCGGATCACGGGGTACACGGAAGCCGAGGCCGTGGGGCAGTCCGTGCGCCTGCTCACGGTCGCCCGGCCGGCAGACAACGCCAGCGCCGACGCCGTGTACGCACGGCTGTCCCAGGACGGCCACTGGGAGGGCGAGGCCTGCGGCCGCCGCAAGGACGGGTCCACCTACCCCCAGTGGCTGTCGGTCAGCAGCGTGCGCGATGGCAATGGCGTCGCCACGCACTCCATCACGCTGTTTCGCGACATCACGCAGCAGCGCGAGGCCCAGGACCGCATCCAGCGCCTGGCGCATTTCGACCCGCTCACGAACCTTCCCAACCGCGCGCTGCTGGCCGAGCGCGCGCAGCACCTCATTGCCAACGAGCAGGCGCGAGGCGGCACCCTGGCCATGCTGTTCCTGGACCTGGACCACTTCAAGAACGTCAACGATTCGCTGGGCCACCGCATTGGAGACATCCTGCTCGTGGCGGTGGCGCAGCGCCTTCAGTCCCTGCTGCGGCCTCAGGACACCGTCTCGCGCCTGGGGGGCGATGAATTTCTGCTGCTGCTGCCCGCCACCTCGGCACCCTCCGCGGCCGACATGGCAACCCGGCTGCTCGCGGCCATCGCCCAGCCGTTTCAGGTGGACCCGTACGAACTCACCACCACCTTGTCGGTGGGCATCGCGATGTATCCCGCCGATGGCGACTCGTTCGACACGCTGTACCAGCGGGCCGATGCCGCCATGTACCGTGCCAAGCAGAACGGACGCAACCGGTACGGTTTCTTCACCGCCGACCTCGAGGCGCGCACGGCGCGCGCCCTGCTGATCGAGAACGCCCTGCGCCGCGCGCTGGAGCGCAACCAGTTCGAACTGCACTACCAGCCCCAGGTCTCGCTCACCGCGCGCCAGGTGGTGGGGGCCGAGGCACTGCTGCGCTGGCGCCATCCCGAGCTGGGCATGGTGTCGCCGGCCGAGTTCATTCCGGTGGCCGAAAGCAGCGGCATGATCGTGGCGATCGGGGAATGGGTGATCCACACCGCGGTGAAGGACGCCAAACGCTGGCTGGATCTGCAGCTGCCCTTGCGGGCGGTGTCCGTGAACGTCTCCGCCGTCCAGTTCAGGCATCCCCAGCTGCCCGAGATGGTCACGCGCTGCCTGGAACAGGCAGGCCTGCCCGCGCGCCGGCTGGAGCTGGAGCTGACCGAGGGCGCCGCGGTGGACGACCCCGCCGCCGCGCTCGCCATGATGGACCAGCTTCACGACCGCGGCGTGCGCCTGTCCATGGACGACTTCGGCACCGGATATTCCTCGTTGAGCTACCTCAAGCGGTTCCAGATCTACAAGCTCAAGATCGACCAGTCGTTCGTGCGCGATCTGGAAGACGATGCCAATGACCGGGCCATCGTGAGCGCCATCATCCGCATGGCGCAGGCCCTGGGCATGCAGACCACGGCGGAGGGGGTGGAAACCGACGGCCAGGTCGAGTTCCTGCAGGCCCAGGGCTGCGACGAGGGCCAGGGGTTCTACTTCAGCCGCCCCCTGCCCGCGCCGGAGTTCGAGGCGTACCTGCGCGCTCAGCGGGACCACTGAAGCCGACCCGACCCTGCACGGGAAAGGGCCGGACGCCCCGCCGAAAGGCTTGTAAGGGAGCGCTGCTACACTTTGGTACAAATTACCAAGGCCGCCTGGCCCTCCCGCCCGTACCGGTTTCCATGTCTGCGCCGTACAGCTCTCCAGAATTGCAGCGTCCTGGAGTTGCCACCGACACCCCCCTGCAACGCGCGCTGCGCGAACAGCAAACCCTGCTCGACAGTGCGGGCGTGGGCATTGTTTTCCTGCGCCAGCGCAGCGTGGTGCGCTGCAACCAGCGGTACGCCGAGATCTTCGGCTACGCCAGCGCCGAAGGGCTGGTGGGCCTCAACACCGAGGCGTTCTACCCTTCGCGCGATGCCTTTCGCGATCTGGGCCGCACCGCCTACCCGGTGCTCGCCCAGGGCCAGGCCTTCCGCGTGGAGCGCCAATTGCGCCGGCGCGACGGCTCCTTGTTCTGGGGCAGCCTGACGGGGCGGCTCATCAATCCGCACGACACGACCGAAGGCTCCATCTGGATCCTGGACGATATCGACGAGCAACGGCGCGCGCAGGCCGCGCTGGGCGCCGCGGTCCGCGAAAAGCAGTTGCTGTTCGACAGCGCCATGGTGGGCATCGTGTTCCTGCGCGACCGGCGCCTGACCCGGTGCAACCACCACTTCGAGCAGATGCTGGGCTACCAGCCGGGGGAACTGGCGGGCAGCCCGTCGCGCCGCTGGTATGCCAGCGACGCCGCGTGGGAAGAAGTCGGCCGCCGGTGCTATCCGCAGCTGGCCGCCGGCCATTCGTACGAAGGCGAGCTGGAACTGTGCCGCAAGGACGGCACCCCCGTGATCTGCGAGGTGCGCAGCAAATCCATAGATCCCGCCGATCCATCGCAGGGCTCCATCTGGATCACCATGGACATCACGGAGCGAAAGCAGGCACAGGCCGTCCTGGCCAGCACGCACGAGGACCTGGAACGGCAGGTGCAGGACCGCACCCGCGAACTGCGCGAGACCGTGGACAACCTGCACCGCGAGATCAACGACCGCAAGGCCGACCAGGAGCGCATCTACTGGCTCGCCCACTATGACGCCCTCACGGGCCTGCCCAACCGCGCCCTGCTGTCCGAGCGCGCGCAGCAGGCCATCCGCGTGGCCCAGGAGGGCAACACGCCCCTGGCCCTGATCTTCCTGGACCTGGATCACTTCAAGCACGTGAACGACTCGCTGGGCCACCGGGTGGGCGATGCGCTGCTGGTGGAGATCGCCAAGCGGCTGCGCGCCGTGGTGCGCGACAAGGACACGGTGTCGCGCCTGGGTGGCGACGAGTTCATCCTGCTGCTGCCCGGCGCCAATGCGCACGGCGCGGCCCGCGTGGCCGGCAAGCTGCAGGAGGCCTCACGCCAGCACTACCAGATCGACCACCACGAACTGACCATGGCCCCGTCCATGGGCATCGCGCTGTTCCCCCAGGACGGCAAGGACTTCGACACCCTGACGCAGTCGGCCGACGTGGCCATGTACCGCGCCAAGCTCGACGGGCGCAACACATTCAAGTTCTTCACGCCGGAAATGCAGGCGCAGTCGGTGCGCGCGCTGCAGCTCGAAAACGCCCTGCGCCGGGCGCTGGAGCGCAACCAATTCCACTTGCACTACCAGCCGCAGATGAGCCTGACCACCGGGGCCGTGCGCAGCGTGGAAGCCCTGCTGCGCTGGCAGCACCCGCAGCTCGGTGGGGTGTCGCCCGCCGAATTCATTCCCATTGCAGAAGACAGCGGGCAGATCCTGCAGATCGGCGAATGGGTGCTGCGCACCGCGCTCTCGCAGCTCAAGACCTGGCGGGCCTGCGGGTTCCCGGGCCTGACGATGGCCGTGAACCTCTCGGCCATCCAGTTCCGCCAGCCCCAGCTGCCCGAACTGGTAAGCCGCATGCTGGCCGAATTTGACCTGCCGCCGGATTGCCTGGAGCTGGAGCTGACCGAAGGCGTGGCCGTGGACGACCCGCATGCCGCGGTGGCCACCATGGACCAGCTGCACGCGCGCGGCGTGCGCATGTCGATGGATGACTTCGGCACCGGCTATTCATCGCTGAGCCAGCTCAAGCGATTTCAGATCTTCAAGCTCAAGATCGACCAGTCGTTCGTGCGCGACCTGGGCAACGACAACAACGACCGCGCCATCGTGAGCGCCATCATCCGCATGGCGCAGGCGCTGGGCATGCGCACCACGGCCGAAGGCGTGGAGACCGAAGGCCAGCTGACCTTCCTGCGCGAGCAGGGGTGCGACGAGGCGCAGGGCTACCACTTCAGCATGCCGCTGTCGGCACCGGAGCTGGAAGCCTTCATGCGGCGACAGCTGCATTGAGCCGGCCGGCCGGCAGCACGATCGTGCCGCGGCCCGGACCCGCCGGACCGGCTCTCACAGACCCGCCCGGGCAACAGGCCTCCACACGGGGAAATTTTGAATAAAATCAGCCCCTGACGCTTTATAGATAAGCGCGAGCAGCTATAAATACAATAGCAAATGCACTGTATTGCATTGCACTGCCGCGATGCCCGAGCTGTCGTCCGCACCGCGCGAGCAGATCCCTCCAGGCAACGCTCAGCGGATCGGAAAGGCGTACATCAGGCCCTGCCTGTTCCACAGGTTGTTGAGGCCGCGCGGCAGCGCCAGCGCCGACTTCTGCCCGACGTTGCGCTCGAAGATCTCGCCATAGTTGCCGGTGGTCCTGACGGCGCGCAGCAGCCAGTCGCGGTCCAGGCCGAGCAGCTTTCCGGTGTCTTCCGAGGTCCCCAGCATGCGCTGCACCGCCGGGTGGCTGCTGCTGGTTTTCAGCTGGTCCGCGTTGGCCTGTGTCACGCCCTGCTCTTCGGCTTCGATGAGGCCGTAGATCACCCACTTGACCACCGCGAACCACTCGTCGTCCCCCCGCCGCACCATGGGGCCCAGAGGCTCCTTGGAGATGAGCTCGGGCAGGATGGTGTGCGTTGCCGCGCCTTGCGGAACGCCGCTGCGCAGGGATGCCAGGCCCGAGGCATCGGTGGTGAACGCGGAGCAGCGCCCCGACAGGTAGGCCGACGTTGCCGCGTCCACCTTCTCGAACATCACGGGCTTGATGTCGAGGTCGTGGGCACGGGAATAGTCGGCCAGGTTCTTTTCCGTCGTGGTGCCTGACTGCACGCACACGGTCTGCCCCTTGAGCTGGCGGAGGTTCTTGATCTTGCTCCTGGCCGGCACGATGAAGCCCTGGCCGTCGTAGTAGGTCACGGCCGTCTGGTGCAGGCCCAGCGATGCGTCGCGCGCCAGCGAGAATGTGGTGTTGCGCGAAAGCACGTCCACCTCGCCGGATTGCAGCGCGGTGAAGCGCTGCGGCACGTCCAGCGGCACGTACTTGACCTTCTGGCCGTCGCCCAGCACCGCGGCCGCAAGCGCCCGGCAGATGTCGACGTCCAGGCCCGACCACCGGCCACTGGAGTCCGCGATCGCAAACCCGGCCAGCCCGGTGTTGACGCCGCACACCACCTGCCCGCGCGCCCGGATGCCGTCAAGCGTCTTGCCCGCATGGGCAGCGGGCGCCGCGAGCAACGCCGCCAATGCGGTGGCGCCCACCGCGGCGATCTGGCCCAGAGATGTCTTCATACGGTCTTGTCTCCCGGAAAAGTGATTCAGAGTACCGCGGGTGGCACAGGCCCTGCCCCGTCCAGCATCTTCTGCAGAAACTGCGCCTGTCCCATGCTGGGGTCCAGCGTGTAGGCGGCGAAGCCTTCCCGTTCGTACGCGCGCAGGGCGCTGCGGTTGCCCGAAAGCACTTCCAGCGTGAGCTTGCAGGCACCCCGCTCGCGCGCCAGCGCCTCCACCGACTGCAGCATGCGCTGGGCAACGCGGTGGCCGCGCCAGCCGGGGGCCACCACCACGTCATGCACGTTGACCAGGGGCCGGCAGGCAAAGGTCGAAAAACCCTCCAGGCAATTGACCAGCCCCACGGGCACCTCGCCGTGCGGCGCCGCGGCGTCGGCCGCCCATGCGATCACGCTGAAAGCCTGGGGCCTGCGCCGCAAGGCTTCGGGCAGGCCGCGCAGGACCTCGGCGCTGAGCGGCGCGCCTCCCCCCGCCACGTCCTTCGCATAGCTGTCGAGCAGTTCGACCAACGCCCGGGCTTGGCGGGCATCGCCATAGTCCACGCGCCGGACGGTGATGGGAGTGAGAGCATCGGTGGTGGTGGAAGGCATCAGCAACGGTTCCAGGCTGGCGGCAAAGACAGCAGCGTAGCCGATCGCACGGCGCGCCCCACGGTGGCGATGGCGCGCGGCGTCACCATCAGCCGGCACGGGCCGCGTCGGCCAGCTTCTGCGCACACGCGCTGGCCTGCTGCGCATCGCGCGCCTCGACCATCACGCGCAGCAGCGGTTCGGTGCCGCTCGCGCGGATCAGCACCCGGCCCGTGGCGCCCAGCTCCTGCTCCACGGCGCGGGTGGTCTCCTCCAGGCGGCGGTTGGACTTCCAGTCCTGCCCGGGCGCCAGGCGCACATTGAGCAGCACCTGGGGGTAGAGCGTGATGTCCGCCAGCAGTTGCGCCAGCGTGCGCCCGCTGCGCACGCTGGCCTGCAGCACCTGCAGCGCGCTCACCAGGCCGTCGCCGGTGGTGTGGCGGTCCAGCGCGAGCAGGTGGCCCGACCCCTCGCCGCCCAGCACCCACTGGTGCCGCGCCAGCTCTTCGAGCACATAACGGTCACCCACCTTGGCGCGCACAAACTTCACGCCCCGGGCCTGCAGCGCCACCTCCACCGCCATGTTGGTCATCAGGGTGCCGACGACGCCGGGCACATGCTCGTCACGGCCCATGCGGTCCGACGCCATGAGGTACAGAAGCTCGTCGCCGTTGTACAGCCGCCCGGTGGCATCCACGATCTGCAGCCGGTCGGCATCGCCATCAAGCGCGATGCCGTAGTCGGCGCGGTTGGCGCGCACGGCGCGCACGAGCGCGTCAGGGTGGGTGGCGCCCACCTCGTGGTTGATGTTGAGACCATCGGGCGAGCAGCCAATCGACAGCACCTCGGCACCGAGTTCGTGAAAGACCTTGGGCGCCACCTGGTACGCCGCGCCATGGGCCGCGTCCACCACGATCTTGAGGCCCTTGAGGGTCAGGTCCTGCGGGAACGTGCTCTTGCAGAACTCGATGTAGCGGCCCGCGGCGTCATCGAGCCGGCGCGCCTTGCCCAGGCTGGCCGAGTCGGCCCACACCGGGGGCTCTGCCAGGGCGGCTTCGACCGCCTGCTCCCAGGCGTCGGGCAATTTGGTGCCCTGGGCGCTGAAGAACTTGATGCCGTTGTCGGGGTAAGGGTTGTGGCTGGCACTGATGACGACCCCCAGGCTCGCGCGCTGGGCACGGGTCAGGTACGCGACACCCGGGGTCGGCAAGGGGCCCAGCAGCACCACGTCCACGCCGGCGGAATTGAAACCCGACTCCAGCGCACTCTCCAGCATGTAGCCTGAAATGCGGGTGTCCTTGCCGATCAGCACCGTGGGCCGGTCCTCGGCCCTGCGCAGCACGCGCCCGACGGCATGGGCCAGGCGCAAGACGAAATCCGGGGTGATCGGAGGTTGCCCGACGGTGCCACGGATACCGTCGGTTCCAAAGTATTGGCGCGTCATGTTCTGGTGTCTCCTCGTGTGAATCTCTCGTTGTTTATTAATATGTGGATGCGGGCCGCCCGGCATGCTGCCCTCTCCTTGCAGCGCCCGGCCTCAACGCTCTCGCTGCATGGCGCTCCACACCGCCAGCGCCGACACGGTTTCTCGCACATCGTGCACGCGCACCACGGAAGCCCCGCGCTCCACGGCCAGCACGGCCGCGGCCACGCTCGGAACCATGCGCTGCTCCACCGCCAGCCCCGTCGCGGCCCCCAGGGACGACTTGCGCGACCAGCCCGCCAGGAGGGGGTAGCCCGCGCGCAACAATGCAGGCTGATGGGCCAGCAGCGCAAAATTCTGCTCCGGCGTCTTGCCGAATCCAATGCCAGGGTCCAGCACGATCCGGGTATTCTTGACCCCCAGCGCTTGCAGATCAAGCGCTGACTGCTGCAAGAACAATAGCACCTGCCGGACCACATCCCCCTGCATGGGGGCCGCTTGCATGGTCTGGGGGTCACGGTGCATGTGCATCAGGCACACGCCGCACTGCGGGTGCGATGCCACAACCTGCGCCGCGCCTGGCTGGCGCAGCGCCCAGATGTCGTTGACGATGTCGGCGCCAAGGTCCAGCACCGCGCGCATGACCTCGGGCTTGTAGGTATCGACGGAGACCGGGGCGCCCAGGGACACCGCGTCCCGCACCAGGGGCATCACGCGCGTGAGTTCTTCGTCCAGGGGCACCGCGGGGCTGCCGGGCCGCGTGGACTCACCCCCGATATCCAGGATGTGCGCCCCGTCCTTGAGCAGCTGCTCACAATGCCGCAGGGCCCCCGCCGTGGAGCCATGGCGTCCGCCATCGGAAAACGAATCCGGCGTGGCGTTGACGATCCCCATGACGCGGGGCTCGGAAAGATCGATCGAAAAGCGGGAGGTCTGCCAGAGCATGGTCCGTGGGGAAAAGAGATAGGGGTGTGCCGCCGCGAGGATCAGCAAGGGGACCAAACAGACCATGAAAAACGGGGCACAAGGCCCCGTTGGAACGGCTGGAACTGCAACGGGCTCCTCAGGCTGCCGAAGGCGCGGTGTCCGTTGCCACGGCGGGCGTGCCGCCGCTGGAATTGTCGCCGCCCGAGGGAGGCGTGCGGGGCGTCCAGTCCTTCGGAGGACGGGGCTCCTTGCCTGCCATGATGTCGTCCAATTGCTCGGTATCGATGGTCTCCCATTCGAGCAGGGCCTTGGCCATGGCGTGCATCTTGTCGCTGTTCTCCTCGATCAGGCGGCGGGCGAGGTTGTACTGCTCGTCGATGATGCGGCGCACTTCCATGTCGACCTTTTCCATGGTCTGCTCGCTCATGGTCGTGGTCTTGGTGACCGAGCGGCCCAGGAACACCTCGCCTTCGTTTTCCGCATAGACCATGGGGCCCAGCGCATCCGTCATGCCGTAGCGGGTGACCATGTCGCGGGCGATGTGCGTGGCGCGCTCGAAGTCGTTGCTGGCGCCGGTGGTCATCTGGTTCATGAACACTTCCTCGGCGATGCGGCCGCCGAACAGCATGCTGATCTGGTTGAGCATGTATTCGCGGTCATAGCTGTAGCGGTCCTGTGCGGGCAGGCTCATCGTCACGCCCAGGGCACGGCCACGGGGAATGATGGTGACCTTGTGCACCGGGTCGCACTTGGGCAGCAGCTTGCCGATGAGCGCGTGGCCGGACTCGTGGTAGGCCGTGTTGCGGCGCTCTTCCTCGGGCATGACCATGCTCTTGCGCTCGGGGCCCATGAGGATCTTGTCCTTGGCCTTCTCGAAGTCCTGCATCTCCACCGTGCGCGCATTGCGGCGGGCGGCCATCAGGGCGGCTTCGTTGCACAGGTTCGCCAGGTCGGCACCGCTCATGCCGGGCGTGCCGCGCGCGATGATGCCGGGGGCCACGTCCTGGCCGATCGGGATCTTGCGCATGTGCACGTTCAGGATCTGCTCGCGGCCGCGGATGTCGGGCAGCGTCACGTAGACCTGGCGGTCGAAGCGGCCGGGGCGCAGCAGGGCGGCGTCCAGGATGTCGGGGCGGTTGGTGGCAGCCACCACGATCACGCCCAGGTTGGTCTCGAAGCCGTCCATCTCGACCAGCATCTGGTTCAGGGTCTGCTCGCGCTCGTCGTTGCCACCACCGAGGCCGGCACCGCGCTGGCGGCCCACGGCGTCGATTTCATCGATGAAGATGATGCAGGGGGCGTTCTTCTTGGCGTTGTCGAACATGTCGCGCACACGGGCCGCGCCCACGCCGACGAACATTTCCACGAAATCGGAGCCCGAGATGCTGAAGAACGGGACCTTGGCTTCGCCCGCGATGGACTTGGCCAGCAGGGTCTTGCCGGTGCCCGGAGGGCCCACCAGCAGCAGGCCGCGCGGAATGCGGCCGCCCAGCTTCTGGAACTTCTGTGGGTCTTTCAGGAAGTCCACGACTTCCTTGACTTCTTCCTTGGCTTCGTCGCAGCCCGCCACGTCCGCGAACGTGACCTGGTTGTTGTTCTCGTCGAGCATGCGCGCCTTGCTCTTGCCGAAGCTGAAGGCGCCGCCCTTGCCGCCGCCCTGCATCTGGCGCATGAAGTACACCCACACGCCAATCAGCAGCAGCATGGGGCCCCAGCTGACCAGCAGGGTCATGAGCAGGGAGCCTTCTTCGCGGGGCTTGACGTCGAACTTGACGTTGTTGTTGATGAGATCGCCCACGAGGCCGCGGTCCAGATAGGTCGCGGTGGTGCGGATCTTTCGGTCGTCGTTGGTGATGGCCACGATCTCGGTGCCGCCCTGGCCTTCCTGGATGGTTGCGCTCTTGATGCGGTTGCTGCGGACTTCCTCGAGGAATTCCGAGTAGCCGACGTGGCCTGCGCTGGCGCCGGCACGGGTGTCAAACTGTTTGAACACCGTGAACAGCACCATGGCGATAACCAGCCACACGGCAATTTTTGAAAACCACTGATTGTTCAAGCGGGGCTCCAGTTGCAGGGAACAGAAAACGGACACACTGCCGTCATGGCACGCATGTGCGGCCCATTTTAGGTCTTTCAAGCCACCCAGCCATCCCTATTCCCCCTAGCCGCCATGGAAACAGCACGGGCTTTACGGGCGAATTTCACGGATTCATGACCTGGGGCAAGACCTTTCAGGCGGCCTTTTTGAGGCCCATTCCCACCAGGAAGGTCTCCGAAGATTTGTCGCGCGACGCCTTGGGCTTCAAGGGCTTGACCACCTTGAAGGTCTGCTTGAACAGCGTCACCAGATCGCTGTACCCGCCGCCGTGGAAGAGCTTGACCACCAGCGCACCGTCCGGTTTCAAATGGTTGCAAGCGAAATCCACCGCCAGCTCCACCAGGTGGGCGATGCGGGCCGCATCGGCCGATCCGATGCCCGAAAGATTGGGCGCCATGTCCGACACCACGACATCCACCGCGCGGCCACCGAGCGCCTGCTCCAGGCGCTCGAGCACCTGCGCCTCGCGAAAATCGCCATTGAGGTAGGTCACCCCCTCGATGGGCTCCATGGGCAGGATGTCCAAGGCGATGATGGTGCCATTGAGCTGCCCCGCCGCCGCACCCGAGGGCGACATGCGCCTGCGCAGGTACTGGCTCCATGCGCCGGGCGTGGAGCCCAGGTCCACCACCGTGTAGCCGGGCTTGATGAGGCCCAGCTGCTCGTCGATCTCCTTGAGCTTGTAGGCCGCGCGCGCGCGGTATCCCTCTTTCTGGGCCAATTTGACATAGGTGTCGTTGACGTGGTCGTTCAACCATGCCTTGTTGACCTTCTTGCTCTGGGTTTTGACTTTCATACGGCTCCATTGTCTCTCGACAATCGGCACAGCCGATTGGACACAAGGCCCATTTCGCGCGGCGACGCGAAGGCACCCCGCAGCGGGCCGCAGACATAATACGGCCCATGCCTCAAATTCAACTGACTCCCGCCGAGCGCCGGGAACAACGCGCCAATGCCCACCACCTGGACCCCGTCGTCCTGATTGGCGGCGATGGCCTGACCCCCGCCGTCAAGAAGGAGATCGACGCCGCCCTGAATGCCCACGGGCTGATCAAGGTGCGTGTTTTCAATGACGACCGCGCGGCCCGCGAGCTGATGTACCAGCAGATCACGGCCGACCTCAACGCCGCCCCCATCCAGCACATCGGCAAACTGCTGGTGCTCTGGCGCCCTCAGCCCGTCAAGGAGCGCGTGGTCGATGAAGACCGGATGCCGGGCCCGCGCGACGTCAAGGTGCTGAAGTTCAGCAAGCGCGGCGGCCAGCGTCCCGAAATCAAGCAGCTGCGCGTGCTGGGCAACCAGCGCCTGACCTCGGGCGGCCAGATCAAGCGCGCCAAACCCAAGCAAAAGTCGATCAAGAAGCGCCAGGCAGACTGATGATCCCCCCCGCAGTCTCTGCAGTACCTGCAGCTTCTGCAGCGCCTGCCGGCAGGGCCGCCCACGCGCGCCACATCCTCTGCATGAAGTGGGGCACGAAATACGGCCCCGAATATGTCAATCGGCTGTACGCGATGGTTCGGCGGCACCTGCGTGGTGACTTCCGCTTCGTCTGCCTGACCGACGACAGCGCCGGCATCCGCAGCGAAGTGCAGTGCTTGCCCATCCCCGCGCTCGATCTGCCACCCGGCATTCCCGAGCGGGGCTGGACCAAGCTGGCCACCTTCAGCCAGGACCTGCACGGGCTCCGCGGCACGGCCCTGTTCCTGGATGTGGACGTGGTCATCACCGGCAGCCTGGACGATTTTTTCACCCAGCCGGGCGAATTCCTGATCATCCATGACTACAAGCGCCCCTGGCGCGTCACGGGCAATTCATCGGTCTACCGGTTCGAACTGGGGGCGCACCCTGACGTGCTGGCACACTTTCGCGCCCACTTCGCAGAAATCCGCGCGCAGTTCCGCAACGAACAGGCCTACCTGTCGGACTTTCTGCACCGGCAGGGCAAGCTGCAGTACTGGCCCGCAGCGTGGTGCCCGAGCTTCAAGTACCACGGCATACCGCCATGGCCCACCAACTACTGGCGCGCGCCGTTCGTGCCGCCCGGTGCGCGCATCGTGATCTTTCACGGGGAGTGCAATCCACCGGACGCACTGGCGGGACGGCGCAACCGCCGCTTTCGCTACATTCGCCCCGCCAGCTGGGTGGCGGAACACTGGCACGAGTAGTCGGCGCAGGCGCTGGCGCTGGCCGAGCCGCCGCGGTGTATGCGCTTCAGGCTCCGGCGGAGCCGCCCCCGGCGGGCGCCTGAGGGTCGTGGCGAAGCGTTTGCCACAGCACGGCCAACGCACAGCACCATTGCAGCGCGTACATCACTGTTCCCACGCTGTGCCACACGCGCAGATCCTGCCGCGCCACGATGCGCGGTGCCACGCCAAACTGCGTGAGCAGTGCCAGCAGCATGCCGCCCAGTATGAAAACCATAGCAGCTTGCGCCCATGGGTGCTGCGCTACAGCCTGCCTGGGCCTGGAGACCAGCAGCAGCACCAGGCAGCAGGCCACCGCCACCCAGGTCTGTGCCGCAAACAGCCTGGCCGCCATGTTGCCCGCCACCGTCGGCGACGGGAGGTGGGCAAACAGCATGGGCACGACCAGAAAGCCGATGGTGGTCAGGCTTCCCCACCACAGGGCGGCCACCAGGGCAGGAAGGCGATGGAGCATGCCGCGCCTGTTCACTGGTAGCTGACCGCCACCACCTCATAGCGGCGAACGCCGCCGGGCGCCAGCACTTCGGCGGTATCGCCCTCTTCCTTGCCGATGAGCGCACGGGCGATGGGGCTGGAGATATTGATCAGGCCCTGCTTCAGGTCGGCCTCGTCCTCGCCCACGATCTGGTACTTCACGGTGTCGCCAGACTCTTCATCCTCCAGCTCGACCGTGGCGCCAAAGACCACCTTGCCGCCGCCGTCGACGGCGCTGGGATCGATGACCTGCGCGACCGAGAGCTTGCCCTCGATCTCCTGGATGCGGCCCTCGATGAAGCCCTGGCGGTCCTTGGCGGCGTCGTAGTCGGCGTTTTCGCTGAGGTCCCCCTGCGCACGCGCTTCGGCGATCGCCGTGATCACCGCGGGCCGTTCCACGGTCTTGAGGCGGTGCAACTCTTCCTTGAGCTTTTCAGCGCCGCGCTTGGTAATCGGAATGGTGGCCATTCTGTCGAGTCTCCATAAGTCAAAACGGTGAAAGCGCCAAGGCACTTCCACCGGTCAGTCACCACGTCACGCCCGGCTGTGCCGGACTTCGTGAATGGCAAGTCTACAAAAGGAAACCGCCGCACGTTACCGCGCGGCGGTGTCTGGTCAGGCGAAGATTATGCCGCTTTTGCCGGGGCTCAGGCCACCAGCTGGGCGTGCAGCTCCTGCACCGAGTACACGTCGAGCTTGTCCAGGTACTTCATGCCCTCCACGGCTGCCTCGGCGCCAAAGATGGTCGTGAAGGTGGTCACGCGGGCCAGCAGCGACGAGGTGCGAATCGCGCGCGAGTCTGCAATCGCGTTGCGGCGCTCTTCCACCGTGTTGATGACCATGACGATCTCGTTGTTCTTGATCATGTCCACGATGTGCGGACGGCCTTCCGTGACCTTGTTGACCACCACCACCGGGACGCCCGCCTCGGCAATGGCTGCAGCGGTGCCTTTGGTCGCCACCAGGTCAAAGCCCAGCGCCACCAGCTGGCGGGCAATGTCCACCGCGCGGGGCTTGTCATTGTTCTTCACCGTGAGGAACACCTTGCCCGACGTCGGCAGCTTGGTGCCCGCGCCCAACTGGCTCTTCACGAAGGCTTCGCCGAAGGTCTTGCCCACGCCCATCACCTCGCCGGTGGACTTCATCTCGGGGCCGAGGATGGTGTCCACGCCAGGGAACTTGACGAACGGGAACACGGCCTCCTTCACGCTGAAGTAGGGCGGCGTCACCTCCTTGGTGATGCCCTGCGAGGCCAGCGTCTGGCCGGCCATGCAGCGCGCGGCCACCTTGGCCAGCTGGATGCCCGTGGCCTTGGAGACGAACGGCACGGTGCGCGAGGCACGGGGGTTCACTTCCAGCACGTAGATCACGTCCTTGCCGTCCACTTCCTGGATGGCGAACTGCACGTTCATCAGGCCCACCACGTTCAGGCCTTCGGCCATGGCCGCGGACTGGCGCTTGAGTTCATCGACCGTGGCCTGCTTGAGGTAGTACGGCGGCAGCGAACAGGCGGAGTCGCCCGAGTGCACACCGGCTTGTTCGATGTGCTCCATCACGCCACCGATGAAGGTCTTGCCCTCGGGATCGCGCAGGCAGTCCACGTCGCACTCGATGGCATCGTTCAGGAAGCGGTCCAGCAGCACGGGCGAGTCGTTGCTCACCTTCACGGCCTCGCGCATGTAGCGCTCCAGGTCGCGCTGCTCGTGCACGATTTCCATCGCACGGCCGCCCAGCACATAGCTGGGGCGCACCACCAGCGGGTACCCCAGGGCGGCGGCCTTTTCCAGCGCCTCGGCCTCGGTGCGGGCCGTGGCATTGGGGGGCTGGCGCAGCCCCAGGTCGTGCAGCAGCTTCTGGAAGCGCTCGCGGTCCTCGGCGGCATCGATCATGTCGGGGCTGGTGCCGATGATCGGCACGCCCTCGGCTTCGAGGCCCAGCGCCAGCTTGAGCGGCGTCTGGCCGCCGTACTGCACGATCACGCCAGTGGGCTTTTCCTTGTCCACGATTTCGAGCACGTCTTCGAGCGTGAGGGGCTCGAAGTACAGGCGGTCCGAGGTGTCGTAGTCCGTGGACACGGTTTCGGGGTTGCAGTTGACCATGATGGTCTCGTAGCCGTCCTCGCGCATGGCCAGCGCGGCGTGCACGCAGCAGTAGTCGAACTCGATGCCCTGGCCGATGCGGTTGGGGCCGCCCCCGAGCACCATGATTTTCTTGTTGTTGGTCGGCTCGGCCTCGCACTCGTCCTCGTAGGTCGAGTACATGTAGGCGGTGTTGGTCGCGAATTCGGCGGCGCAGGTGTCCACGCGCTTGTACACCGGGCGCACGTTCAGCGCGCGGCGGGCTTCGCGCACGGCTTTTTCCGTCGTCTTGAGCAGCTTGGCCAGGCGGCGGTCCGAGAAGCCCTTCTTCTTGAGCGAGCGCAGCGTGCCGGCATCCAGGCTGGCCAGTGCCGCATCGCCCTTGTCCACGGCCAGCTGGTCCAGCTCCAGTTCGATCTTCACGATCTCTTCGATCTGCACCAGGAACCACTTGTCGATCTTGGTGAGGTCGTACACCTCGTCCACGGAGAGGCCCATGGCGAACGCATCGCCCACGTACCAGATGCGCTCGGGGCCGGGCTCGCCCAGCTCCTTTTCGAGCACCTCACGGTCCTGGGTCTTCTCGTTCATGCCGTCCACGCCCACTTCCAGGCCGCGCAGGGCCTTCTGGAAGGACTCCTGGAAGGTGCGGCCCATGGCCATGACCTCGCCCACGGACTTCATCTGCGTGGTCAGGCGGCTGTCGGCCGTGGGGAACTTCTCGAACGCGAAACGCGGGATCTTGGTGACCACGTAGTCGATGGAGGGCTCGAACGACGCGGGCGTGGCGCCGCCGGTGATCTCGTTCTTGAGCTCGTCGAGCGTGTAGCCCACGGCCAGCTTGGCGGCGACCTTGGCGATCGGGAAGCCGGTGGCCTTGGATGCCAGCGCGGACGAACGCGACACGCGGGGGTTCATCTCGATGACGATCATGCGGCCGTCCTTCGGGTTCACCGAGAACTGCACGTTGGAGCCGCCCGTGTCCACGCCGATCTCGCGCAGCACCGCCAGGCTGGCGTTGCGCATGATCTGGTATTCCTTGTCGGTCAGCGTTTGCGCGGGGGCCACGGTGATGGAGTCGCCCGTGTGCACGCCCATGGGGTCGAGGTTCTCGATGGAGCAGATGATGATGCAGTTGTCCGCCTTGTCGCGGACCACTTCCATCTCGTACTCCTTCCAGCCGAGCAGCGACTCCTCGATCAGCAGCTCGTTGGTGGGCGAGGCTTCCAGGCCGCGCTTGCAGATGGTCTCGAACTCTTCGGGGTTGTAGGCAATGCCGCCGCCCGTGCCGCCGAGCGTGAAGCTGGGGCGGATCACGGTGGGGAAGCCCACGCTCTTCTGGACGGCCCAGGCTTCGTCCATGCTGTGGGCGATCCCTGAGCGCGCGGAGCCCAGACCGATCTTGGTCATGGCGTCCTTGAACTTCAGGCGGTCCTCGGCCTTGTCGATGGCTTCGGGCGTGGCGCCGATCAGCTCGACCTTGTACTTGTCGAGCACGCCGTTGTGCCACAGGTCCAGTGCGCAGTTGAGCGCGGTCTGGCCGCCCATGGTGGGCAGGATGGCGTCGGGGCGCTCCTTGGCGATGATCTTCTCGACCGTCTGCCAGGTGATGGGCTCGATGTAGGTCACGTCGGCCGTGGCCGGGTCGGTCATGATCGTCGCGGGGTTGCTGTTGATCAGAATGACCTTGTAGCCTTCCTCGCGCAGGGCCTTGCAGGCCTGCACGCCGGAGTAGTCGAACTCGCAGGCCTGGCCGATGATGATCGGGCCGGCGCCGATGATGAGAATGCTTTTGATGTCTGTGCGTTTTGGCATGGTGCGTCGATCAGTCGATCGTGGGTTCGGCTGCCTGGGGGCTGGGGGTCGGGGCAGAGGCTGCTGCGTCCGATGGCGGGCGCCGCTCGGTCAACTTGGCAAGCAGCGCCTGGGCCCGTTCGGGAGGAAGGTTCTTCTGCATCAGCTGCAGCAGGCCGTCGCCCTGGATCAGCGGGCGCAGGACCTCTTCTTCCGCGTCATAAAACGTCACTTCCCATTCCTGCAGCAGCTCTGCGAAGGCGGCATCGTCCAGGGTCTTGCCCTTGGCCACCAGCGTGACGAGGGGCATGGCCTTGTTCTCGACGAACGCCTTCTTGTAGGGCTTTTGCGCCCAGCGTTCCGTGAACCACTCGCGGTGGGGCGATGGCAGGGTCAGGACACGCTTGTGGATCGCCTTTTCCAGCGATGCGAGGGGAAAGCTGAACAGTTTCATGGCGCTATTCCTTCCCGGGTTCAACCGGCTTTCGCCGCGCGCATGGCATCGGTGAATCGGTCGAAAAGGTAGGCGATGTCGTGCGGCCCGGGGGAAGCCTCAGGGTGGCCCTGGAAGCAAAATGCCGGCTTGTCCTTGTGGACCAGCCCTTGCAGCGTGCCGTCGAACAGGCTGATGTGCGTGGCGCGCAGGTTGGCAGGCAGCGATTCCATGTCCACCGCGAAACCGTGGTTCTGGCTCGTGATGCTCACGCGGCCGGTGTCCAGGTCCTTCACGGGGTGATTGGCCCCGTGGTGGCTGTGGGTCATCTTGAAGGTCTTGGCGCCGGCGGCCAGGGCCATGATCTGATGACCCAGGCAGATGCCGAACGTGGGCACGCCGCTGTCCACGATGGTGCGGGTGGCGGCAATGGCGTAATCGCAGGGCTCCGGATCGCCGGGGCCGTTGGACAGGAACACGCCATCGGGCTTGAGTGCCAGCACATCGGCGGCGGGCGTCTTGGCAGGCACCACGGTGACCTTGCAGCCGCGCTCGGCCAGCATGCGCAGGATGTTCTTCTTCACGCCGAAGTCGTATGCCACCACATGGAACTGCGGCCCCGCGAGTTCGCCGTAGCCCGAGCCCAGCTTCCACTCGGTCTGCGTCCACTCGTAGCGCGACGCCGTGGTCACCACCTGGGCCAGGTCCAGCCCGGCCATGTTGGGGGCGGCCTTGGCCTTGGCGATGGCTTCGTCGATGAGCGCCTGCGTGACCGGCTGCCCGGCGGCCAGTCCGATGATGGCGCCGTTTTGCGCACCCTTGCTGCGCAGCAGGCGCGTGAGCTTGCGGGTATCGATGTTGGCGATGGCCACGGTGTTCTCGCGCACGAGGTACTGCGAGAGCGTTTCCGTGGAGCGGAAGTTGCTGGCCAGCAGGGGCAGGTCCTTGATGATCAGGCCCGCGGCATGGACCTTGTCGGCTTCGATGTCCTCCACGTTGACGCCGTAGTTGCCGATGTGCGGATACGTCAACGTGACGATCTGCTGGCAGTAGCTGGGGTCGGTGAGGATTTCCTGGTAGCCGGTGATCGCGGTGTTGAACACCACTTCGCCGACGGTGGCGCCGGTGGCACCAATCGAATTGCCGATAAAGACCGTGCCGTCTGCGAGCGCCAGGATGGCGGGCGGGAAATTTCCCTGTAGAGACAAAAGCACTGGGTTCTCCGGATGGTTACGGTCGCCCGGCGCCTGCAGGCCACTCGTGCACGCAAAGGTACGCAAGTGCCGGTGGCTGCTCTCAGATGGGTTGTTGCTTTGGGTGCGGTCGGGCGACGCTGTTGCGAGAAAAGCTCCCGATTATACCCATCGCGGCGCATTCACTCACAAATGCATGCCTTGCATAACCTTGTTACGTAAGCAAGTGTTCCAGGCATTTCAGGTGACAACGGTCCGCCTAGACTTCGGCCGACGCCTCCCGCCACTCCCACAGAGAACCCTCCCGATGCGCACTTTTCTCCGCCCTCTTGCCCTTTCCCTGGCCGGCCTGTGCGCCGCCGTGGCCGCCCAGGCCCTGGAACTGGCCAGGTACCCCCAGGTCTTCGTGGCCCCCCAGGGGGTGGAAGTGGTGCTGGCGCCCAGCGCGGATGGCAAACAGGCCCTGGTGCGCGTGAGCGGCATCAACGATCCCATTGACCAGGTCGTGTTCCTGAGCCAGCTGGAGCAACAGGGCTCCGCGCGGGAGGTCTATGCCACCCGGCTCGACGGCCGCAGCTACGGCCTGCTGCAAAAGCAGAGCCACGCCTATCGCCACGGCGAGCAGTATGTGGTGTACCTGCCCGGCAAGCGCGACGGCCTGCCGCTGTCCTTCAGCGAGGAAAAGAGCAAGGCCTTCAAGCTGGCGGACCTGCAGGCGAGCTACCAGAGCCAGCAAAAGCAGGGCGTGCAGGAAAAGCTGGCCCGCTTTGACCGCAGCAAGCGCCTCGCGGGAGCGCAGGCCGAGCTGGCCAGGGCCGACCAGGAAGCCTCCGCGGCCTGCGGCACGCCGGTGAAGACCACGGTCGACTGGAGCACGATCGATGACGAGAAGCTGCAGACCCTGAGCATCGGCAGCTTCTGCGGCGTGGTGGCCTCGGAGCTGGACTCCATGTGCCGCAACACGCCCGCCTTCAAGAGCACTGCGTCCGGGCTGGGCCAGGTGCAGTGCAGGTTCGCGCCACAGCTCAAGATCCGCGTGGAAAACCAGCAGGTGCTGTTCAGCACCGAGAAGGATGCGCCCAACCAGGGCGATTTCGTGCGCCAGTTCCTGCGCAACCTCTAGAAAAACGGGAGAAGGCGGGCCTTCCGCGGCCCCCCGGAGCCGGCTGCGAAGGGAGGTGTTCAGCGCCCGGCGCCGCTCGCATGCAGGCAGATCGCCGCCGCCGCCGCGACGTTCAGCGACTCCTCGCCGCCGGGCTGCGCGATGCGGATGCGCATCGCAGCCCGCTCCTCCAGCACGGCGGAGACGCCCTGCCCTTCATGGCCCATGACCCATGCGCAGGGCCAGGGCAGCGCGGCCCGGTGCAGCCAGTCCCCGGCGTGCGAACTGGTCACCAGCATGGGCACCTTCAGGGACTGGAGTTCGCCGTGCTCCACGCCTTCGATCAGGTCCAGCGCGAAATGCGCGCCCATGCCGGCGCGCAGCACCTTGGGGGACCACAGGGCGGCGCTGCCCTTGACGGCGACCACCTGACGAAATCCGAATGCCGACGCGCTGCGCAGGATGGAACCCACATTGCCGGCGTCCTGCACCCGGTCCAGCACGACGGTGGCGGCGTCCGTGCGCCATGCGGCGGCAGCGGGCAGATCGATGATGAAGCCCATGCGGGCAGGCGACTCCAGACCGCTGATGTCGGCAAACAGGGCATCGGCGAGCACTATGGTTTTCATAGCTGCCTGCGCCCATTCCACTTGCGCCTGAGGCCAAAAAGACTCGGAAAATACCGCGATCGATGCCCGCTGGCCCCGTTCCAGGGCGGCGCGGCAGAGGTGGTCACCCTCCAGCCACACCCTGCCCTGCTTGCGGTAGGCGGTGGTGTCCTGCGCGAGCCGGCGCAGTTCCTTCACGAAGGTGTTGTCCCGCGAATGGATCGCGGTGATGGACGGAGAGGTCATGGGGCGAGCAGGTTCCGTCAGGCAAGCAGGCTCTGCGCCACGGGCGCAAAGGAACGCCGGTGATGGACGCAGGCCCCGTGCTCGCGCAAGGCGGCCATGTGCACCGCGGTGCCATAGCCCTTGTGGCCGGCAAACCCGTACTGCGGAAACTCTTCATGCACCTGCACGCACCAGCGGTCGCGGTGCACCTTGGCCAGGATGGAGGCGGCCGAGATGGCCGGCACCAGCGCATCGCCCTTGACGATGGCCTCGGCCTGGATGCCCAGCGTGGGCAGGCGGTTGCCATCGACCAGCACCATGACGGGCTTCAGGCGCAGCCCCATCACGGCCCGCCGCATGGCCAGCAGCGTGGCCTGCAGGATGTTGAGCTGGTCGATCTCTTCCACGCTGGCCTCGGCAATGCTGCAGCACAGCGCCTTGGCACGGATTTCGTCGTAGAGTTTCTCGCGCCGGGCAGGCGTGAGCTTCTTGGAATCGGCAAGGCCGGCGATCGGATTGAGGTCATCCAGGATGACCGCGGCCGCCACCACGGGCCCCGCCAGCGGGCCGCGGCCCGCCTCGTCCACGCCGGACACAAGACCCGGCGGGTGCCATGGCAGGCAGGCCTGTTCAGGCAGCTGGGTGAAGGATTTTCTGGATCGCATCGGCAGCCAGTTGGGGGGTATTGCGTTGCAGGCTTTCGTGCAGCGCCGTAAAGCGCTGCTCCAGGGCCGTGATTTTCTCAGGATTGTGCTGGCGCGCATCCAGCCATTGCAGCGTTGCCGCGCAGAGCGCCTGGGGTGTCGCGGCATCCTGGATCAGCTCGGGGACCACGAATTCTCCGCAAAGGATATTGGGCAGCCCCACCCAGGGCTGCAGCTGCTTGCGGCGCATGAGCCACCAGCTCAACGGGTGCATGTGGTAGCCGATGACCATGGGACGCTTGAACAGCGCCGCCTCCAGCGTCGCGGTGCCGCTGGCGATCAGCGTGGCGTCGCAGGCGGCCAGCACGGCATGGGACTGGCCGGACACGATCTGCACCGCCCCACCCAGACCCGCGGCCCGTGCCGCCTGCACGATGCGCTCCCGCAGCGCCGGGACGGCAGGAACTATCAATTTAGTAGCTGGACGCGCTTTCAGGACAAGCGCTGCAGCCTCAAAGAAAGGCTGCGTGATGTAGGCGATCTCCGAGGAGCGGCTGCCCGGCAGAATGGCCAGCACCTCGTCGGCATCCTGCAGGCCGAGCTGGGCGCGGGCGGCAGCGCGGTCCGGCACCATGGGAATCACGCCGGCAAGCGGGTGGCCCACATAGGTCGCCGCAATGCCGTGCCGCGCCAACAGCTCGGGCTCGAACGGAAAGATGCACAGCACGTGGTCGGCGCTGCGGCGTATCTTCTCGACACGGTCCGCGCGCCAGGCCCAGATCGACGGGCACACGAAGTGCACGGTCTTGACGCCCGCGGCACGCAGGTCGGCCTCCAGCTTCAGGTTGAAGTCAGGCGCATCCACGCCGATGAACACGTCCGGACGCTCCTTGAGCAGCCGCTCACGCAGTTGCTTGCGAATGCCCAGCAGTTCGCGCAGGCGGCGCAGCACCTCCATGCTGTACCCATGCACGGCGAGCTTCTCGCTGGGCCACCAGGCGGCAAAACCCCGGCGCTGCATCTGCGGGCCACCAATGCCGCAGGACTGCAGGCCCGGCCAATGGGCCTGCATGCCGTCGATCAGCAGGCCGGCAAGCAGGTCGCCGGAGGTCTCGCCCGCCACCATGGCGACGCGGGGGGAAGCCTTCATCATTGCCCCTCAGCGCGCGATGCCGCGCGTGGAGGTATCCAGGAAACCCAGCATCATGGCGATGTCGGGCGCAGCCTCCGGATGGGCGGCTGGCAACTCGGCCACGCCTGCGCGTGCGGCCTCCAGTGTCAGCCCCTGGCGATAGAGCAGGCGGTGCATCTGCTTGATGCCCGCCACACGCTCTGCCGAGAAGCCCCGGCGGCGCAGCCCGACGATGTTGAGGCCGCGCAGCGCCAGCGGATTGCCGTCGGCCAGCATGAAGGGGGGCACATCCTGCGACACGGCGCTGGCAAAGCCGACCATGGCATGGGCACCGATCGAGACGAACTGGTGAATGCCGGTGAGCCCGCCGATGGTGACCCAGTCGGCAAGGTGCACATGGCCTGCCAGCGTGGTGTTGTTGGAGAGCGTGGTGTGGTTGTCAACGCGGCAGTCGTGCGCGATGTGGGTGTACGCCATGATCCAGTTGTCGCTGCCCACGCGCGTGATGCCGCCGGCTCCCGGCACACCGAGGTTGAAGGTGCAGAACTCGCGGATCACGTTGCGGTCGCCGATGACGAGTTCGGTCGGCTCGCCCGCGTACTTCTTGTCCTGCGGCACGGCACCCAGCGATGCGAACTGGAAAATGCGGTTGTCGGCCCCGATCGTGGTGCGCCCTTCGATCACGCAGTGCGGCCCCACCGTGGTTCCCGCCCCGATCACCACGTCGGGACCAATCACCGCGTAGGGCCCCACCGTGACCGTGGGATCCAGACTGGCGCCTTGCGCGACTATGGCCGTGGGATGAATATTGCTCACGATCTGCAAGTCTGAGCGGATCAACCCACGCTGCGCATGGTGCACATGAGTTCGGCCTCGCAGGCCACTTCCTCGCCCACGCTGGCCACGCCCTTGAACTTCCAGATGCCGCCGCGCACGCGGTCGATCGTGATGGAGAGAATCAGCTGATCGCCCGGCTCCACCGGCCGCTTGAAGCGCGCGCCATCGATGCCGACGAAGTAGTAGATGTTGTTTTCATCGGGCACCTTGCCCATCGCGTCGAACGCCAGCAGGCCGGCGGCCTGCGCCAGGGCCTCGAGGATCAACACACCCGGCATCACCGGGCGCCCTGGAAAGTGCCCCATGAAATAAGGCTCGTTGAACGTCACGTTCTTGATCGCCTTGATGCGGGTGTTGCTCTCAAGCTCGATCACTTTGTCCACCAGCAGGAACGGGTAGCGGTGGGGCAGTTGCTTGAGAATTGCGTGGATATCCATCATCGAGTTGTTCTTCCGTTCATGCTGCTTTCAGAGCTTGCTCCAGCGCCTTGATGCGCTCTCGCAAGCTGTGCAGTTGTTTGAGTGTTGCAGCGTTTTTTTCCCAACGCGCATTGTCGTCGATGGGAAACATGCCCGTGTATTGCCCAGGCTGGCTCAAAGAGCGCGTGACCACCGTGGCGGCAGAGATGTGCACGTTGTCCGCCATCTCCAGATGGCCCAGCACGATGGCGCCGCCGCCCACGGTGCAGTGCGCGCCAATGGTCGCGCTGCCGGCCACGCCCACGCACCCCGCCAGGGCAGAGTGCTTGCCGATGCGCACGTTGTGCCCGATCTGGATCAGGTTGTCGAGCTTGACGCCGTCTTCGATGACGGTGTCCAGCAGCGCACCACGGTCGATGCAGGTGTTGGCGCCGATCTCGACATCGTCGCCAATGTGCACGGCCCCCAGTTGCTCGATCTTGACCCACTGCCCGTTCTCGGGCGCAAAACCAAAGCCGTCGGCGCCGATCACCACGCCGGGGTGCACGATGCAGCGCGCGCCGATGCGGCAGCCCTCGCCCACCGTGACACGGGACTTGAGCACGGTTCCTGCGCCAATGCGCGCACCGCGTTCCACCACGCACAGGGGACCGATGGTGGCGGTGGCATCGACCTGCGCCGACGGGTCCACGACCGCGCTCGCGTGCACACCGCCCTGCACTGCGGGGGCATTGAGCCGGCGCCAAAGCTGCGTGGCCCGCGCGAAGTACACGTAGGGGTTGTCCGCCACGATGCAGGCGCCACGGGCCAGGGCGGCATCGCGCATGGCAGGCGCCACAATGACACAGGCCGCCCGGGAGGCGGCCAGTTGCTGTTGGTAGCGGGGGTTGCTCAGGAAACTGAGGTCTCCCGGCCCTGCAACCTCCAGGGGCGCGATGCGGGAAATGACGGCATCCCGTGCCGCACCTCCTTCCAGCGAGCCACCGAGCGCATCAACTATGTGCCCGAGAAGCAAGCTCACGCGCCACCTGTCCAGCGCTGGGGCTTACTTGCCGGCAGCGGCATTCAGCGCCTTGATCACCTTGTCGGTGATGTCGTGCTTGGGGTTGATGTAGACGGCCTCCTGCAGGATCACGTCGTACTTCTCCGCCTCTGCCACCTGCTTGACCACCTTGTTCGCACGTTCGAGCACCTGGGACAGTTCCTCGTTCTTGCGGGCGCTCAGGTCTTCCTGGAATTCGCGGCGCTTGCGCTGGAATTCACGGTCCTGGTCCACCAGCTGGCGCTGGCGGGTGGTGCGCTGGCTTTCAGCCATCGTGGGAGCTTCGCGTTCGAACTTCTCCGTGGCGGTCTTCAGGGTGTTGCCCATGTCCACCAGTTCTTTCTCACGGCGGGAGAATTCCTGCTCCAGCTTGGCCTGTGCAGCCTTGGCGGTGCTGGCCTCGCGGAAGATGCGGTCGGTGTTGACAAACCCGGCTTTGAACTCTTGCGCTTGTGCAGGCGCTGCGATGGCAAGCGTGCCAAGCAGCAGGGCCAGAGAGATATGGCGAGAAAAGGATTTCATTAGAAAGACGTTCCAATCTGGAATTGCAGTTTCTGGATTCTATCGCCGGCGAACTTGCGCACCGGTTGCGCAAAGGCCAGGCGCAACGGACCCAGCGGGGAAATCCAGCTCAGGCCCAGGCCGACGGAGGAACGCATGTCACTGAAAGTAACTTTTTCGTTCTCTCCGTACACATTACCCACATCAAAGAAGGTGAATACACGCAGTGTCCGGTCGTTGCCCGCGCCCGGGAATGGTGCGATCAGCTCCGCGTTCAAGGTGACCTTCTTGGGCCCCCCCAACGACGCGCCCGTCACGTCACGCGGCCCCAGCGTACCCTGGTCGAAGCCGCGCACGGAGCCCAGCCCACCCGAATAGAAGTTCTTGAACACGGGGAACGGCCTGCCGTTCATGCCCTTGCCGATGCCCACCTCGCCGTTGAAGGCGATGGTGAAGCGCTTGTTCAGCGGCACGTACTGCTGGTACTGGTAGTTGGCCCGCACATAACGGGCATCCCCCGCCACCGACCATTCTGAATTGAGGCGCTGATAGCGGCCGGAATTCGGCGCCAGAGCGCTGTCGCGGTCGTCCCGCGACCAACCGATCGTCAAAGGAATGGAGGTGCTGCTGTAGCCAAACTGGTCGGCATAGGCCAAGTAGGTGGCGGGAATGTTCGTACCCGCCTTGATCTTGGTCTGCTCCAGCCCCCCACCAAAGAACACGGTATCGGTTTCACTGAACGGAACACCGAATCGCACCGACGTTCCGGTGGTCACCAACTCGTAGTTGCCGCCCTGGTCTTCGTAGGGCTTGTCCGTGCGGTAGTACACATCCAGCGTGCGCGAGATGCCTTCCGGCGTGAAGTACGGGTTGGTGGTGCTGAACACCAGCGTGCGACGGTACTTGCTGGTGTTGACATCGATGCCCAGGTAGTTGCCGGAACCAAAGATGTTTTCCTGCTTGATGCCGAACGACAGCGACACCTTTTCGGCGCTGGAGAAACCCACCCCCATCTGCAGCGAGCCCGTGGGCTTTTCCGCCACGTTGATCACGAGGTCCACCTGGTCGGGGGAACCCGGCACTTCCTGGGTTTCCACATTGACTTCGGTGAAGAAGCCCAGGCGGTCCACGCGGTCGCGCGACAGGCGGATCTTCTCGCCGTCGTACCACGAGGCTTCGTACTGGCGGAATTCACGGCGGATCACTTCATCGCGCGTGCGGTTGTTGCCGCTCACGTTGATGCGGCGCACATAGGCGCGGCGCGAGGGTTCGGCCTGCAGCACGAAGGCGACCCGGTTGTTTTCGCGATCGATTTCGGGCACGGCTTCCACGCGCGCGAAGGCGAAGCCAAAACGCGAGAAATACTCTGAAAACGCCTTGGTCGTTTCCGTGACCTGGTCCGCGTTGTAGGGCTCGCCCGCGCGGATGGTGACCAGGGACTTGAACTCGTCTTCGCGGTCCAGGTAGTTGCCCTCCAGCTTGACGCCCGAGACCACGTAGCGCTCGCCTTCCGTCACGTTGACGGTGATGGAGATGTCCTGCTTGTCGGGCGAGATGGCGACCTGCGTGGAGTCGACCCGGAACTCCAGATACCCGCGCTGCAGGTAGTACGAACGCAGCGTCTCCAGATCGGCATTGAGCTTGGCGCGCGAGTAGCGGTCCGACTTGGTGTACCAGCTGAGCCAGCCCCCGGTGTCCTGGTCGAACAGGCCTTTGAGCGTGGATTCACTGAAGGCCTTGTTGCCGACGAGGCGCACTTCCTTGATGCGGGCAGGCTCGCCCTCGACCACGGTGAAGGTCAGGTTGACGCGGTTGCGCTCGATCGGCGTCACGGTGGTGACGACCTCGGCGCCGTACAGGCTCTTGTTGATGTACTGGCGCTTGAGCTCCTGCTCGGCGCGGTCCGTCAACGCCTTGTCGTAGGGCCGGCCCTCGGTGAGTCCGACATCGCGCATGGCCTTCTTGAGCGCGTCCTTGTCGAACTCGCGCGTGCCGGCGAAGTCAACGTCGGCGACGGTGGGCCGCTCTTCCACCACCACCACCAGCACGTTGCCGGCCGCCTCCAGGCGCACGTCCTTGAACAGGCCCAGTCCGAAAAGAGCGCGGATGGCCGCGGCGCCCTTCTCGTCGTTGTAGTCGTCACCAACCCGCAGCGGCATGGAGGCAAACACGGTGCCGGGCTCCACGCGCTGCAGGCCCTCGACGCGGATGTCCTGCACCTTGAAAGGCTCCAGAGCCCATGCCGCATTAGCGGCAAAAATCATGGCTGCAACGGCCGATGCGGTACGCACGCCCAGGCGATTGATGTGTTTTTTCATGAATGAAGCTGGAGC
Organism: Acidovorax sp. A79; assembly: GCF_041154505.1. GTDB lineage: Bacteria > Pseudomonadota > Gammaproteobacteria > Burkholderiales > Burkholderiaceae_C > Acidovorax. The sequence continues at coordinate 896,542 of NZ_AP028672.1, forward strand.
CGCAGTTGCAGGGCAAGCGCGGCAAAAGTGTTAGCCAAAGAGCCGGGTGATATCGTTGAACAGGGCAATGGACATCATGAGAAGCAGGACCGCAACGCCTCCACGCTGCAGGCGCTCCATCCATGCATCCGACACCCCCCTGCCCGTGACACCCTCCCAAAGATAATACATCAGGTGCCCTCCGTCCAAGACAGGCAGCGGCAGCAGGTTGAGCACGCCCAGGCTCACGCTGATCAGCGCAAGGAAGACAAGGTACTGCGAGAGTCCCAGGCTGGCGGAGCGCCCTGCGTAGTCGGCGATCGTCAGGGGGCCGCTGAGGTTCTTGAGCGATGCCTCGCCGATCACCATGCGTCCCATCATCCGAAGCGTGAGGATGGAGACATCCCAGGTCTTGACCACGCCGGCCCAGGCCCCCTCGAACACGCCATATTCCACCGTCACGAATTCAGGGGGGGCCCCGACATACGCCCCGATGCGGCCGACGGAGGCGCCCAGTTCCGGCTTGGCCTCGGGCAACACGTCCACGCTCAGCACCTGGCCTGAGCGATCAATGCGCCAGGACTGTGCCAATGGCTCGCTTCCCCGCACCGACTGGCGGATCAACTCGCGCAGCTGCTGGCCGTCCACCACGTCGCTGGCACCGATCCTGAGCACCACGTCCCCCTGGCGCAATCCAGCGCGGGCTGCGGCCCCGTCAGGCATGACCTCGCCCAGCACCGGCCGCGTCCACGGCCCCAGGATGCCGATCTTGCGAAACAGCTGGGCGTCCGCCTCCCGGCTGTCGATCTTCGACATGTCCAGCAGGATTTCCCGGTGCACAGCGCCCGACTGCGGCTGCACGTCGAGGCGCACGTTCACACCCTCCAGCGCACCGCGCGTGAGCAGCCAGCGCAGTTCTTCAAACGAGCGCACGGGCTCCATCTCGTCCGACCCCAGCGCTGCCTGCGCGACCAGCTCGCCGCCCCGCAGGCCGGCACTCTGCGCGACGGACCCGGCCACCGGACTGGCGAGTACCGCCTTGGGCTCGTCCACCCCGTTCCAGTTCACAATGGAATACAGCAGCACCGCCAGCAGCAGGTTTGCCAGCGGCCCCGCGGCCACGATGGCCGCGCGGGAGCGCAGCGGCTGGGTATTGAAAGCCAGATGCCGCTCCTCGGCGGCCACGGGCGCTTCCCGCTCGTCCAGCATGCGCACATAGCCCCCCAGCGGAAAAGCCCCCAGCACGAACTCCGTGGGCGACCCCTTGGGCTGCCAGCGCAGCAATGGTTTGCCAAAGCCCACCGAGAAGCGCAGCACCTTGACCCCGCACGCCACGGCCACCCGGTAGTGGCCATATTCGTGCACGGCGATCAGAAGGCCCAGGGCCACGATGAAGGCAACGATGGTAAGGAGCATGTACGGGTCCGTGGTGCTGTGAGAACTCAGGCCGCCAGGCGGCCCGCGGCGTGCTCGGCAGCATTGCGTGCCTGGGCATCCAGGTCCAGCAGGGCTTCGAGGGAATCCGGCTTGGAGGGAGAAACCGCGTCCAAAGTTGCAAGATTCACGGCATGGATACGGTCGAAACGCAGCCGCCCCGACAGGAAGGCCCCGACCGCGACCTCGTTGGCGGCGTTCAATACGGCGGTCGTGCCTTCGGCCGCCTTGAGCGCCTGCCAGGACAGGTGCAGCCCGGGAAAACGGGCCGCGTCGGCATCTTCAAACGCCAGCGCCGTCAAGGCAGAGAAGTCGAGCCGGCTGGCACCGCTGGCGATGCGCTCCGGCCAGGCCAGGCCGCAGGCGATCGGCACGCGCATGTCGGGGGTGCCGAGCTGGGCGAGGATCGAGGCATCCTTGAACTGCACCATCGAGTGGATGATCTGCTGCGGATGGATCACCACCTTGATCTGGTCGGGGTGCAGGTCGAACAGCCAGCGCGCCTCGATCACTTCCAGCGCCTTGTTCATCATGGTGGCCGAATCCACCGAGATCTTGCGGCCCATCGAGAAATTGGGGTGCGCGCAGGCCTGGTCGGGCGTGATCTGCGAGAGCGTGGACGGATCCCGCTGGCGGAAGGGACCGCCGGACGCGGTCAGCAGGATGCTGTCGACGCGTTCGGCCCAGGTCGCCGGATCTTCGGGCAGGCACTGGAAAATCGCGGAATGCTCGCTGTCGATGGGCAGCAGCGTCGCGCCGCCCTCGCGCACGGTCTGCATGAACAACCCGCCGCCCACCACCAGGGCCTCCTTGTTGGCCAGGAGCAGCCGCTTGCCCGCGCGCGCTGCAGCCAGGCACGGCGCCAGGCCGGCAGCGCCCACGATGGCCGCCATCACGGCATCCACGTCAGGGTGGGATGCTATTATTTCAAGAGCATCTTGCGCTTGAAGGACTTGCGTTGGAAGGGCATTTGCCTGCAGTCTTTCAGCCAGCAGCGCCGCATGGGGGGCACTCGCCATCACGGCGTAGCGGGGGCGGAACTGCGCGCACTGCGCCAGCATCAGGTCCACCTGGGTCGCGGCACTGAGCGCGAACACCTCGAAGCGCTCGGGATGGCGGGCCACCACGTCGAGCGTGCTGGTACCGATGGAGCCCGTGGAACCCAGGACAGTCAGTCGTTGTTTCATCATTGCGTTGTCAGGCTCGTGAGCATCATGGCCAGCGGCAGGGTGGGCAGCAAGGCGTCCACCCGGTCGAGCACGCCACCGTGCCCGGGCAACAGGCCGCTGCTGTCCTTCACGCCCGCGCTGCGCTTGATCAGGGACTCCACCAGGTCACCCGACACGCTCATGGCCACCATGAACAGGGCCGCGATCACGAGCAGCCACCAGCCTTGCTGCGCCATGCGGCTGTAGAAGCTGGGAACGGCCGCCTGCCAGTGGGCATCGGCGGCCACCCAGATGAATGCCATGGCCAGCACGCCGGCAAGGCCGCCCCACACGCCCTCCCAGCTTTTGCCGGGACTGATGGAAGGGGCCAGCTTGCCCTTGGTGAAGCGCAGGCCAAAAGCACGGCCCGCGAAGTACGCGAAGATGTCGGCGACCCACACCAGCAGCAGCACCGACAGCAGGAAGTTGACGCCCACGTTGCGCGCCTGCACGACCGCCAGCCACGCAAGCCAGAGGGCCAGCACCCCGGCCACCAGGCGCACCGCCGCCGGAATGCGAGGCCAGCCGGGCACGCCGGCCCTGAGCAGCCAGGCCGCGGACAGCACCCAAAGGCCCCCCCCCGCCACCCAGAGCCCCGCCAGCGGGCGGTCAATCCAGCCCAGGGCCCACGACCCGGCGCACAGGGCGACGCACGCGCCCCCCACCGCCACGGAGCCCGCCTGTCCGAAACCGCTCAAACGGCCCCATTCCCAGGCGCCAGCCGCCATGAGCACCAGCACCACCAGGGTGAACGGGACGGTGGACGATGAATAAAAAAGCGCCGGCAGCAGAATGGCCAGCAGGACAAGGGCTGTAATGACGCGCTGTTTGAGCATGGGGCCTTTCAGCCCGGCATCGGATGGGGATGCGCGGACAGGATCTGTTCGGAGGTTTTGCCAAAACGGCGCTCGCGGCCGCCAAAGGCAGCAATCGCCTCGTCCAGCGCCGACTCGTCGAAATCCGGCCACAGCCGGTCGCTGAAGAAGAACTCGGAGTATGCGGCCTGCCACAGCAGAAAGTTGCTGATCCGCATTTCCCCCCCGGTGCGGATCACCAGGTCCGGATCGGGCACATGGGCCAGACCCATCGCACCGTGCAGGCTGGCCTCGGTGATGGGCTCGCCGCGCGCTGCCAGCGATGCGGCGGCCTGGGCGATGTCCCAGCGGCCGCCATAGTTGAAACAGACGTTGAGGACGAGGCGGGTGTTTTGCGCCGTGGCGGCTTCTGCCTGCGCCAGGCCATCGCGCACCTTGGGCGACAGGCCGGCACGCTCACCCACGAAATACAGGCGCACGCCATCCTTCTTGAGCTGCGGCACTTCGCGTGCCAGCGCCATCGCCAGGAGTTCCATAAGGCCAGAGACCTCATCCGCCGGGCGGTTCCAGTTTTCGGACGAGAACGCGAAGACGGTCAACACCCCCACGCCACGCTGCACGCAGGCGCGCGCGCAGCGGCGCAGTGAATCAACCCCTTGCTTGTGGCCGGCCAGGCGCGGCAGAAAGCGGCGCGTGGCCCAGCGGCCGTTGCCATCCATGACGATGGCGATGTGGTGCGGCACCACCGGAGATACAGACATGTGAACGTTCAAGCCCTCAAGGCTTAAACCGCCATGATTTCCTGCTCTTTGGCCGCCACCAGCGCATCGATCTCGGCGATGTGCCTGTCGGTGAATTTCTGCACGTCGGTTTCGGCGCGCTTCTGGTCGTCTTCGGACGCCAGCTTGTCCTTGACCAGCTTCTTGACGGACTCGTTGGCATCGCGGCGCAGGTTGCGCACGGCGATCTTGGCGCTTTCGCCTTCATTGCGGGCCAGCTTGGTCATTTCCTTGCGGCGCTCTTCGCTCATGGGCGGCATGGGCACGCGGATGAGATCGCCCATGGACGCGGGGTTCAGGCCCAGATCGCTTTCGCGGATGGCCTTCTCGATCTTGGCGCCCATGCCCTTTTCCCAGGGCTGGACGCTGATGGTGCGCGAATCGATCAGCGCCACATTGGCCACCTGGCTCAGGGGCACGAAGGAGCCGTAGTACTCGACCTGCACGGTGTCGAGCAAGGCGGGGTTGGCACGGCCGGTGCGGATCTTCTGCAGGTTGTTCTTGAACGCCGCGATGGACTGGTCCATCTTGGTCTCTGCATTCTTCTTGATGTCGGCAATCGTCATGTTTTCTCCTCGGGGCCGGCCTGCATCCGGTGCAGGCCGCAAGCCATCATCGTCGTCGTCAAGCGTAAACCAGCGTACCTTCGTCTTCGCCCATCACCACGCGCTTCAAGGCGCCATGCTTGATGATCGAGAACACCCGCACCGGCAGCTTCTGGTCGCGGCACAGCGCGAAGGCGGTCGCATCCATGATGCCCAGGTTGCGGGACATGGCCTCGTCGAAGCTGAGCTTCGTGTAGCGCGTGGCCGTGGGGTCCTTCTGGGGGTCGGCAGTATAAACGCCGTCCACCTTGGTGGCCTTGAGCACCAGCTCGGCGCCAATCTCGGCACCGCGCAGGGCAGCCGCCGTGTCGGTGGTGAAGAACGGATTGCCCGTACCGGCCGCGAACACCACGACCTTGCCCTCTTCGAGGTACTGCAGGGCCTTGGGACGCACGTAGGGCTCGACGACCTGCTCGATGGCGATGGCGGACATCACGCGGGCCACCAGGCCCTGCTTGTCCATGGCGTCCGCCAGGGCCAGCGCGTTCATGACGGTGGCCAGCATGCCCATGTAGTCGGCGGTGGCACGGTCCATGCCGACCGAGCCGCCAGCCACGCCACGGAAAATGTTGCCCCCACCGATCACCACGGCCACCTGGACACCCAGGCGCGTCACTTCGGCGATCTCCTCCACCATGCGGACGATGGTGGCGCGGTTGATGCCGAAGGCGTCATCCCCCATCAGCGCCTCACCAGACAGCTTGAGCAGGATGCGCTTGTGGGCTGGTGCGGCGTGGGACATGGGAAATTTCTCCGGTGATAGATGCGGGGCTTGGGGGGTTGCGGAAACGATCAGGCAGCAGCCTTGGCAGCAGCCACCTGGGCGGCCACTTCGGCGGCGAAGTCGTCGACCTTCTTCTCGATGCCTTCACCCACGACGTAGAGCGTGAAGCCCTTCACGTTGGTGTTGGCGGCCTTGAGCATCTGGGCCACGGTCTGCTTGCCGTCGGCGGCCTTCACGAAGACCTGGTCAGCCAGCGAGACTTCCTTGAGGTACTTCTGCACGGCGCCGTCGATGCGCTTGGCGGTGATTTCCGCGCTTTGCGCGGGCTTGCCGGCGGCCACGAGTTCCTTGTTGGCTTCGTCGGCCTTGCCTTCGGCGACAGAGCGCTCCTTGGCGATCAGGTCGGCAGGCACGTCGGCGCTGGTCAGGGCCACGGGCTTCATGGCGGCCACGTGCATGGCCACGTCCTTGGCGGCAGCGGCATCGCCGTCGAACTCGACGACCACGCCAATGCGCGAGCCATGCAGGTAGGCTGCCAGGCTGGAGCCGCTGAAGCGCTTGAAGCGGCGGAACGACATGTTTTCGCCGATCTTGCCGATCAGGCCCTTGCGCACATCTTCCAGCGTGGGGCCGAAGCTGTCCTGGCTGTAGGGCAGCGCGCCCAGGGCTTCGACGGTGGCGGGGTTGTGCTCGGCCACCAGCTTCGCGGCGGCATTGGCCATGGCGATGAAGCTGTCGTTCTTGGAGACGAAGTCGGTTTCGCTGTTGACTTCGACCAGGGCACCGGTGGTGCCGTCGATGTAGCTCGCCACCACGCCTTCGGCCGTGATGCGCGATGCAGCCTTGCCCGCCTTGGTGCCCAGCTTGACGCGCAGCAGCTCTTCGGCCTTGGCCATGTCGCCGTCGGCTTCCGTCAGGGCCTTCTTGCATTCCATCATGGGCGCGTCGGTCTTGCCACGCAGTTCAGCCACCATGCTTGCGGTAATTGCAGCCATCTTTATTCCTTCAGTGTTCAGTTCAATCGATTAGATTCAGCCTAAAAAAAAGGGGGCTCACCAGGGGCCCCGCTTTCATTCGCGACGGATCGCGCAGCCGGGTATCAGGCGGCGGCTTCTTGCACTTCCACGAACTCATCGGAGCTCTCGGCCGTCACGGCCTTGACCACTTCGTTCACGGCGTTCGCACGGCCTTCGATGATCGCGTCGGCGATGCCACGGGCGTACAGCGTCACGGCCTTGGCCGAGTCGTCGTTGCCAGGGATCACGTAGTCGATGCCTTCAGGCGAGTGGTTCGTATCGACCACGCCGATCAGCGGGATGCCGAGCTTCTTGGCTTCGGCCACGGCGATCTTGTGGAAGCCCACGTCGATGATGAAGATGGCGTCGGGCAGCGCAGCCATGTCCTGGATGCCGCCGATGTCCTTTTCGAGCTTCTCGATCTCGCGGGAGAACGTCAGCTGCTCCTTCTTGCTCAGGCTGTCGAGGCCAGCTTCTTGCTGGGCCTTCATGTCCTTGAGGCGCTTGATCGAGGTCTTGACCGTCTTGAAGTTGGTCAGCATGCCGCCCAGCCAGCGCTGGTCCACGAAGGGCACGCCAGCGCGCAGGGCTTCGGTGGACAGGATCTCACGGGCCTGGCGCTTCGTGCCGACCATCAGGATCGTGCCGCGGTTGGCAGCCAGTTGCTTGGCGAACTTTTGGGCTTCCTGGAACAGTGGCAGCGACTTTTCCAGGTTGATGATGTGGATCTTGTTGCGATGGCCGAAGATGTAGGGGGCCATCTTGGGGTTCCAGAAGCGGGTCTGGTGACCGAAGTGGACACCGGCTTCCAGCATTTCGCGCATGGTAACGGACATAAAAATACTCCAAAGGTTGGGTCTAAAATCCAGCCCCAATACTTGCGCCGCCGTGGTTTCTCACGAAAGACGCAACACCTTGACAGGGCTGGTTTGCGATTGGTTCTGCGTAAGCCGCCACACGCACATTGCGACAATGCCCGATCACACCGGATTGCACTGCCCCTTGCCCGCGTTACTGCTCCCAGCAAAACCCAAAGATTCTAGCACACCCATGCTCCCTGACCTGATCGCCACCCGCGACCGCCTGCGGGACGGCACCACCGCCGTGCCCGCAGAGCTGGAACGTTGCATCGAAGCCGCCCAATCCCCTGCGAACACCCACAGTTTCGTGCGCACGCTGTTCGGGGAAGCACGCACCAATGCGGTGCAAGCCAGCCTGGACCGCCTGCCCCTGGCCGGCCTGGCGGTATCGGTCAAGGACCTGTTCGACATCGCCGGCCAGCCCACGCCCGCCGGCTCCACGGTGCTGGCGGATGCGCCCGCCGCAGCGGCCGACAGCCCCGCGGTGGCGCGCCTGCGTGCCGCGGGTGGCGTTGTCATCGGCCGCACGAACATGGTGGAGTTCGCGTTTTCAGGCGTGGGGGTGAATCCGCACTTCGGCACGCCCGCGGCCTTCGATGCCCGGTCGGGCGCATTGCCCGGCGCGCCACGGGTTCCCGGCGGCTCGTCGTCGGGCGCCGCCGTGTCGGTGGCCACGGGGGCTGCGTTCATCGGACTGGGGTCGGACACGGGAGGGTCGATCCGCATTCCGGCGGCGCTCAACGGCATCGTGGGCTTCAAGAACACCGCGCGGCTGGTCCCCACGACCGGGGCCGTCCCGCTGTCCACCACGCTCGACACGGCCTGCGCCATGACCCGCAGCGTGCGCGATGCCATCGTGGCGCACGAGGTGCTGGCCGCCCGGAGCGTCACGCGCAGCCTGGCACCGCTGTCGCAATACCGCCTGGCCGTCCCCTCGACGGTCTTCCTGGACGGAATGGACGCCACGGTGGCCCGGGCGTTCGAGCGCACCCTGTCCGCGCTGCGCGCGGCGGGCGCCACCATCGACACCATCGACATGCCCCCCATGCAGGAGCAGCCGGTGCATGGCTTCTCCGCGCCCGAAGCCTACGCCTGGCACCGCGAACTGCTGCAGCGCGCGGGCACGCGCTACGACCCCCGTGTGCGTGCGCGCATCGACAAGGGCGCGGCGCTGATGGCATGGGAATACATCGACCTGCTGCAGGCCCGCCAGCACTGGATGGCCCGCATGCACGCGTGCATGGAAGGCTACGACGTCCTGCTGTCCCCCACCGTGCCCATCGTGGCCCCCGCCCTGGCGGATGTGGCCCCGGCCGGCGGCCAGGACGCCGCGCAGGATGCGGCGCGCGACGCCGAGTTCTTCCGCGTCAACACCCTGCTGCTGCGCAATACCAGCGCCGTCAATCTACTGGACGGCTGCGCGCTGTCCCTGCCCTGCCATGTACCGGGGGAACTCCCGGTGGGCCTGATGGTCTGGCACGGGGCCCTGCGGGATGACACCGTGCTCAACACGGGCCTGCAAATCGAAAAAATACTACAAAAACAATAGCTGCAAGCGCTTGATAATCAAGCTCTAGAGGCTAAAAACACCCAAATTCATGAAGATTGCCATCGTGGGCGCCGGCATTGTCGGCGTCACCACTGCCTATGAGCTGGCCAGCGACGGCCACGAGGTCACCGTGTTCGAGCAGCGCAGCGCTGCCGCCGAAGAAGCCAGTTTTGCCACGGCCGGCCTGCTGGGCTCCCACGTGCTCAGCCCCTGGGCCCTGCCCGGCTTCGGCCAGGCGCTGCGGCTCATGGGCGCCCACGCCACGCTGCGGCTGGCGTCCGGCCTGGGCCAGGACCATCTGGCCTGGCTGTGGCGCTGGCGCCGCGCGGCACGCGCCAACAGCGCGCCGGCCCCGGCGCTGGAGCAACTGGCGCGGTACAGCCAGGAGCGCCTGAAGGCCATCGCCAGCCAGCACGAGCTGGATTTCGAATCCAGTGACGGACGCCTGGTGCTGCTGCGCAGCGAGCAGGAGCAGGCCGCGCTGCAGCCGGCCCTGCAGGTGCTGCGCGACTGCGGCGTGGCGGCACGCGAGATCGATGCCGCGACGGCGCGCCACATCGAGCCCGGGCTGTCCCCCGACGCCCCGCTGGCCTGCGCCATCCACCTGCCGGACGCCAGCGCCGGCAACTGCCGCCTGTTCGCGCAACTGCTGCGCCAGGGCACGCAGGGTTCGGGCGTGCAGTTCGCGTTCAACACCCGTGTCGAACGCATCGGCACCAGCCCCCTGGGCATTGCGGTGCCAGGCGAGCCCGAGCTGCGCCGCTTCGATGCCGTGGTGCTGTGCGCGGGCATGGCCTCGGCCGCGCTGCTGCCGCCGCTGGGGCTGCGCCTGCCGATGACCGCCGTGTACGGCTATTCGGTCAGCGCGCCCCTGCGTGAGTCCACGCACGCGCCACGCGCCAGCGTGGTGGACATGGCCCAGCAGATCTCCATCACCCGCCTGGGGCAGCGTGTGCGCATTGCCGGTGGCGCGGAGCTGGCGGGCGCTGACGCGGACCACCATGCGCCCACCCTGCAGCGCCTGTACCGCACGCTCAACGACTGGTTCCCCGGAGGGGCGCAGCTCTCCTCGGGGCTGCAGGTTTGGCGCGGCGCGCGCACCATGCTCCCCGACGCGGCCCCCGTGGTGGGCCCCAGCGGGGTGCCGGGGCTGTGGCTCAACACGGGCCACGGCGCCGGCGGCTGGGCCCTGGCCTGCGGGAGCGCCCGGGCCGTGGCGGACCTGATCGGCCAGCGCAGCCCCGAGATCGGCCTCGAGGAGTTCGGCATCCAGCGTTTCTAGAGCGTGCTGGAGTCCCCCCCCGGAACGGGAGGCCCGGCAAACCCGCCAGGGATGCTGGGCGCGGGGATCGAAAGGGCCCGCGGCAACGCGCCGCGGCCACGAAAAAATGGGGCCAAAGCCCCATTCCAGCGACCGCGCGCCGGGTCCTACTTGGCCGTCGGCATCACGAACTCGGCCCCCTTGGGCGTGCTTTCAGGCCAGCGCTGCATGATGCTCTTTTGCTTGGTGTAGAAGCGCACGCCTTCCTCGCCGTAGGCGTGCATGTCGCCAAACAGGCTGCGCTTCCAGCCGCCAAAGCCATGCCAGGCCATGGGCACGGGAATCGGCACGTTGATGCCGACCATGCCGGCCTGGATGCGGCGGCCGAACTCGCGGGCCACGTTGCCGTCGCGCGTGAAGCAGGCCACGCCGTTGCCGAACTCATGGTCGTTGACCAGCTTCACGGCCTCGCCAAAATCCTTGGCGCGCACCACCGCCAGCACCGGGCCGAAGATCTCCTCCCGGTAGATGCGCATCTGCGGCGTGACATGGTCGAACAGGGTGCCTCCCATCCAGAAGCCGCCTTCGCAGCCCTCGCCGGCCTGCGCCGCGTCAAAGCCGCGGCCATCCACCAGCAATTGCGCGCCCTCCTTCGCGCCCAGGTCGATGTAGCCCGAGATGCGCTCGTGGGCCGCGCGGGTGACGATGGGGCCCATCTCCGCCGCCAGGTTCGTGCCGTCGAGCACCTTGAGCGCCTTCGTGCGCTCGACGAGCTTGGGCACCACCTTGTCGGCGGCATCTCCCACCAGCACGGCCACGCTGATGGCCATGCAGCGCTCACCGGCCGATCCGTAGCCCGCGCCGATGAGGGCGTCCACGGCCTGGTCCATGTCGGCATCGGGCATGACGATCATGTGGTTCTTGGCGCCGCCCAGGGCCTGCACGCGCTTGCCGTGGCGGGCGCCGGTCTCGTAGATGTAGTTGGCGATGGGGGTGGAGCCGACAAAGCTGATCGCCCGGACATCGGGGTGCTCGATGAGCGCATCCACCGCCTCCTTGTCGCCCTGCACCACGTTGAAGACGCCGTCGGGCAGGCCTGCCTGCCGGAACAGGTCGGCCATGAGCAGCGAGGCCGTGGGATCGGTGGGGCTGGGCTTGAGCACGAAGGTGTTGCCGGTCGCGATGGCCACCGGAAACATCCACATGGGCACCATGACCGGAAAGTTGAAAGGCGTGATCCCCGCCACCACGCCCAGGGGCTGGCGCAACGTCCAGTTGTCGATGCCGGTGCTCACCTGGTCGGTGAAATCGCCCTTGAGCAGTTGCGGAACGCCGCAGGCGAACTCGATGATGTCGATGCCGCGCGCCACCTCGCCCTGCGCATCGGTGAACACCTTGCCATGCTCGGCCGTGATGGCGCGGGCCAGCGCATCCTTGTGCTGGTTGACCAGCTCCAGGAACTTGAACAGCACGCGGGCGCGGCGGATGGGCGGCGTGTCCGCCCAGGCGGGAAAGGCGGCCTGCGCGGCGGCCACGGCCGCATCCACATCGGCGCGGTGGGCCAGCGCCACGCGGCCCGTCACGGCGCCCGTGGCGGGATTGGTCACGTCCTGGCTGCGTGTGCTGGTGCCCATGGTGCGCTGGCCGTGGATGTAGTGGCCAATGGGGGCCGGCTGGGTGGCGGTGGTCATGCAAACCTCTTTCAAAGAACGGTGGAAAGTGGCCTGCAGTCTAGGAGCGACAACCCGCCGCGCCAAGACCGTGGCGGTGAATTGATTGTTCACATTGATGAACAATAGCGCCATGAAATCGACAATCCATCCCAAACCCGAAGCCCTGTGGTCGCACCTGCACTGGCTTGTCGTGCTGGGCGAACAGGGCAGCTACACCGGCGCCGCCGCGCGCCTGGGCGTGAGCAAGGCGGCCATGAGCCAGCACATCGCGGAGCTGGAACGCGCGGCAGGCGTGCCGCTGGTGCGGCGCACCACGCGCAGCGTGGGCCTGACCGAGGCGGGGCGGCAGCTGGTGGACGACACGCGGGGCGCGTTCGACAGCATCGCCGAGAGCTTTGCGAGCGTGCGCGACCGCGCCGGCGTGCCCCAGGGCCGCCTGCGCGTGACCGCCCCCGTCGCGCTGGCACGCCAGCAACTGGTGCCCCGGCTGCCTGCGTTCGTGCGCGCCTATCCCGAAGTGCGGCTGGAGCTGGACCTGTCGGACAACCTGCGCTCGCTGACGCTCGAAGGGCTGGACCTGGCCATCCGCCACACCGCCGTGGCCCCCGACACCCATGTGGCCTGGCTGCTGTGCACCACGCGGTCCGTGCTGGTGGCCAGCCGCGCCTACCTGCGCCGCGCCGGTCTGCCCCGCACGCCCGGCGACCTGCGCGGGCACGACTGCCTGCACTACCCCCGCACCCAGGAAGCTCCGGCCTGGACCTTCGAGCCCGTGGTGCCGGGCACCGCCCCCCGACTGACCGTGCCCGTGGCCGGGCCGCTGGCCGCCAGCAACAGCGAGGCCCTGCGCGACGCGGCCCTGGCGGGCCTGGGCATCGCGCTGGTCCCCGACTTCAGCGCGCAGGCCGCGCTGCAGTCGGGCAAGCTCGTCCAGGTGCTGCCCGACTGGCGCTCCGTGGGCACCTTCAGCGAGTCTATCCACGCGATACGTCCCTACTCGGCCCATGTGCCGCGTTCGGTGTCGGTGTTCGTGGAATGGCTGCGCGAGGCCTTTGCCCCCGGCTTCGGGGCATGAGGCCGTGCGCGTGCCGCGGCCCCCGGGACGGGCGAAGCCGTGCGGCCATGCCCCCCGCGAGGCGGACACCGTGGACCCGGCGGACGCACACCCAAAAAAAGAAAACCGCCCGCAGCGGCCCCGTGGGGCGCCGCAGGGCGGGCCTGCAGGTTCGGCGGCTTCTCAGGCCTTGATGCCCAGCCTGTCCACCAGTTGCTTGAACGTGGCGTTGTCCCGTGCGATCAGGGCGTTGAAGTCCGCCTGGTCCAGGTAGCCCTCCCCCATGTTCTGGCGGGCCATGGTGTCGCGCAGCGCGGGCTCCTGCAGGGTCTTGGCGATGGCGGCGCGCAATACCGCCACCACTTCGGGCGGAGTGCCCTTGGGCGCGGCCAGACCGCGCCAGCCCCCGATCACGAGGTCGATCTTGCGTTCCTTGAGCGTGGGCACCGCCTCCCACCCGGCGGCGATGCGCTGCTCGGACATCACGGCCAGCGGGCGGATCTTGCCCGCCGCCACATAGGTGGCCACCTCCACCGGCGTGACGGCCACCACCTCGATGTGCCCGCCCAGCAGGTCCAGCACGGCGGGGTTGGCACCGCGGTACGGCGCATGGTTGAACGACACGCCCACCTTGTCCTCCAGCGCCGCGGCCGCCAGATGCCCCAGCGAGCCCGGCCCCGCATTGCCCACGCGCACGCCGCCCGGGTTCTTGCGGGCGGCCGCCAGCAGGTCCTCGATGGTGCGCAGGGGGGAATCCGCGCGCACGGCCAGCGTGGCCGGGTCGGCGTTCAGCCGCGCGATGGGGGTCAGGCTGTCGGCCGTGATCCTGGTGATGCCCATGTGGGGAATCATCGTGATCTCCACCGTGATGATGGCCAGCTTGTAGCCATCGGGCCGGGCATTGGCCAGCTCGGTCCAGCCCACGGCGCCGCTGGCGCCCGCCTTGTTGAGAACGATCAGGTCCTGCGGCAGGTGCTTGCGCGCCGCCTCGGCCAGCGCCCGGGCCAGCACATCGGTGCCGCCGCCCGCGGCGAAGGGCACGATGAGTTCAATGGGCTTGCCGGGATAGGCCGCGGTCTGGGCGACGGCGGGCAGCATGGTACCTGCGGCCAGGCTGGCCAGGGCAGCGCAGGCATGGCGGCGGTTCAGGGAAACGGTCATGGCGTGGTGTCTCGTGTCGGGTATCTGGGGTCGTATCGGCCCGGTCAATCAAGGCGGATGTTGGCGGCGCGGATCACGCCCGCCCACAGCTTCTGTTCGCTGCGCACGAAGTCGGTGAACTGCTGGGGCGTCATGGACAGCGGCTGGATGCCGATCTCTTCGAGCTTGGCGCGCGTCTCGGGATGGCGCAGGGCGGCCGCCAGGTCCTTGTTCAGGCGCTCCACCACCGCCGCAGGCATCCGGGCCGGGCCCACGAAGCCCTGCCACGCATAGGCCTCGAAGCCGGGTACGCCGGCTTCGGCCATGGTGGGCACATCGGGCAGGATGGACAGCCGCTGCGGCGTGGCCACGGCCAGCACGCGCACCTTGCCCGCCTTGATCATCGACAGGCTGGGCGGAAGGTCGACGAACATCGACTGCACCTGGCCCGCCATGAGGTCCTGCAGCGCCGGGGCCGAGCCCTTGTAGGGGACATGCAGGATGTCCGTGCCGGTGCGCTGCTTGAACAGTTCCAGTGCCACGTGCAGCGGAGAGCCCGGGCCCGACGAGGCCGACGAGACGGTCCCCGGGCCCTTGCGCACCTGGGCCAGGAACTCCTGCATGTTCCGGGCCGGGAAGTCGGGGTGCACGGCCAGCACCAGGGGCATGCGGCCCAGGCCGCCGATGAAGCTGAAGTCCTTCTCGGCGTTGTAGCTCAGCGCGGAATACATGGCCGGGTTGAAGGCCAGCGTGCCCGAATCGGCCGTGCCCACGGTGTAGCCGTCGGCCGCGGAGCGCGCGATGAAGGTGGCGCCGATGATGCTGGCCGCGCCCGGCTTGTTGTCCACCACCACGGGCTGGCCCAGGTCCTGCCCCATGCGCACGGCCAGGCTGCGCGCGATCACGTCGGTGGTGCCGCCGGGCGCATAGGGAACCACCCATTTGACGGGCTGGGACGGGTAGGCGGCGGTCTGCGCCTGGGCGCCGAGCGTGCAGGCGAGCAGTGCACCGGCAAGGATGCGAAGGGTGTTGCGTTTCATGGTGTGTTTGTCTCCAGAGGTTGGCGGTTCAGGGGCAAGGTTTTCTGCGAACCTTTTCGGAAATTTTTGGTGTTTTTGCGCTCTTGCGCTTGATGCGATTGCGCCAGCAGCTATCAAATAAATAGCATCAGCGCGGCGCGACCATCCAGGCATGCGCGGGATCGTTCCTGAACGCCCAGCGGCGCTCGGGCCCCGCCATGGTGTTGAGGTAGTACAGGTCGTAGCCATGCGGGGCCACGCAGGGGTGGTAGCCGCGCGGCACCATCACCGTGTCGCGGTGTTCCACGGCCATGGATTCGTCCAGCGAGCGGTCGTCGGTGTACACGCGCTGAAAGGCGAATCCCTGCGCGGGATGGAGCTGGTGGTAGTAGGTTTCCTCGAGCACGGTTTCGGCGTGTGGCTGGCCCGCGTCGGCGCTGTCGTGCTTGTGCGGCGGATAGCTCGATGAATGCCCGGCCGGGGTGATCACCTCCACGACCAGCAGGCCTTCGGCGGGCTGCGACTCGGGCAGGATGTCGCAGACGTGGCGCGTGTTGCTGCCCTGCCCGCGCACGCTGCGCTGCATCTGCGCGGGTTCGATCACCCGCTCGGGATACAGGCCGCGCGCCGGCGCGCTGCTCAACGCCACCTCGGCGGCGCCCCGCGCCACGATGCGCACCGCCCGGTCTGGCGGCACATACACGGCCGTGGGCGAGGCCTCCTCGAACACCGAGGCACGGCTGCCCAGGGCCCGGTAGGCCTGTGCGCCCACGTGCACGTCCACCTGCCCGCTGAGCACCGTGATGCACAGCTCGCGCGCGCCGGTGGCCAGCGACTCCTCGTCCCCCGCGCCCAGGCGCAGGGCCTTGAACCCCACGTGGGTCCATCCGGCCGTGGCCGGCGTCACATCCACCACCACCCGGCCCGACGGGTTGGCCTTGACAAGCAGTGTCATGCGGGCACTCCCGCGGCGTCGGGGGCGGTGGCGGCCTGCGCCGGGCGGCTGTCGCGCCAGCCCGCGATGAGGCGGCGGAAATTGGCGGCCACCTGGGCCTGCAGCCCGGCGTCGTCGATCTCGCCCTTGAGCCAGGCCAGGCTGGGCCCGGCCCAGACGGTGCGCCCGATCATGAAGCCCTTGACGATGGGCGCGCGCGCCTCGGCAAAGCCTGCGATGAGCTGCTCCACCGGCTGCGACAGCCCCAGGATCACCGCGCCACGGCAGTACGGGTCGCGCTCGCGCACCAGGGCGTCCAGCGCCTCCCAGTGGCGCGCGGCCATGGCGCCGACCTTCCACCACTCGGGCTTGAGGCCGATCCCGTAGAAGTGGCGGATGGCGCGCAGCACGGCCTCGCCGGTATCGCCCGGGGCCAGCATGTCCTTGGGCGGAATCACCTCCAGCAGCAGTTCATGCCCGCTGGCGCGCGTGGCCTCCCACACCTGCTGCAGCCACTCGTCCTGCTCGGCGCGCAGCGCGGCCGCGTCGTCCGGGTGGTAGAACACCAGGCATTTCACGACCTGCTCGCGCGGCCAGTGCACCAGCTGCGAGGCCAGCGAATGCGTGCCGTCGAAACGCAGCGGGCGCGAGCCGGGCCGCTCGATCGGGCGCCCCAGCCACCAGCCCCGGCCCGTGGCGCCGTGCAGCGCGGCCTCGCCGATGCGTCCGTCGATCAGCACGCCCATGCGCCCCCCGCACCCGGGGTCCCGCTCGACCTCGGCCACCACGGCGTTGAGCAGCTGCTTGAGCACGGGCAGGCGTGCGCCCTGCGCACCGGCCTGCCGCGCCAGGTCTTCAAACTGGGCGCGGTGGTCGTAGGCCAGCACGAACAGCTCGGTCCACTGCGGCCGCGCCGCCGTCACCCGGTGCAGATGGGCAAGTTGCGGGTCCTGGTCGGGCCGGGGGTGGCGGTGCCCCGAGAACCAGTGGGCCAGCTCGGCCGGTGTGGGCATGGCGGGCGCGCAGCCGTGGCGCGACACCACGATGGCCCCGCAGGCATTGGCGATCGCCGCCGACTCGACCAGGGTCTTGCCCCGCAGCAGGCCCGACAGCAGGCCCGACGCGAAGGCATCGCCCGCGCCCAGCACGTTGAGCACCTCGATGCGCTCGCCCAGCACCGTGGGCGCATCGTCCAGGGCGGCTGGCACCGCCCCCTCGATGATGCTGCAGCCCAGCGGGCCCCGCTTGACCACCAGCACGGCCTGTGTGTGCCCGCGCACTGCGCGCAGGCTGGCCATCAGGTCCCCGGGCACGCCGCCGGCGATCAG
This sequence comes from Acidovorax sp. A79, assembly GCF_041154505.1. GTDB lineage: Bacteria > Pseudomonadota > Gammaproteobacteria > Burkholderiales > Burkholderiaceae_C > Acidovorax. The sequence goes on from NZ_AP028672.1 coordinate 913,920, forward strand.
CCACTCCTCTTCGGTGCCGATGATGAGCTCGAACGATCCGAGCTGCGCCTGCAGGTGGCGGCTCACCGCGTCGCTGCCCACGTAGCGCGTTTCGCCATCGCCCTTGGCGGCCAGCCCCCACAGCACGGGGCGGTAGTCGATGTCCAGCACCCGCACCAGACCATGGCGCTGCGCGATGTCCAGCGCGCGGCGGCTCGCGGCCAGCACGGTGGGCGTGCTCAGGTGCGTTCCGGTGATCACCAGGCTGCGGCAGCGCGCCAGGAACTCCTCGCTGATCGCGTCGGCGTCCAGCGCCATGTCGGCGCAGTTCTCGCGGGCGAAAAGCAGGGGGAAGGTGTCCTGGTCCTTGATGCCCAGCAGCACCATGCCCGTCAGGCGCTGGTCGTCCACCTGCACCTGGCTCACGTCGCAGCCCTCGCGCCGCAGGGTGTCGAGCAGGAAGCGGCCGTTCTGCTCATTGCCCACGCGCGACACCATGGCCGAGCGCAGCCCCAGCCGGGCAGTGCCAAAGGCGATGTTGGCCGACGAGCCTCCCAGGTATTTGGCGAAACTGGTCGCGGCCTCCAGGCTGCAGCCGATCTGCTGGGCATAGAGGTCCACGGCCAGCCGGCCCAGGCAGGCCACGTCAAAGGGCCGGTTGGAAGGAAAAGAGAGCATGCATGGGTCTCCGCAAGGGCGCGGCGGCGGGAAAGCGCGCGCCGGATAATGGTTCGTTGCGCCTATGATAGCCCAAAATAGAAAATATTTTCTAATTTAATGAAAAATAGAAATACCCTGGCCAATCCCATTGCCACGCCCCCCGGCAACGCGTCCGCCCCCTACCCCGACGCGGACGCGTTCCTGGCGGCCGTGCATGCGGGCTTCGAGCCCTTGAGCCGCCAGCTCAAGACCATCGCGCGCTATGTCGAGAAGCAACGCGACCAGCTGGCGCTCGATGGCGTGCAGGCCACGGCCGCGCAATGCGGCGTGCAGCCGTCGGCACTGGTGCGGTTTGCCAAGCATTTCGGGTTTTCGGGCTACACGGAAATGCAGGCCCTGTTCCGCGCCGGAGCCGTGCGGCAACTGGCCCCCAACCGCAACTACCAGGAGCGCATCCGCGAACTGATCGTGCCCGGCGGCAGCGCGCGGTCGGCCGCCCAGCTCGCGCACGAGGTGATCGACGGCAACATCGACAGCCTGCAGGCGCTGCAGCGCAACCTGCCGGACGCACAGTTCGATGCGGCGGTGGAGCTGATGCTGCAGGCCCCCGCGCTCTGGCTGGCCGCATCGCGCCGCGCGTTTCCGGTGGGCGCCTACCTGGCCTACGCGCTGCAGCACACGGCCAAGCCGGTGCACTGGCTGCACGGGCTGGGTTTCATGCACCAGGGCGAGCTGCGCGCGCTGGCGCCCGGCGATGTGCTGGTCGCCGTCTCGTTCGAGCCCTACGCGCAGGAGACCCTGGAGCTCGCGCAGGCGGCGGTGGCGCGCGGCGCGCGCCTGCTTGCCATCACCGACAGCCAGCTGAGCCCGCTCGCGGCCCTGGCCAGCGCCACCCTGATCGCGCAGGACGGTGCCACCTTTGGTTTCCGCTCGCTCACCAGCACGCTGAGCCTCGCGCAATCGCTGTTCCTGGGCCTGGCCTACCGGATGGAGCTGGCCTACGACCACCGCTCCACGGCGAAGCCCTGAGCCCGCCGCCCCCGGCACCCACCCCGACCACCACCCGCCACCACCCGCCACCACCTGCCAGCCCCCGCCCATGCACCCCATCACGCCCCAGCAGCCGCACCCTCTGTTCAACACGGCAGCCACGCGGCGCATGGAGCAGCAGACCGCCGCCGCCCTGCCCCCGCACACGCTGATGCAGCGGGCGGGCCTGGCCGTGGCCCGCCTGGCCCGGGCGCTCGCGCCCCATGCCCGCACCGTGTGGATAGCCTGTGGCCCCGGCAACAACGGCGGCGACGGCCTGGAGGCCGCCCTGCACCTGCAGCGCGACGGACGGCGCGTGGTGGTCACCTGGCTGGGCAACCCGGACCGCGCGCCCGCCGATGCCCGCCGTTCGTGGGAACGCGCGCGGGACGCGGGCGTGCTGTGGGCCGACAGCGCCCCCGAAGACCTCACGGCCTCCGACCTGTGCATCGACGCGCTGCTGGGCATCGGCGTGGGAGCCAACCCCGCCAGCCCCCCGGCCCGCGCACCGGACGAGCGGCTGCGCCGCTGCCTGGAGGCCCTGCAGCGCAGCCCCGCGCCCGTGCTGGCGGTGGACCTGCCCAGCGGTCTGGACGCCGATACGGGACAGTTCGCGGCGGGCTTCGCGCCCGACGCAGCCCACCCGCCGCGCGCCGCGCGGCACACGCTGAGCGTGCTCACTCTCAAGCCCGGCCTCTTCACTGGCGCGGGGCGTGACGCCACGGGCAGGGTGTGGTTTGACGCGCTGGGCACAGAGGCCGGGCACGAGCCCCCCAGCGCCTGGCTTTGTGGCCCCGCGCTGGCGGCACCACGCGCCCATGCCAGCCACAAGGGCAGCTATGGCGACGTGGCCGTGGTGGGGGGAGAGGGGCTGGCGGGGCGTGGCATGGGCATGGCGGGCGCCGCCCTGCTGGCCGCGTCCGCGGCCTTGCATGGCGGCGCGGGGCGTGTGCTGGTGGCCCTGCTCGACGGCGGCCATCTGGAGCTGGACCTGCAGCAACCCGAGCTGATGTTCCGCCGCTTCGACGCCCTGGCGCTGGAACAGCTCACCGTGGTCTGCGGCTGCGGCGGCGGCCAGGCCGTCGCCCATGTGCTGCCGGGCGTCATCACGCGCTCGGCGCGGCTGGTGCTGGACGCCGATGCCCTCAACACCATCGCCAGCCAGGCCGCCCTGCACGCGCTGGTGGTGGCGCGCGGCCAGCACGGCTTGCCCACGGTGCTGACGCCCCACCCGCTGGAGGCCGCCCGGCTGCTGGGCCTGTCCACCGCCGAGGTGCAGGCGGACCGCCTGGACGCGGCCCAGCAACTGGCCTCGCAGTTCAACTGCGTGGCCGTGCTCAAGGGCTCGGGCACGGTGGTGGCGGCCCCCGGCCGCGTGCCCGCGATCAACCCCACGGGCAATGCACGGCTGGCCACCGCAGGCACGGGGGATGTGCTCGCCGGCATGGTCGCGGCGCACATGGCCGCCGGGGCCAGTGCCCTGCGCGCCGCCTGCGAGGCGGTGTATGGCCACGGGCTGGCGGCAGATGCCTGGCCGGCCGGGCTGGCGCTCACCGCCAGCGGGCTCGCGCGGCGCGCGGGCGGCTGACGGCACGGCCAGCGCGTTGTCCGCGCCACGGCCGAGGCCGCACGCCGCCCACCGCCGCCAAGGAGGCCTTCACCGGCCCACCAGCGTGACCTCCTTCAGGGGCTTGAGCACGCTGGAGGGGGTCATGCCAAAGGTCTGCCGGAACATGCGGCTGAAATGCGCCGAATCGGAGAACGCGCCCTGCAGCGCAGCATCCGTCAGCCGGGGGCTGACCGCGAGGTTCGCCATGGCCAGCCGCACCTGCGACCACACCTGGTAGCGGCGCAGGCTGACGCCCATCTCCGCCCGGAACAGGTGGTTGAAGCGCGAGGCCGACAGCTGCACGGACGACGCCAGCCCCTCGCGCGCCCACCGCCCGTCCCGGGGGCTTCGCAGGGCCAGCAGGCTGCGCGCCACGCGCGGATCCAGGGGCGCCGCCGCATGCCCGCCCCCGCACCGCAGCAGGGCCTGCAGATCGAAGTGGCGCAGGTAAGCGTCCATGGCGCTGCGCGAGCCCACGGCCCTGGCCGCGTCGAGGACCACGCCATCGTGCTGCTGGAACGGGCCCCGCAGACCCCGCGCCTCGGGAGAGTCGGGCTCCAGGTACATCAGCGCCACGTGCTCTCCGCAGGGGTCGAACACATGTTCCACCCCGGCGGCCACCAGCGCGCTATGGCACGTCTCCACCCGCCCCGGCTGCCAGTGCAAGGCAAAGCGCCCCGACAGGCCGATGAGCAGCACCGGCGACGCATGGCAGTGCCAGCCCGTGGAGGGAAGGTCGCCCAGATACAGCGCACGGTCGGCGCCCAAGGTCAGTGTGTTCCGTGCTGGCATGCGCATAGCCCAAACATACAAGTTTTCTCGCACGGTTCCCGATAGCCTTCGCCATCCCCGTCCATGCCCCCCATTCCAATGCCCCCGCGCGGGCAGGACAGGCGTGCGCCGGCCCACCCACGACAACCTCTGGAGACCCATCCTTGAAACGCATTGTCCTTGCTGCCGTGGCAGCTTTCGCGCTCGCCGCCACGGCGCTGTACCACGGTGCCCCCTCGTTGTTCACGGAGCCCTTGCTCGCGCTCAATCGCAGCCTGTCGGGCCTGGAGGAAAAGACCGTCGCCGCCGCGATGCACCAGATCCACTACCTGGACAGCGGCGCCACGCCAGGGCCCCCGGCGCAGGGCGCCACCAGTTCCCCCCGCGTTCCGGTCGTCCTCTTGCACGGCATCTTTGCAGAGAAGGACCACTGGGTGGAGTTCGCCCGCCCGCTCACAGCCACCCACCGGGTGATCGCGCCAGATCTGCCGGGGTTCGGAGAAAGCACGCGCCGCGAGGACCAGGCCTATGACTACGCCGCCCACACCGAACGCCTGCGCAGCCTGCTCGATGCACTGGGCATTGAAAAGGCCCATCTGGCAGGCAACTCCATGGGGGGCACGATCGCGGCGCTGTTCGCCGCAGCACACCCCGAGCGCGTGGCGAGCGTGGCCTTCATCGGAGCACCACACGGCATCCGTTCACCGCAACCCAGCGCCATGGACCACCTCATCGACAGCGGGCAGCGCCCGCTCGTGGCGCACGACCCCGCGGCGTTCGACGCCATGATGGCGCTGGTGTTCGAGAAACGCCCTTTCCTGCCGTATCCCATCCTGCACGCCACGCAGCAGGACGCGCTGCGCAACGCGGCATCCAATGCGCGGCTCTGGGATGCACAGCTCAAGGACCGCTATCTGCTGCAGGAAAAGCTCGCCGCCCTCGAGCAGCACCCCACCCTGGTCCTGTGGGGCGAAAGCGACCGCGTCTTCCACCCCTCCGGCATGCGGCCCCTGAAGGCGGCCCTGCCGGGAGCGCAGGTGGAGGCACTGCGCGGGGTGGGCCACCTGCCGATGATGGAAGCGCCCCGGGACACGGCGCTGCGGTATGCGGAATTCCTGCGACACCCCGGGGCGCGGCCCTCCCGCTCCATGCCAGAGAAATCCCATTGAATCGCCCCATGGCGCTCTCCTGGAAAGCGCCGGAAGCTATCAAATATATAGCAAATTCCCGCCCGGGAGACGGTTCACCCCGGGTGGAAGCCGCGGGGGTCAGCCACGGCGCGGCTTGCGCCCCTTGCCCTTGCCGGACTTGCTGCCGGCCGCGGCCTTTTTCACCGAGGCCTTGAGCTCCTGGATGGGCGAGCGGGCCGCGCGCTCACGCGTGAGCGATGCGAGTTCGGTGCTGGACGCCTCGGGCGCGGGGCCACGCTTGCGGGCTGCCGGGCGGCCCCCCGCCTTGCGCGCGCCGCCGGGGCCGTCGGAGGCAACGCCCTTGTCCTTGAGCGCGCGGCCGAGCAGCTCCTCCCCCTCGCGCACCAGGCGGAAGTCGATCTTGCGGCCATCGAGGTCCACGCGGCTGACCTGCACCCGCACCCGCGCGCCGATGGCGTAACGGATGCCGGTGCGCTCGCCGCGCAGCTCCTGGCGCGCCTCGTCGAACTTGAAGTACTCGCCACCCAGCTCGGTGATGTGCACCAGGCCTTCGACGTACATCGCGTCGAGCGTGACGAAGATGCCGAAGCTCGTCGCCGCGCTGACCACGCCGCTGTACTCCTCGCCCAGGTGCTCGCGCATGTACTTGCACTTGAGCCAGGCTTCCACGTCGCGGCTGGCCTCGTCGGCACGGCGCTCGTTGGCGCTGCAGTGCAGGCCCGCGGCCTCCCAGGCCTGCGTATCGCGGCTCGGCGGCTTCACTTCCTTGCGCGGCTTGGTGCCGGGCGCCGCCACGCGGGCGGCCAGGCGCTTGGCCAGCTTGGCGTGGGCCTCGCCCGGCGTCGGCAGCGACGGCAGCGCGTATTTGGTCTTGCCCAGGATGGCCTTGATGACCCGGTGCACCAGCAGGTCGGGATAGCGCCGGATGGGGCTGGTGAAGTGCGTGTAGGCCTCGAACGCCAGGCCGAAGTGGCCGCTGTTGACGGGCGTGTAGATGGCCTGCTGCATGGAGCGCAGCAGCATGGTGTGGATCTGCTGCGCGTCCGGCCGGTCCTTGGTGGCCTCGGCGATGGCCTGGAACTCGGCGGGCTTGGGATCGTCGCCGATGGTCATGCCCACGGCCATGGCCTTGAGGTAGTTGCGCAGGATTTCCTGCTTCTCGGGCGTGGGGCCTTCGTGCACGCGGAACAGGCCGGGCTGGCCGCCCTGCGCGATGAAGTCGGCGCTGCACACGTTGGCGGCCAGCATGGCCTCTTCGATGAGCTTGTGCGCATCGTTGCGGGTGCGCGGCACGATCTTCTCGATGCGGCCGTTCTCGTCGCAGATGATCTGCGTCTCGGTGGTCTCGAAGTCCACCGCGCCACGCTGCTGGCGCGCCACCAGCAGGGCGCGGTACACGTCATGCAGGTTGAGCAGGTCCTTCACGCGGTCCTTGCGCTTGCTGGCCTCGGGCCCGCGCGTGTTGGCCAGAATGGCCGCGACCTCGGTGTACGTGAACCGCGCATGGCTGAACATCACGGCCGGGTAGAACTGGTAGGCATGCACCTCGCCCTTGGCGGTGACCAGCATGTCGCAGACCATGCACAGGCGCTCGACCTCGGGGTTGAGCGAGCACAGGCCGTTGGAGAGCTTCTCGGGCAGCATGGGGATCACGCGGCGCGGGAAGTAGACGCTGGTGGCGCGGTCATAGGCATCGATGTCGATGGCGCTGCCGGTCTCCACGTAGTGGCTCACGTCGGCGATGGCCACCAGCAGGCGCCAGCCCTTGGCGCGACCGACCTTGGCGGGCTCGCAGTACACGGCGTCATCGAAATCGCGCGCGTCCTCGCCGTCGATGGTGACCAGGGGCACGTCGGTCAGGTCCACGCGGCGCTTCTTGTCCTGCGCGCGCACCTTGTCGGGCAGTTCCTTGGCCTGGGCCAGGCACTCGGCCGAGAACTCGTGCGGCACGCCGTACTTGCGCACCGCGATCTCGATCTCCATGCCGGGGTCATCCACCTCGCCGAGCACTTCGGTGATGCGGCCCACGGGCTGGCCGAACAGGGCCGGCGGCTCGGTCAATTCGACCACGACCACCTGGCCGGGCTTGGCGGCGCCGGTGGCACCCTTGGGGATCAGTACATCCTGCCCGTAGCGCTTGTCCTCGGGCGCCACCAGCCAGACGCCGCTTTCCTGCAGCAGGCGGCCGATGATGGGCTGGGGCGGGCGCTCGATGATCTCGACCACGCGGCCCTCGGGGCGGCCGCGCCGGTCCTGGCGCACGATGCGCACGCGCACGCGGTCCTTGTGCAGGACAGCGCGCATTTCGTTGGGGGGGATATAGATGTCGCCTTCGCCATCGTCGCGGATGACAAAACCGTGTCCGTCACGGTGCCCCTGCACGCTGCCTTCAATTTCGTCCGACAGATGCGCGGACTGCGCGCCGGGGGTGGTTTTTTTGATATACAATCTTAGTCTTTCCTGAAATGCCCAGGTGGCGGAATTGGTAGACGCACTAGTTTCAGGTACTAGCGAGTAACATCGTGGAGGTTCGAGTCCTCTCCTGGGCACCAAGTTTAACGAGAACCTGTGAAGGTTTTCAAAATATCGAAGCCGCTGTGAATACAGCGGCTTTTTTATTTCCCGCCTTCATGCCCCGACACCGCTTCCCGGGACGCTGGCGGAATGAATTTAAAAAAATCTTCATCCACTCGCCAGAAGCCGCAATTACTTGTTCTATAATTCGAGGCTGATCTGAAAGCCCAGGTGGCGGAATTGGTAGACGCACTAGTTTCAGGTACTAGCGAGTAACATCGTGGAGGTTCGAGTCCTCTCCTGGGCACCAAACAATAAAAAAGCCGTTGCAACCGCAACGGCTTTTTTATTCCTGCCCCGCCCTCGACAGGCGGGCAACGGGCGGCTCTTCGTGGCCATCAATGCCTGCGCAGTCCACGCTCCGGACAAGCCCTCCCCGGCCCTGCTCAAAGATCAGGTATCAAGCGCTTTCCCAGTGAAAACGCCTCGTCGCGCGCATAGCCGAGGGCATCGTAGAAATGCAGGACCCGGGCATTGCTGGTACGCACCAGCACATTGACCTTGGGACACCCGAGCCGCAGCAAGCGCAGCTCCACCTCCGCCATGAGACGGCGCCCCAGCGCCAGCCGCTGATGCCCCGGTGCCACCGCGAGGTAGTACACGGAGCCCCGGTGGCCGTCATAGCCCGCCATGGCGGTGCCCACGAGCCGTTCCGCCATGCCGTCTCGCGCCGGCACCACCGCCACCAGAAAAAGTTCTGGCTGCACCAGAAGCTTGCGGGCGATGTCCTTGTGAGGATCGTTCCAGGGGCGGACGAGCCCGCAGTCGTGCCACAGCGCCACCGCGGCAGCCTCATCGGCCGCCCCGAAAGGCCGGATGTGCACCGGCAACCCGCCAGCCATCGCTTCTTTGGCCCTCTTACTTGCGCAGCAGTGCCTTGAGCGCGTTCTGAAGGCGGCGCGCATTGGCCGCGTCGCTGGCGCTGGCCAGCACGCGGGCCGCGTCCTGCCCCCAGGTCTGCGCTGGCGCGGGATCGTTGCGGCGCGTGAGCAGTTGCAGCTGCAGCATGCGCCGGGCGGCGATGTGCTCCGCGGGCGTGGGCGCCTCTGCGGCCATCTCCAGGCGCAGCAGCGCTTCCGAGGCATCGCCCTTCGGCGCCGCCGACAGGGCCTGCGCCCAGGCGTTGCGCACCGATGCAGTCACACCCGCTCCGAGATCCTGCGTACTGGGCACCAGGCCCGCGTCGCGCTTTTCCCACGCGGTCAGCAATTGCGTCAGTGCCTCGCCGTGGGCTTGCGCCGCCAGTTTTTTCAGAGCCAGCTGGGCATGCTCCATGGCGTCGCGCTGCGCGCGGAAAGCGGTGTCTCCCAGGCGCGGGCCCCGGTCTTCCTGCGCAGGACGGTCGCCGAAACGGCCACCCCGGTCATTGCGGTCGCCAAAACGGCCGTCTGGACGCGGGCCACCACGGCCGGCATCACGGTCGCCAGGGCGGCCATCCCTGCGGTCGCCGGGGCGCGCACCACGGCCCGGCGCAGCAGGCGCATCCTTCTTCATGCCCGGCCGGTCGTCACCGCGCACGGCCACCACGGGCCGCGCCACGGGCTTGGGTGCCACGGGCGCCGGTGCGCAAGCCACCGGCTCCGCCTCCACACCCTCGGCCACCGGATCCGCCGGAGCTTCCGAAGCGGATTCAGCCGCCATGGCGGACTGGCTCTGCTCGTCCTTCTGCGCCGAGGCCACGGCCTGCGCGGCCTGCGCCTGACCGCGCAGCGCGGCCTCCAGCGCCTGCATGGCAGAGCGGATCTGCTGCGCATCCCCCGTCGCATTGGCGGCTTCCAGGGACTTGGAGGCCTCCAGCACCACGCGGTCGCGGGCGCTCAATTCGGTGACTGCGCGCTCACGGTCTGCGGACTTGCGGTTGAAAGCCTCGTCGATGGGCTTGCGGAACGCGTCCCACAGCTTTTGCTCGTGCTTGCGGTCCAGCGGCACCGTCTGCGCCTCGGCCTGCCAGCGCTGCTGGAGCGCCTTGACCGCATCGATGCGCAGCGCGGGCGCAGCCCCCAATGCGGTGGCTTCGTCGATCATGGCGTGGCGACGCGCCAGGCTCTCCTTCTGGGCTGCTTCCAGCGGGGCCGCCGCCGAGGCGATGGCCTGCTTCCACAAGGGCTGCAGCTCGGCAAAGATCTTCTCGCCCACATGACCACCTTCGCGCCAGCGGTCGCCAAACTGGTGGAGCGCGCGGTTGATGGCCTTCCAGTCACCCGACGCCGCATGCGCTTGCGACCATGCCTTGAGCTCCTCGATCAGTGCCAGGCGCTGCGCCTTGTGCTCGGCAGCCTCCGTGCGGATCTTGTCCAGCCAGGCCTCGACCACCTTGTGGGCCGCGTTGCAGGCTTCATCGAATTTTTTCCACAGCGCATGGTTGGGTGCGCCCCCCTGGTCCGCCTGCTTCCATTGGTCGCGCAGGTTGCGCAGGATTTCCTGCATCTTGCGGCCACCCAGGGCCTGGCCTTCAGGACGGTTGAGCAAGGCCTCGGCCTTGGCCACCAGGTCCTCGCGCACCTGGTCGGCACTCCAGCGCTGCCAGCCTTCCAGTTCGCCAGCCGCCACCAGGGCCGCGTGCACCTGCTGCTCCAGGGCATTGTCGATGTGCTTTCCATGCACCTTGAGCACGGCGCGCAGCGCGGCTGCAGCACCCGCGCTGGCCTTGCCATGGCCTTCGGCGGTTTCCTTTTCGAGGACGGCCAGGGCTTCGCGCACGCTTTGCGCGGCCTTCTCGATCACTTCAGGAGCCGCCTTGGGCTTGGCCGCACGCGCGGGCTTGGCTGCGGCCGCAGCAGCAGCGGCCTCCGTGGGCAGGCCGCGCGCGGCGCGCAGCTCGTCGGCCCACACGGGCACGGGCGGCAGTGCAGCGCTGGCATCGGCCGCGGCCGCCACGGCCTGGGCCACGGCGGGCTGGAAAGCCTCCCACACCACCAGCAACTGGGTGCGCGACGCATCGAGCAGCGCAGGAAAGCGCGCTTCCACGCTCGCCCAGCTGGCATCGCTGGTGAGTTCCTGTGCCTGCTCCTGCCAGCGGGCCACATCGGCACGCAGGAGTTCAAGCGCCGCCTGCGCATCGCGCCAGGGCTTGGTGGAAAGCACTTCGATGCGCTGGGCCAGCAGCACGGCGGCCTCCCGCTGCACCTGCACGCGATGCTGCAGGTCTTCGATCACTTTCACACGGTCCGCGACCTGCACCTTGAGCAGCGACAACGGCTCGCGCGACAGCGGCGCACCGGCCTTGGCTGCATCGCGCTGCCAGGCCATGGCATCGGCGATATTGAGCTTGGGGGCCGCAAGAAGGGCCTGTGCCTTTTCCGCCCACTCGGCGGCGATGGCCTCCTGCCCCTTGGCGCGGCGGATTTCGTCAAGGCGCTCTCGCACCGCGCGGGCTGCGCCCTTGTCACGGCCGCTCAACTCCTTGAAGACCTCCTGCAACTGCTCCGGGGCAGGCTGCGTGGCCAGCCAGTCGCGGATGCGGGAGGCGCGCTCACCAGAGGTGGCGGCAGAAAAGGCGCCGCCGGTCAACGCATCAAGCGGATGCGGCTCATGGGTTTTGGCCGGGGCCGGATTCACTTCAGGTGCGTCGGACATTTTGCTGCGGGAAAAAAATGGAAACATGGATCCAATGGATAACAAAGGCTCCCCCAGGCGCATTGCCTGGAGGCCCGCCCTGGCAACCGCACTGCACGCGCGCCAAGGCAACAAGGAGACTATTTTCACCGGGTTCGGCCAACAGACCGCAGCATGGCGCTGCGCCAAACCCCGAGGGTGATCTGGCACAAGGCTTTGCCAGACGGGCTGACATGCTGCGACCCCCGCAAGGGGCATCGCCCGCGACTCCGGGCGAACTGTCGCCGCTCTAGGGAACAGCCCCCATTATCTATATATAAGCGCCGCTAGCCCAGACAGCCCGCCAGCACAAACAAGAAAGCCCGGCGGACAGTGCCTCAAGGCCTGCCTGCCGGGCTTGACGGCTGACACAACGGTCTTTGCCATCGGTCGCAAATGCGGAGATGAAGGTCCACACTGCGAGGAGGCAAGGTATTGCCTCCAGGGGGTGCCTTGGAATCCTCATCTGCTGCACCAGGGCACTGAATGCCTTTGGAGGGAGACTTGGTTTCGTCTGGCGATGCCTGAAATCAACAGGCAACTCAACCTTACCAAAGTAGTTGCCGCAGTTCAAACTGGATTCTCAATGGCGAAAAGTCCACCGATTGAATTTGACATGAGCTTGTAACAACCCGCCTGAGGCCACAGGCCCCAAACGTCCGCCGGCACCCCAAAAACTGTGATTTTTTACATATTTTTTATAACTTATTAGTCTTATGATTCAATTCATTAGTATTGACTAAGCATTTAGTGACCTCCTAGAATCCGCCAGCCCCAAAAACAGGCTAGTAAAAACCCCAACCCGCTGCCGAACCCGGCTAAGTCAAACCAGGCCCAAAGCACCCCAGAGATGTGCGGCCCACTTGATGGCGTACCAATCCAGGCGACCCGCTGAGACGGGACAGTCACCGATGACTGCCCAGGCTCAGTGCGGCGCTTCAGAAAGGAAGAGCTATGACAGCGTCAGGAAAAATAGTCTCCGGCGTGCGGACCTTCGTGGCCGACGTGACCGAAGGTTTTCTTGAAATCACCCACAACAGCTTCGCCCTCATCGGCCTGGCTGTGGCCTTTGTCGTGATCACCCTCACGGCCCGCCCGGACCTGCGCCAGGCAGGCGAAGCGCAATTGATGAACTGGCTGCAGGCCCGCCAGGTGGAAGTGCTTGGCATGCCCATCGAGCCGGAGGCCAGCGAGCGCGCCACGGCGGGCAATCCCAAGGACCTGCCCAAGGAGCAGGCCGCCGTCGCCTTCTGGCTCAGCAAGAAGTACCGCGTTGCCCCCGAGCCGCTGAGCGTGCTGGTGGCAGAGGCCTATGAAATTGGCGCGAAGTCCAAGATCGATCCCACGCTGATCCTGGCCATCATGGCCATCGAGTCGAGCTTCAACCCGTTTGCGCAAAGCGCGGTGGGCGCCCAGGGGCTGATGCAGGTGATGACCAACGTGCATACCGACAAGTACCAGAACTTTGGGGGGCACTTTGCGGCCTTCGATCCCGTGAGCAACCTGCGCGTGGGCGTGAAGGTCCTGCAGGAATGCATTTCGCGCGCGGGTTCCGTGGAGGGCGGGCTGCGCTTTTACGTGGGCGCCGGCAACCTGGCCGACGACGGCGGCTATGCCGCCAAGGTGATGGCCGAGCATTTCCGCCTGCGCCAGGTGGCCGGTGGCCGCTCCATGCCCACCGCGCCACCGCCCACGCTGTCCACCCAGGCACCCGCCCAGATCATCCCGGTGTCTGCGCCGCCCGCGACGCCAGCGGCGGTGGCGGCCGACAAGGTGGCCCTGCTGACGGGGCTCTGAGCCGATCCTGTGCCGCCGGCCGGGGCGCCATGACCCCGGGGCGCACGGCACTTCGCGCGATGCGGCACAGGTTGCGCATGCCACGTCAGCTACACTAGCGGGGTACGCGACTGGCGATAGGCGCGGCATCCCGCACACAGGGTGCTGCCGCTGACGTGGAAACCAGCAAGGGCTTGCCCCTTGTGAACCACTGGGAAGCGTGCCGCACGGGGTTTATCCCTTCTGCGTTCAGCCGTTCGCCTGGGCAGCCCTTGTTTCAAGGGACACAAGTTCATAGGACTGCCAATCATGTACGACCGCAATATTCTTGTCGAACAAACCGACCCCGAACTCTTTGCCGCCATCCAGGCTGAAAACGCCCGGCAAGAGCACCACATCGAGCTGATCGCCAGCGAGAACTACGCATCCCCCGCGGTGATGTGGGCGCAGGGCACGCAGCTGACCAACAAGTACGCCGAAGGCTATCCCGGCAAGCGCTACTACGGTGGCTGCGAGCACGTGGACGTGGCCGAGCAGCTGGCCATCGACCGCGTCAAGCAGATCTTCGGTGCCGAGGCCGCCAACGTGCAGCCCCACTGCGGCGCATCCGCCAACGAGGCCGTATTCCTCGCGTTCCTCAAGCCCGGCGACACCATCATGGGCATGAGCCTGGCCGAAGGCGGCCACCTCACGCACGGCATGCCGCTGAACATGTCCGGCAAATGGTTCAACGTGGTCTCCTACGGCCTCGATGCCAACGAAGCTCTGGACTACGACGCCATGGAGAAGAAGGCGCACGAAACCCGCCCCAAGCTCATCATCGCCGGTGCCTCGGCCTACAGCCTGCACATCGACTTCGCACGCTTTGCCAAGGTGGCCAAGGACGTGGGCGCGATCTTCATGGTGGACATGGCCCACTACGCCGGCCTGATCGCCGCGGGTGTGTACCCCAACCCGGTGCCGCATGCCGACGTGGTCACCAGCACCACGCACAAGAGCCTGCGCGGCCCCCGTGGCGGCATCATCCTGATGAAGGCCGAGCACGAGAAGGCCATCAACAGCGCCATCTTCCCCGGCCTGCAAGGCGGCCCGCTGATGCACGTGATCGCTGCCAAGGCCGTGGCCTTCAAGGAAGCGCTGCAGCCCGAGTTCAAGGCCTACCAGGAGCAGGTGGCCAAGAACGCCAAGGTGGTGGCCGAGACGCTGACCGCGCGCGGCCTGCGCATCGTCTCCGGCGGCACGCAAAGCCACGTGATGCTGGTGGACCTGCGCGCCAAGGGCATCACGGGCAAGGAAGCCGAGGCCGTGCTGGGCGCCGCCCACATGACCATCAACAAGAACGCGATCCCCAACGACCCTGAAAAGCCGATGGTGACCAGCGGCGTGCGCATTGGCACCCCCGCCATGACCACGCGCGGCTTCAAGGAAGAAGAAGCCCGCATCACGGCCAACCTGATCGCTGATGTGCTGGACAACCCCCGCGACGAGGCCAACATCGCGGCGGTGCGTGCCAAGGTCAATGCGCTGACGGCCCGCTTCCCGGTCTACCGTTAACTTCACCGGTCAGCAGCCGCCATGAAATGCCCCTTCTGCAGCAACCTGGAAACGCAAGTCGTCGAAACGCGGGTTTCTGAAGATGGGGTGTTCATCCGCCGCCGCCGCCAGTGCGGCGCGTGCGACAAGCGCTTTACCACCTACGAACGGCCGGAAGTGAGCTTCCCTGCCATCGTGAAGAAGGATGGCCGGCGCATCGAGTACGAACGCGCCAAGCTGCTCGCTTCCTTCAATCTGGCGCTGCGCAAGCGCCCGGTCAGCACGGACCAGATCGACAGCGCCATCGAGCGCATCGAGGAAAAGCTGCTCAACCTCGGCCAGCGCGAAGTGATCTCCAGCCGCATCGGCGAGCTGGTCATGCGCGAGCTCAAGAAGCTCGACAAGGTGGCCTACATCCGCTTTGCCAGCGTGTACCGCAGTTTCGAGGACATCGACGACTTCCGCGCGATGGTGGACGAAGTGCGCAAATAGCCGCCGCGGCGCCCACGGCCCGTTTGTTGCCGGGCTGGGCTGCCCACGCACCCGCCGCCAGCCAGCCAGGCCCAGCGGCCACCTTGGCGATACGCTATCAAAAATATAGCTTTCGGCGCTTGAAGTAAAAGCGCCAGAGGCTATTTTCATGGGCAAAACACCCCCCTGGTGCACAGAAACACCGCGGCTGCCCGACAATGCCTGCGGTGAAAACCCGCCACTTCCTGCAGCTGGTGCTGCTGTCGGCCCTCTGGGGCGCTTCGTTTCTCTTCATCCGCATCGCAAGCCCGCTGCTGGGGCCCAACGTGATGGCCGCCCTGCGCATCGGGCTGGGCACGCTGACCCTGGTCGCCATCATGCGGGCGGCCGGCGAGCCCTGGCCGTGGCGCCACTGGCGCGAGCTGTTCGGGCTGGGCACGCTCACCGTGGCGGTGCCGTTCCTGCTGTATGCCTGGGCAGCCTTGCACCTGCCGGCGGGCTACAGCTCATTGCTCAACACGATGGCCGTTCCCTTCAGCGTGCTCGCGGCTGCGTGGATGAAGGAAGACACGCTGAGCCAGCGCAAGTGGCTGGGCTGCCTGTGCGGCTTCGCGGGCGTGGCCCTGATCGTGCAGCTCGGCCCGGTGGAGCCCACGCCGTCCCTGCTGGTCGCGGCACTGGCCTGCATCATCGCGTCGGCCTGCTACGGGGTCTCCACCACCTGGATGAAGCGAGCCACCACGCGCATGTCACCCCTGTCGATCGCCGCAGGCATCCACGCCGCCGCGCTGGTGCTGCTGCTGCCGGGCGCCGCATGGAGCCTGCCCGAAGCCCGCTTCACCGCCGGGGCCGTGGCGGCGGTGGCGGTCATGGGCATCGCCACCTCGGGCCTGGCCTACTGGCTCAACCTGCGCGTGCTCGCCCAGGTATCCCCGGTGGCGGCGATGAGTTCCGCGTTCATGATCCCGCTGTTCGGGGTGGCCTGGGGGCATGTGTTCCTGGGCGAGGCCCTGGGCCCCGGCATGCTCTGGGGCGGAGCGCTCGTGCTGGTGGCCACCGGCCTGGTCACGGGCTTCAACCCGCTGCGCTGGCTGGCGGCACTGCGCCCGGGCAAGGAATAGCCGCCGCCGCTCAACGCACGGCGCGCGCGACGGACGTGATGCGGTTGGTCGCAGGCACGGCCACCGGACTCTGCGTGCGGAAATAGGCCTCCAGCGCGTCCAGGTCCAGCCCGCCCACCAGGCGGTCGCGCCCTTCGGTCAGCACGGTGAAGTTGTCTCCGCCGCTGTCGAGGTAGCTGCTCATCACCACGCGCACCGGCATGTCGTCACGCAGCGCAGCACCCTGCAGCACCATCTGGCTGACGCGCTCGCCCGCCGGCCGGGACAGGTCGAACTGGTAGGCAAAGCCCGATGAGACCGACAGCACGCGGGGCCGCTGCACGGTGTTGCTGCCGCTGGCGAACTGCTGCTCCAGCACCGCCCTGATCTGCGCGCCCGTGAAGGTCTTCACGACCAGCTGGTTGCCAAAGGGCTGCACGGCAAACAGCTGCCCGTAGCGCACCAGGCCCTGCGCATCCGGCACCAGGTCGGCACGCAGCCCCCCCGGATTCATGAAGGACAGCTGCGCCCCGCCCTGCTCCGGCGCGCGCGTGGCGTGGAGCTGCGCATCGGCGACCAGGTTGCCCAGGGCGCTCTCCAGCGAGGGCGTCAGCACGCGGCGCAGGGCCGACACGGCCTGCCCCACCGGGCGCTGCGCCAGCGGTATGGCCGCCGCGCGGTAGGTGTCGACGATCTTTTGCACCGCCGGATCGGCCGGGAAGGAAGGCACGGCCGAGGTCATGGGCACGTGTCCCTGGCTGCCGGTGAAGGCCTCTCCCTGCACGATGACGTTGCGCGCCGTCTTGCGCACCACGCGGCGCGTGCGGGTGTCCACACGCAGCTGGATGTCGGTGAGCAGCGTCCCATACTGGCCTGCACTGGTCAGCAGGAAGGGCCTGGCGGGATTCACACGGGCGTAGTCGCACACGTAGGCCTGGTGCGTGTGGCCGGAGACCACCACGTCCACCGCGGGGTCCAGGCGCTCCAGGATGGGGACGATATCGCCGGAGAGGCCCGCGCAGCTGGTCTCCTGCACGCCGGCCGTGGTGTTGCCGCCTTCATGGATGACGACCGCGATCACGTCGGCGCCCTGCGCCTTGAGCTGGGGAATCAGGGCATTGGCCGTGGCCGCCTCGTCCTCGAAGCGCAGCCCGGCCACGCCCGAGGGGCTCACCATGGTGGGCGTGGCCTGGAGCGTGAGCCCGATGACGCCCAGCGTCACCGTGGTGCCACCCTGCGTGAAGCGCTTGAGCCCCGTCGCGGGCAGCAGTGTCCGCCCGTCCTCGACGCGCACCGTGTTCGCGGCCAGGAAGCCAAAGCGGGCGCCCTTGAATGGCTGGCTGATCTGGCAGGGCTGGCGCGCCGTGAACTTCTCGCAACCTCCCTGCTGCAGGCGCAGCAGCTCGCGCCAGCCGCGGTCGAACTCATGGTTGCCCACCGCGTTGAAGTCGATCTGCATCTCGTTGACGGCCTCGATGGTGGGCTCGTCCAGGAATAGCGAGGACACCAGCGGCGACGCACCGACCATGTCGCCGGCGGACACGACCGCGTGGTGCGGCCCCCGCGCCTTGAGGGCTGCGATGGCACTCGCGAAGTACGCCATCCCGCCCGCGGGCACCGCCACCGGTCCCGTGGGGCTTAGGACGGCATGCGCCATGCGGGGCGGCTCCATGTTGCCATGCAGGTCGTTGAAGCCGATGAGCGTGATGTCGATGTGCGCGGGTGCCGGATCGCCGGCCCATCGCGTGGCCGTGCCGCAGCCCGCCAGGAGGCCCCCGAGGACGCCCGCCGCCGCGAGCACCGCGCCGCTGCGCGCCCATCCTGAACCACGGAATGCCTGTGCCAACAACCTGCGCATGGAGAGTGCCTTGTCCAGTCCAGTAAAAAGGGCGCGCATCCCTGCACGCCCCGCAAACCACGGCGGCGAAGCGCCCGGGCCGGGCCCGGTGCGCTGTGCCATGCCGATTCCTACAGAAACGATGCCTGGATGGGCGGCACCGGCGGCACCACATCGCCACACTGCGCGCGGTGGCGCAGGGCATGGTCCATGACGACCAGCGCCAGCAGCGCCTCGGCGATGGGCGCAGCGCGGATGCCCACGCAGGGGTCGTGGCGGCCCTTGGTGACGACCTCGGTGCTCTTGCCGTGCACATCGATCGATTCGCGCGGGCTGATGATGGAGCTGGTGGGCTTGATCGCGATGCTCACCTCCAGGTCCTGCCCGGTGCTGATGCCGCCCAGCACGCCGCCCGCGTTGTTCGTGCGAAAGCCCTGGGGTGTCATCGAATCGCCATGCATCGTGCCCCGGTGGGCCACGCTGGCAAAGCCCGCGCCGATCTCCACGCCCTTCACCGCGTTCAGGCCCATCATGGCGTGGGCGATGTCGGCATCGAGCTTGTCGTACAGCGGCTCGCCCAGCCCCACGGGCACGCCGGTGGCCTGCACGCGGATGCGGGCACCGCAGGAATCACCGGCCTTGCGCAGGGCGTCCATGTAATCCTCGTACTGCTGCACGTCGGCCACGGGGGCGAAGAAGGGATTGCTGCGCACGTGGTCCCAGCTCTCGAACGGGATGGACAGGTCGCCCAGCTGTGTCATGCAGGCGCGGAACTGCACGCCGTACCGCTGCGCAAGCCACTTCTTGGCCACGGCGCCAGCGGCCACCGTGGGCGCCGTCAGGCGGGCGGAAGACCGGCCTCCGCCGCGCGGGTCGCGGATGCCGTACTTGTGCCAGTAGGTGTAGTCGGCATGGCCGGGGCGAAAGCTCTCGGCGATGTTGCTGTAGTCCTTGCTGCGCTGGTCGGTGTTGCGGATCAGCAGCGCGATCGGCGTGCCGGTGGTCTTGCCCTCGTACACGCCCGACAGGATCTCCACCGCATCGGGCTCGTTGCGCTGGGTGACGTGGCGGCTGGTGCCGGGGCGGCGCCGGTCCAGGTCGGCCTGGATGTCGGCCTCGGCGAGCGCCATGCCGGGCGGACAGCCGTCGATCACGCAGCCAATGGCCGGGCCGTGGGATTCACCAAAGTTGGTGACTGCGAATAGGGATCCGAAAGTATTGCCGCTCATGGCGCGGGATTATCCCAGAGCGGCCGCACGGCCGCGCCTTGCCCCCGGGGTGATGGCCGGCGCCGTGCGCCAGGAGCCCGAAGGCGGGCCCTCCGTGCGGTGCGGATACCACGCGCCACCAACCTGCTTGGCATCGCGGGATGCGCTTGCTAGCATGGGTGGACGATCTTTGGGACAACCATGCCCGTTTCAGCTCCGCACCTTCCAGGCTCCCCCTCCCCTTTGGACCGCCCACCGGCAAGCCTCCTGGCAGACGCCCCGCTGCGCAGGGCCCTGGATGCCAGCGACAACGCCATCGTGATGAGCAACAGCGCCAGGCTCGTCGTGTACATCAACGAGGGCTTCACCCGCCTGTTCGGCTTCAGGCCCCAGGAGGTGCTCGGGCGGCACCTGAGCGATGTGCTGCTGGGCCCGCACTCCGACCCAGGGCTGCTCGCCGACATCCGCAGCGGCATGCACACCGAGGGCTGTTTCCACACCGAGACCCTGCTGTACAGCCGGGCCGGCGCGCCGCGCTGGGTGTCGATGATGATCAATGCATCGGACGAGGCCTCGGGCGGGCCGGGCGGCAGCATCACCGTGCTGACAGACATCACGCTCACCAAGATGCACGAGGTGCTGCAAAAGCGGGTGCTCGAGGGCATGGTCAATGAACTGCCCCTGGCCGATCTGATGGCCCTCGTCTGCCACGAAGTGGAGCGCATCGCCCCCGAAGTCACCGCCTCCATCCTGGCCGTGGATGAGCAAGGCCTGCTGCGCCCCCTGGCGGCACCGGGGCTTCCTCCCGCCATCTGCCAGGCGCTCGACGGCCTGCCCATCGGCCCCCGTGCGGGGTCGTGCGGCACCGCGGCCTTCAGGGGCATCCCCGTGGCGGTCAACGACATCGCCACCGACCCCTTGTGGGACGACTACCGCGCGCTGTTCGCACCCAGCGGCGTGCGCGCCTGCTGGTCCAGCCCGATCTGCGACCACACGGGCAAGGTGGTGGGCACCTTTGCCTTCTACTTTCGCGAGCCGCGCGGCCCGGATGCGCTGCACTACCGGCTGGTGGGTGTATGCCTGCACCTGTGCGCGCTGGCCATCGAGCGCAATGCCACGCAGCAGCGCATTCACCGCCTCGCCTTTTTTGACGGGCTCACGGGCCTGCCCAACCGCGCGATGTTCCTCAGCAGCGCCGGGCGCACGCTGGCCGGCCTGCGGCAGGACGGCCGCCCCGGCGCGCTGCTGTTCATCGATCTGGACCGCTTCAAGCAG
This sequence comes from Acidovorax sp. A79, assembly GCF_041154505.1. Lineage (GTDB taxonomy): Bacteria > Pseudomonadota > Gammaproteobacteria > Burkholderiales > Burkholderiaceae_C > Acidovorax. The sequence continues at coordinate 934,487 of NZ_AP028672.1, forward strand.
GTGAACGACACGCAGGGGCATGCCGCGGGCGACGCGCTGTTGTGCGAAGTGGCCAGGCGGCTGACGCAGTGCCTGCGAGCGCGGGACCTGATCGGCCGGCTGGCGGGCGACGAATTCGTGCTGCTGCTGTCCGAGTGCGCCACCGAGGAAGCGGTGCAGGCGGCGCACCGCATGCTGGAGGAAATGTCCCGGCCCATGGACATCCATGGACAGGCCCATGTCTGCCACGCCAGCATCGGCATCGCGATGTTTCCCGACGACGGCGACGCCATCGAGACGCTGCTGCGCCATGCCGACCAGGCGATGGCACAGGCCAAGAGCGATCACCGGCACAGCCTGCAATTGTTCAGCGCGGAGATGAACCGGCGCGCGCAGGAACGTGCAGCGCTGGAGCGCGCATTGCGCCAGGCCCTGGCCGAACGCCGCCTGACGCTGCACTACCAGCCCCAGGTGCTCGGCGAAGCGCCCGGCACCCTGCACGGCGTGGAAGCCCTCGCGCGGTGGCAGCACCCCGAATGGGGCATGGTGCCGCCCAGCCGGTTCATCCCCGTGGCCGAAGAGTCCGGCCTGATTCACGAGCTGACCCTGTGGCTGCTGGACGAGGCCTGTGCGCAGCTGTCGGCATGGCGCGCGGCGGGCCACCACGTGCCCTGCGTGGCGGTCAACCTGTCAGGGCGCAGCTTCCACCAGGCAGACCTTGCGCAGCAGGTGTGCGATGCGCTGCGGCGCCACGGGCTGCGCGCGGACGACGTGCTTCTGGAAATCACCGAGAGCGTCATGATGGACGCGCGGCCCGTCACGCTGGCCAACATCGAGGCGCTGCACGGCAAGGGATTCCGGCTGTCGCTGGACGATTTCGGCACCGGCTATTCCAGCCTGAGCTACCTGCACCGCCTTCCCATTTCGGAGCTCAAGCTCGACATGGCCTTCGTGCAGGACCTCACCACCAGCCCCACCGCGCGGGCCCTCACGGTGTCGGTGCTCAGCATCGCCCACAGCCTGGGCATGGTGGTGGTGGCCGAAGGGGTGGAAACCACGGGCCAGCAGCAGTGGCTGCAGGCGCATGGGTGTCCCGTCATGCAGGGCTATCTGTTTGGCAAGCCGCTGCCACCGGACGAACTGGAGGCCTGGCTCTGCGCGCAGGCAGCGCGCCCGCGCTGAGCGCCGCCAGGGCGTGGCCGTGGTCAGCCGCCGCGGGCGTCGTCTTCCGGCCAGTCGCGGATGTAGGCCTTGAGCATCTTGTTCTCGAAGTTCTGGCTGTCCACCACGGCCTTGGCCACGTCGTAGAAGCTGATCACGCCCATGAGCATCTTGCGGTCCATCACCGGCATGTAGCGCGCATGGCGGTCCAGCATCATGCGGCGCACCTCGTCCATGTCGGTTTCGAGCGTGCAGGTCAGGGGTGCATCGTCCATGGCCGAACGAACCTGCAGGGTGCCCACGCTGCCGCCATTCCTCACCACGGCCTGGATCACTTCGCGAAACGTGAGCATGCCCACCAGATCGCCCAGCTCCATCACCACCAGCGAGCCGATGTCCCTGTCGGCCATCACATCCACGGCGCCCGCCAGCGGCTCGTCCGGCGTGACGGTGTAGAGGGTGTTCCCTTTGACGCGGAGGATGTCGCTGACTTTCATGGTTTCTGGGTCTCCAAGAGGGCGGGAAGAGCGCGGCAGGCGCTAGAGGCTGTCTTGCACCAAATATAGCCCACAATGCCCGGCTGAATTGACAACATGGGAGACACACAGATGCCCGGCTACTCCGACCCCGGCTTTGACACGCTGGCCCTGCACGCGGGTGCAAGCCCCGACCCCGCCACTGGCGCGCGCGCGGTGCCCATCCACCTGACCACCTCTTTCGTCTTCGAGTCGAGCGACCATGCCGCGTCGCTGTTCAACCTGGAGCGTGGCGGCCACGTGTACAGCCGCATCAGCAACCCCACCAACGCCGTGCTGGAGCAGCGCGTGGCGGCGCTGGAAGGCGGCGTCGGCGCCATTGCCACCGCCAGCGGCCAGGCCGCGCTGCACCTGGCCGTGGCCACGCTGATGGGTGCCGGCAGCCACATCGTGGCCAGCACCGCGCTGTATGGCGGCTCGCAGAACCTGCTGCACTACACGCTCTCGCGCTTCGGCATCGAGACCACCTTCGTCAAGCCCGGCGACATCGACGCCTGGCGCGCCGCCGTGCGGCCCAACACCAAGCTGTTCTTTGGCGAGACGGTGGGCAACCCGGGCCTGGACGTGCTGGACATCCCCACCGTGAGCGCGATTGCGCACGAGGCCGGTGTGCCTCTGCTGGTGGACTCCACCCTGACCTCGCCCTGGCTCATCAGGCCGTTCGAGCATGGCGCCGATCTGGTCTACCACTCGGCCACCAAGTTCCTCTCGGGCCACGGCACCGTGGTGGGTGGCGTCGTGGTCGATGGCGGCAGCTTCGACTGGGACGGCCCCAGATCCGCCGGCAAGTTCGCCGAGCTGACCCAGCCCTACGACGGCTTTCACAACATGGTGTTCGCCGAAGAGAGCACCGTGGGCGCCTTCCTGCTGCGCGCGCGCCGCGAGGGCCTGCGCGACTTCGGCGCCTGCATGAGCCCGCACACGGCCTGGCTCATCCTGCAGGGCATCGAGACCCTGCCGCTGCGCATGCAGCAGCACATGCGCAACACCGAAAAGGTGGTCGAATTTCTGGCCGCTCAGCCCTTCGTGTCGCGCGTGGGCCACCCCATGCTCGCATCTCACCCCAGCCACGCGCTGGCGCAAAAGCTGCTGCCGCGCGGCGCGGGCTCGGTGTTCAGCTTCGACCTCAAGGGCAACCGCGAACAGGGCAAGAAGTTCATCGAAACCCTCAAGGTCTTCAGCCACCTGGCCAACGTGGGCGACTGCCGCAGCCTGGTGATCCACCCGGCCAGCACCACGCATTTCCGGATGAGCGACGAGGCCCTGGCGGGTGCCGGCATCACGCAGGGCACGATCCGCCTGTCCATCGGGCTGGAGGATGCCGACGACCTGATCGACGATTTGAAGCGCGCCCTCAAGGCCGCAGAGAAGGCCGCCTGAAGGCCTGGGCCCGACCACGCCAGCCACGCCGATGCAAGCCGCAGCCCCACAGCCCGTGTTTTCCTGGGACGCCTTCGAGCAGGCCTTCCTTGACGCCGCGCTCCCGGTGGCCAGCGCCGTCCTTGCCCGGCACCCGGAGCACCGCTTCTATGCGGTCGCCCTGGCCGGCATGGGCCGCGAGCTTGATGGCCCCCTCTTCCTGCCCGCGATCGCGCTGAACAGCGAACAGGCCTACGCCCAGGCCAAGGGCGGCGGCGATGACGGCGGGGGCGGCACGCTGTACAGCCTGCGCTGGAATCCGGCGGACTGGGGCTGGCCTGACCTGCCGGCCGACAGCCCAGCCCTGGCCCGGATGCAGCAGGAGCTGCAGGCACATGCCTGTCGCGGCGACGTGGCGCACTGGCGGGCCACCGAGCAGCAATGCCTGGAGGCCCTGGTGCGCGCATGCCAGCGCCTGCGCACCGCGCTGCGGGCCTTGCCCTGGTCGGACCGGCTCACGCCGGACTTCGCCGTGCTGCTGCATGAGGACAGCGACGAGGGCGTGCAGTGGGCCCGGCGCTGCCTGGGAGACGATGCCTTCGCCGCCCTGCTTCCCGGCCATGCGGCCGCCATCGCGGAGGCGCTGCGCGTGGAAGCACTGCCCCCGGACCAGCAACTGCGCTATCACCTGGCATGCCTGCGCAATGAAGCCGCGCCCGAGCTGGGCCTGGGCCGCCAACAAGCCGTGGACCATGCCACGCAGGACACCGAACACGCGCTGCGGCGGCTCGGCCCCGTCGCGGTGCCCGCCTTGCTGGCGCTGCTGGAGCGCGCGGACACGCAGTCCATCGCGGCCAGGCTCCTGGGCGACATCGGATCCGCCAGCCCCGAGGTGCTGGACGCCCTGCGCCACCACCTGCTGCGGCCGGTCCCACGCGGCAGCCGGGCCCACCTTGGCCGCGCGGGCCGGCTCGGGTGCGCCTGCGCGCTGGGGCAGCTGGGGGATGGGCGGTGGCTGCTGTCGCAGGTGGGCACGCTGGCGGACGACCTGGTCGCCAGCGGCCTGGCCGCGCCGCTGGGGCCCTTTCGGGACCGGTGCCTTCAGCCCCGCCCGCTGGACTATGCCCCCCTGGAACACGCCGTCCTGCAGCATCCGGCCCTCCGGCTGGCCCTGCAGGGCAAGCTGGCTCCGGGGCGCGGCACCTGCACACTGGGCCCGGCGGACGTGGACGAAGCCCTGCGCGGCCTGGGCTCGCCCACGCCGCTCGTGCGCCAGCACGCTGCCATGGCACTGGGAGACCGCGCCCTGGGCAGCGAAAGGGCTCCGCGCATCGTGCCCGCGCTGGCGCGCGCCGCCACGGACGATGCCGAGGAAACCGTGCGCTTCCTGGCCGTGCTGGGCCTGGGCTACTGGAAGCAGGATGCGGCCCACCTGCGCTCCCTGGCGCAAGCCACGGCGGCACACGACCCGAGCGACCGCATTCGCGATACCGCGCGGCGCTGGCTGGAGGCGCTGGACACGCACCGCGCGATGGCCCCAACCGGACAGGCACCTGGCTAGGCGCCAGCCCCATGCCCCTTTTCCACCGAGACAATCCACACAAGAGAGCGAACACAGGAACACGCCATGCAACTTCAAGTCAACGAGAGCCCCGTCTACTGCTACACCGGGGGCAAGGCCTTCGATGCATCCAAGCCCACCGTGGTCTTCATCCATGGCGTGCTGAACGACCACAGTGTCTGGGCCCTGCAAAGCCGCTACATGGCCAACCACGGCTGGAACGTGCTGGCCATCGACCTGCCCGGCCACTGCAGAAGCGGCGGCGACGCGCCCGCCTCGGTGGAGCAGGGCGCCGACTTCATTGGCGCGCTGCTGGACGCGGCCGGCGTGCAGCGGGCGGCGCTGGTGGGGCACAGCTGGGGTTCGCTCATCGCCATGGAGGCGGCCGCGCGGCTCAAGGACCGCATCAGCCATCTGGTGCTGGTGGGCACGGCGTTTCCCATGAAGGTGTCGCCCGCGCTCATCGAGGCCTCGCAAAGCGATCCCGAGAAGGCCATGCGCATGGTCAACGTGTTTTCTCGCAGCACGCTGGCGGCGCCCCCTTCGGCCCTGGGCCCCGGCACCTGGGTGTTTGGCGCCGGCATGGCGCTCGGGCGCAAGGTGCTGCGCAGCAACCCCGCCGTCAACGTGTTTCACCGGGGTTTCGTCGCCTGCGACAGCTATGGCGGCGGCGAAGCGGCCATGGCCCAGCTCACCTGCCCCGTGCTGTTTGCACTGGGTGCGCAGGACCAGATGACCGCGCCCAAGGCCGCGCAGGGCCTGGTCAACGCCGCGCGCACGGCGGGCAGGACAGTGCAGGTCGCGCCCCTGCCGGTGGGCCACAACCAGATGACCGAAGCGCCGGAAGAAACGCTGTTCGCGCTGCGGGACTTCCTGGCCCGCTGAACCAGCACGGCAGGGCGCGGCCGGCCCGCATCCCCGCGTCCACCGTGCGCGCTCTCGCCGTCAGCGCGCGCGGCGCCGCCATGCCGGCCGCTGCCAGAGCGTGACGGCGCGCAGCAGCCACTCCACCGGGCCATAGGCGGGGCGGCCATCCAGTGCCGGCTCAGCGCCAGCTGGGCACCGTACAGTACGAGCACGCCCAGCCCCACCAGAAGCGGCGCCACCTGGCCCACCAGCGCCCAGCCGTAGGCCGTGAACACCAGCGCCCCCACCAGCGACTGCAGCAGGTAGTTCGACAGCGCCATGCGCCCCGCCGGTTCCAGCACCGCGCCCAGCCGGCGGCCGGCGGGGCCGCTTTGCAGCAGCCAGAGCAGCGCCGCGACGTACCCGAAGGTAAGGAATGGCGCCGTGGCCAGATCGACCGCCAACGCGGCCAGCCCCAGGTGCTCGGGGTGGGTGACGCTGCTGGCCCCGGGCTGCACGGACGCGTAGAACCAGGCCCCCGCCGCGCCCACGGGCAGGCAGCACGCCATCCATCGGCGCAGCCGGGCCGGCTGCCGCGCCACCCTGGCCAGGTAGCCCGAGCGCCGAGCCGCCAGCCCCAGCAAAAACATGGCCAGCGCGCAGGGCCCCTGGACGAACACCAGCACGAACCACACGCCATCGGCCATGTCGCGGCCCCGCTGCGCGATCGCCTCTTGCACGCTGGCGCGGTAGGCCTGCGCGGCCTGCTGCGCCTTGGCGTGCAGTTCGGCCACGGGCAGGTCCAGCGGCGGGGCCAGCGCCATCAGCCAGGCGATCGCCCCCCAGCCCCAGGCCGTGATGCCCAGCAACCCCAGGGCCAGCGCCACGGCGGCCACGGGGCGCAGCCGGCCCAGCGCCAGCAGCACGAGGCCCAGGAGTGCATAGGTCACCAGGATGTCCCCCGCGAACAGCAGCCAGGCATGTGCCAGCCCCAGCAGCCCCAGCCCCAGAAGGCGCCGCAGGAAACGCGGCACGAACGCGCCGCCCGAGCGCTGGGCCGAGTCCATCTGCAGCGCAAAGCTGTAGCCGAACAGCAGCGAGAAAAGCAGATAGAACTTGGTCTCGAAGACCAGCGCCACGAACCAGCGCACGGCATGGTCCACGGGCCGCGAGAAGGCCGGGTCGGACACGCCCACCCCGAAGTAGGTGGACGCAAAGCTGCCCGCGTTGACCATGGCGATGCCCAGCAGGGCAAATCCCCGCAGCGCGTCGATGGCATGTTCGCGGTCCGCCGCCCCGGCGGGCTGGGCCGGGTTGCCGTCCGGGAGCGAGGGGTTGGTGTCCATGGCGGGGCAAGCCACGCGCGTCATGCGGCCGGCACCACCACCGCCGCGAGCGCGCCCAGCACCAGCGTGCGGCAGGCAGCGGCGTCGAAGCGCTCTTCCACCATGGCCCGGCCAAAGGCGCCGTCCAGCAGCAGCAGGATCCAGTCCGCCGCCTGCGCCGGCGGCAGGGCGAGGCGGGCCTGCCCGCGCTCCACGGCCGCGCCGAGCAGATGCACCAGGGCCGCCTTGCGGCCCGCCTCGCTGTCGGCCACGCTCGCAAACACCAGCGGGTTGCGCACCGCTTCGGCCAGCACCTCCACGCCGATGCGCAGGTACACGGGGTCGGTCAGCTGGGCGATGCTCTCCTCCACGATGTCCTGGAGCGCCTGGTAGAGGTTCCGGGCGCGGGCCGCCGCGGCATAGCGCCCGGCGGTCTCGCGCTGGTCTTCTTCGACGATGGCGGCAACGATGGCCTCCTTGGTCGGGAAGTAATGGAACAGGTTGCCGGGGCTCATGCCCGCCTCGGCGCAGATCTCCGCCGTGCGCGTGGCATGGAACCCCTTGCGCATGAAGCAGGCCACCGCGGCCTCCAGGATCTGCTGTCGCCGCGCCTGGTGGCGCTCGGGGTTCACGGTCCGCATCGCACACCTCGCACGGTTATTAATAGATCGATTAGTCGATTAATTAAATACCACGCGGCGGCGCCTGTCAAACCCGGCACGCCATGGGGACGGGCTTGGGCGTATAAAGCGCTTGAAAACAACCAGGAGACAACGATGGACCTCAGCGCCGCCCCCACGACCGATCCGCGCGCCTTCAAGAGCTTCGCGGAGTTTTACCCCTTCTACCTGAGCGAGCACAGCAACCGCACCTGCCGCAGACTGCACTTCGCCGGCTCGACATTGACGCTGGTGTGCCTGGCGATGCTCATCGCCACGGGCAAGCCGCAGTACCTGCTGTACGGCCTGCTCTGCGGCTACGGTTTCGCGTGGGTGGGGCACTTCGGCTTCGAGAAGAACAAGCCGGCCAGCTTCAAGCGGCCCCTGTACAGCTTCATGGGCGACTGGGTGATGTACAAGGACATCTGGACGGGGAAGGTATCCCTGTGATTTCTGACTCCAACAGGCCACGGCGCTTCACTGCAATGCGCGGATAGCTATAAAAATAATAGCAAACCAATGGAGCGGACCGCCTGGCCAGCCACGGCCTACTCTGCCTGCAGCACGTCGCGCACATGCAGGCCGCCCAGCCCCGCGCGCGCCCACAGGGGCTCCAGGCTCGTGGAGCGTTCCAGCAGGAGCTTGTGCACCAGGGGCTCCAGCGGCGTGTTCTGCGGGTCGATCAGCAGCACGTACCGGGACTCGGGCACGTCCGACACGCTCATCGCCGCATCGCTCACCTGCCCCACCCAGTCCAGGGCCGTCAGCGCCTCCAGCACCGGCTCCAGCTGCAGCATGTCCACGCGCAGCCGCTGCGCCAGCTGGCTCGGCCGCAGCCCCTTCATGGCGTGGAAGCGGGCCCGGTGCAGCTCCTGCAGCACCTCCACGGCCAGCTGGAACGTCCAGCCCGCCACGGTTCCACGCCGCGCCACCCCCGCGAGAAGGCTGGGCAGGTAGGCCGTGACCACCGCCCCCAGCAGCACGATGACCCAGGCCACGTAGATCCAGATGAGCAGGATGGGCAGCGTGGCGAACGCGCCGTACACCACCGAATAGGTGGGCACGTTGCCCAGGTACAGCGCCAGCACCTTCTTGGCCAGCTCCATGCACACGGCCACGAAGAGCCCGCCGGTCCACGCGTGGCGCCACTTCACCGGGGTGTTGGGCACATAGTGGTACAGCGACGCCATGCCCGCCGCCAGCACGAGGAACTGGATCGAATCGAACAGCAGCTGCACGCCGTCGGGCAGGCGCTTGACCAACCCGCCGGACGCCGACATCACATACGAGGTGAGCGCCAGGCTCGCCCCCATGAGCAGCGGGCCCAGCGTGATGGCCGCCCAGTAGATCAGCACCCGCTGCCCCAGCGGCCGCAGGCGCTGCACGCGCCAGATGTCGTTGAGCGTGCGGTCGATCGTGAGGATCAGCGCCAGCGCCGTGGCCAGCAGGATGCTGAAACCCGCCACGCCCAGGCCGCTGGCCTTGGCCGCGAACTGGGTGAGGTAGCCCAGCACCTGGCGGGAGATGCTGTCGGGTACCAGGCTGTCCACCAGCCAGCGCTGCAACACGTCCTGCAGCTTTCCAAAGATGGGGAATGCCGTGAACACGGCCAGGGCGACGGCAAAAAACGGCACCAGCGCGAGGATGGTGGTGAAGGTCAGGCTGCTGGCGGTGAGTCCCAGATGGTCCTCGCGAAAGCGTTCACGCAGGGTCAGCGCGGTGGTTTTCCAGGGAAAGTGCGACAGTTCCGTGATCAGCGCCTCGAAGCGCGACGCTACTGTCTGTAAGGAAAAAGGCATGGCCGATATGATGCCACCCCAATGACCGCATCCCCCAGAGCCCCCGCCCTCCCTTCCAGCCCCGCCGACAGCGGCGTCCGTGCCACACGCTGGCTGGCCACCGGCAGCCTGCTGGCGCTCATCGTCCTGTGCCTGGCCTGGGAACTGGTGCTGGCGCCCCTGCGGCCCGGCGGGACCTGGCTCGCGCTCAAGGCGCTGCCGTTGTGCATCCCGCTGGCGGGCATCCTCAAGAACCGCATGTACACCTACCGCTGGGTCAGCCTGGTGATCTGGCTGTACTTCACCGAAGGCGTGGTGCGCGGCTGGAGCGACAGGCCGCCGTCGCAATGGCTGGCCTGGGCCGAGGTCGCGCTGTGCCTGGCCCTGTTCGTGGCCTGCACACTGCACGTGCGGCTGCGCCAGCGCAACGCGAAGGCGGCGGCAGCCGCCGCGGCCACGCCGGCCTCTTGATGCCAGCCGCCGCGCGCCATCCCCCTCCCTCGAACTGAAGAAGACGCTTGTCCATGACCACCTTGCTCGACACCTTGCGCACCCTCGTCGGCCCTGCCCACGTGATCACCGAGGGCGACCTCACCGCCTGGGAACAGGACTGGCGCCGCCGCGTGCGCGGCAAGGCCCTGGCCGTGGTGCGCCCCGCCACCACGCAGGAGGTGGCCACCGTGGTCGCGGCCTGCGCGGCGGCGGGAACCACCATCGTGCCGCAGGGCGGCAACACCGGCCTGGCCGTGGGCTCGACACCCGATGATTCCGGCACGCAGATCGTGCTGAGCCTCACGCGCATGAACGCGGTGCGCAGCATCGACACCGACAACCTCACCATGACGGTGGAGGCCGGCTGCATCCTGCAGAACCTGCAGGACGTGGCGCGCAATGCGGGTGTGCTGTTCCCCCTCTCGCTGGCGGCCGAGGGCAGCTGCACCATCGGCGGCAACCTGGGCACCAATGCGGGCGGAACGCAGGTGGTGCGCTACGGCAATGCGCGCGACCTGTGCCTGGGCCTCGAGGTGGTCACCGCCCAGGGCGAGGTGTGGGACGGCCTCAAGGGCCTGCGCAAGGACAACACGGGCTACGACCTGCGCGACCTGTTCATCGGCAGCGAAGGCACGCTGGGCATCATCACCGCCGCCACGCTCAAGCTCTACCCCGAGCCCGCCGCCCGCCTCACGGCCTGGGCCGCCGTGCCGTCGATGGAACACGCCGTGGCCCTGCTGGGCCTGGCGCACAAGCAGCTGGGCGCTGGCCTCACGGGCTTTGAAGTGATGGGCCAGTTCGCGCTGAGCCTGGTGGGCAAACACATGCCGCAGCTGCGCGTGCCCTTCCTCGGCGACGAGAACGCTCCCTGGTGCGTGCTGCTCGAAAACTCCGACAGCGAATCCGAAGAGCATGCGCGCGGCCGCTTCGAGGCGCTGCTCGAAACCGCCTTCGAAGCCAGTTGCGTGACCGACGCCGTGGTGGCCGAAAACCTCACCCAGGCGCAGCAGCTGTGGCACATCCGCGAGAACATTCCGCTCGCGCAGGCCGAAGAAGGCCTGAATATCAAGCACGATATCTCCATCCAGATCTCGCGCATCCCCGCCTTCGTGGCCCACACCGACGCCGTGCTGCGCCGCGAGATCCCCGGCGTGCGCCTGGTGAACTTCGGCCACCTGGGCGACGGCAACCTGCACTACAACGTGCAGGCGCCTGTTGAAGGCGACCCCAAGGCCTTCCTGCGCGACCACGAGGAGCATGTGCACCAGCTGGTGTACGACGCGGTGGCCGAGTTCAGCGGCTCCTTCTCGGCCGAGCACGGCATTGGCGAACTCAAGGCCGACAAGCTCGAAAAGTACCAATCGCCCGTGGCCCTGTCGATGATGCGCGCCGTCAAGCAGGCGCTGGACCCGCAGGGCATCATGAACCCCGGGCGCGTGCTCAACCGATAAGCCACCTTCCGTTCGCAGAGGAGTTCCAGCATGGCCGCTTCAGTGACCGTCCGCCCTGTCGCAAAAGAGGACTACGCCGCCTGGCGCCCGCTCTGGGACGGCTACAACGCCTTCTACGGGCGCTTTGGCGCCACCGCCCTGCCCGAGCACATCACCGAGAGCACCTGGCAGCGCTTCCTGGACCCCTCCGAGCCGGTGCACTGCCTGGTGGCGCAGGAGGAAGGCACCGGCGCGCTGCTGGGCCTGACCCACTACCTGTTCCACCGCAGCATGACCCGTATCGAGCCGGTCTGCTACCTCAGCGACCTGTTCACCCGCGAGGCCGTGCGCGGCCGGGGCGTCGGTCGCATGCTGATCGAAGCCGTGTACGAGCAGGCCCGTGCGGCCGGCTCGTCGCGCGTGTACTGGCAGACGCAGGAGACCAATGCGGCAGGTCGCGTGCTGTACGACAAGGTGGCCAAACACCATGGGTTCATCGTCTACGCGAAAGAGCTGTGACGGGGTCGATTTCCAGCCTCCAAACGTAAGCACTGCAAGCAGCAGAAAAACCTTGCAGCACTGCAACCCGTAAGGCCAAAACAGGCCCACAGGGGTGGTCCAATCAGCGCCCTTTCGCTGCTTTCACACCCTGTTTTGAATCTGCTTTTTTCCTGGCCCCGCGCCGCGCGTGGGGCCACGGCCCTGGCGCTGGTCCTCGGCGCCGCCGCTCCCTCCTTCGCCCGCACTCCCTCCACTTTTCTTGACCGCATCGCCGGCCTGCGCAGCACGCAGCCCACGGGCTTCGTGCAGTGCCCGCAGTTCTTCGTGGGCGGCAAGCCGCCGCCGGTGCCGCGCCGCGCCCTGCAGCGCGAACTGTGCTACGAGGCCTTTGCCGTGCTGCACAGCGGCGAGACCCGCACGCCCGTCTACGTGGCCCAGCGCCTGAACCGCCAAGTGCTGGAAGGCGCCGACGAGAAGCGCTCCAACAAGTTCTTTGCCGATGCCCGCCTGCCCCGCGGCGAGCGCGCCGAACTCGACGACTACAAACGCTCGGGCTACAGCCGCGGGCACATGGCCCCGGCGGCGGACATGTCCACCCCCACGGCCATGGCGCAGAGCTTCTCGCTGGCCAACATGGTTCCGCAGGATCCCAAGCAGAATGGGGGCCCCTGGGCCCGCATCGAGCAGGACACGCGGCGCTACGTGCTGCGGGCACGCGGCGATGTGTACGTCATCACCGGCCCGGTCTTCACGGCCGGCAGCCCCGCCGTCGGGGCCAACCAGGTGCGCGTGCCCGCTTACCTGTTCAAGCTGGTGTACGACGCCAGCACCCAGCGCGCATGGGTGCACTGGCAGGCGAACCGCGAGGACGAAAGGGCGGGCCCGCCGATCAGCTACCAGGAGCTGGTGAAGAGGACGGGCATCGAGTTCCTGCCCCAGGTGGAGCCGCAGCATTGATACCGGCAATCTGCTAACTTCCACGCCCATGCCTTCCTCTGTCCTTCACCCTTCAGTCCCCGCCTTGGCCGCATCGCTGGCCGACGACCCCTTTTACCTGGCCATCACGGCTGACTTCGCGCCCGATGCGCAGGGGCGCCGGGCGGTGCTGTCGCAGTACCTGGACTATTCGCTGCTCGAGGCACAGCGCAGCGGCCAGTGCACACTGCTGCAGGACGAGCGCCTGGGCGCCGCGCTGTGGACCCTGCCCCGCCCGGCCGAAGCCGAAGCGACCGACGCACAGGCCAAGGTGGACTACCTGCAGACCGTGCTGGGTCCGCGCGGCATGGACAACTACCGCCAGATCATCGCCTTCATGGGAGCGCGCGCCAGCGGTGTCGGGCTGGGGGGTGCCTGGTACCTGTCCATCCTGGGCATCGACCCCGCATCGCAGGGCCAGGGCCTCGGTGCCCGGCTGCTGGCGCCCACGTTGGCCGCGGCGGACCAGGCGGGCGTGGCTTGCTACCTGGAGACCTTTTCCGCGCGCAACGAGAGCTTCTATGCCCGCGCAGGGTTCAGCGCCATCGCCTCACACCTGGAGCCGGTGACGGGAGCGCCGTACACGATCATGGTGCGCCGAGGGGTCGGCAAAGCGGCACAACGGTCTGCTGGAGTCTGAGTCGGCATTGCGGGACCTGCGGCTCACAGCAGTGATGGCTCTGGTGGACGACAAACACCTGCCCCTGCTCGACTTGCCGTCCGAGACCATCGTCAAGAGCGGCGCCCCGGCGCAACCAGGCGCGGCGCTGAATACGCCGTGTCCGTGGACAGGCGAAAGGTACCCACTACCTCGGACAGGCGCTCCGACTGGTCCTTGAGGCTTTGCGCTGCGGCGGCGCTTTGCTCCACCAGGGCGGCATTTTGCTGGGTCATCTGGTCCAGATGGGCCACGGCTTGACCGACCTCACCGATGCTGGTGCTTTGTTCGTTGGTCGACGCTGTGATCTCGGCCATGATGTCCGCTACGCGCTGGACCGAGGTGACGATGTCGACCATGGTGGTACCTGCATCGTGCACCAGCCGCGAACCGTTCTCGACCTGCTCCACAGAAGAATTGATCAGCCCCTTGATCTCGCGCGCCGCCTCTGCGCTGCGCTGTGCAAGGCTGCGCACCTCGCCAGCCACCACGGCAAACCCCCGACCTTGCTCACCAGCCCTCGCTGCCTCAACGGCCGCATTGAGCGCGAGGATGTTGGTCTGGAATGCGATGCCATCGATCACCCCGATGATGTCGTTGATCTTTTTGGAGGCTGCATTGATCTGCTCCATGGTGGTCACAACGCGGCCCACCACGGTGCCGCCGCGCTGGGCCACATCGGAGGCCTGGGCCACGAGCTGGTTGGCTTGGCGGGCGGCATCGGCGTTCTGGCGTACGGTCTCGGTGAGTTGCTGCATGGAGGCCGATGTCTCCTGCAGGCTGGCGGCCGACAGCTCGGTGCGTCCGCTCAGGTCGTGGTTGCCGGTGGCGATCTCCTGTGCCGCCACGCGTACCGAGCTGCTGGTCTCGCGGATCTGGGCCAGCACTCCCGAGAGCTTGCCAGCGAAGTTGTTGAAACTCGATGCGATTTGGGCCAGCTCATCGGCACCATGCGCATCGATGCGGCGCGACAGATCCCCGCTGCCTTCGCCCACCTCCTGCATTGCATCGCGCACTTGGGTGAGCCTGCGCAGCCGCTGCGTCAGCACAGCCGCCAGCAACGCAACCGCGACTGCCAACACCACTATGCTCGACAGGACGGAAGTCGTCAGCATGGCGCGCATGGGCTCCAGCGCCTCGCGCTCGTCGAGAGCCACCACCAGCATCCAGGTCGTGCCCCTGATGGGAACCACCGTGAGCAACCGGGTGCGGCCGTCAATCTCCACCGGCAGCACGCTATGGGCATTGGCCGCAGCAGACAAGCGTTCCGAACTCAACTCATTGGAGAGATCCGTCAGCGGCTTCAAGACCAACGCTGCATCAGGGTGGGCAATGATCTTGCTGTCGCCTGACGCCATGAATCCAAAGCTCTGCGGTGTGGGCTTGATCGACGCCACCGTGTCCACCACGGTTTCCATGGAGACATCCCCTGCAGCGACCCCTTTGATAGTCCCCTCTGCGCGTACTGGCAAGACAAACGAGACGACCAGCTTTCCATCCGTTGTCCTGTAGGGCGCAGTGATTGCCGGGCCACCGGCCGCGACTGCATGCCTGTACCAAGGCCGGGCGGTGGGATCGTAGCTGGCCGGGTAGTTGCGCGTTTCCGAAAAAACGTACCTCTTGTCGGAAAAGCCGAAATAGACCGTGGAGAACTTTCCAGCATCGCGCAGGAACGCCAGGGTCTTGGCAGGCTCCGGGTCTTCGAAGGCGGCCACTGCGGTCCCGACGACCAACGCCTTGGCCTGCCCCCATTCTTCGATGGTTTGCACATGGCTCTTGGCAGTGGCCAAGCTCTGCGCAATCAGGCTGCCCCGGGCCTGGCTGCGCGCCATCAGGACATTCGCCACGGTCAGTACCAACAGCGCGATGACCAGGCAGGCCGAGGACAGTGCCAGGATCTGGATCTTGAGCGTCTTGAAATGCGACATGGGCTGCCTGTGGGAACTTCACTGTCAATACATCGGGCCAAATAATCAGCCCAGGAGCCTGCGCGGCAAAAGGAGCACCGGCTGCAACGCCCGGTCTCGTCAGGTACGGCCTCCTGCGCGCAGGGGCCCGCCCTGGGCTTGTCGCAGCACCCAACGCGCCTCGGGTTTCGAGCGTTTCGCTTCGATGCCTTCTGCTGCGCAGCCCCCGGAGTTCAGGCTTTCTCCAAGACGGATACCTGGCGTACGCCCATTGATTCGAGCGCATCGGCTACAGCCGCCACGGCACCGGGAATCCCCGCATCGCCGAAGTGACCGATGCAGCCTACGCGGAATGTTTCAAGCTGCGTGAGTTTGCCGGGATAGAGGATGTAGCCACGCTTTTTGACCTCCTGGTAGAACGCCTTGAACTCGTAAGCCGGGTCGGCCGGCGCATGGAAGGTGACGATGATCGGTGCCTGGATGGCAGGATCGAGAAACGGGCGAAAACCCAATTCCGCCATTCCGTCGATCAGTGCCTTGCAGTTGCGCGCGTAGCGTCCGCCACGCGCCGGGAGGCCACCCTCCTCCAGGTACTGGGTGATCGCCGAGTCAAGCGCCGCCACGACATGCGTCGGCGGCGTGAAGCGCCATTGCGTGGTCTTTTCCATGTAGACCCATTGGTCGTAGAGGTCCATGCTCAGAGAGTGGCAGTTGCCTTCGCAGGCCTCAAGAACACCGCGGTTGACGATGACGAAGCCCATGCCGGGAACGCCTTCGAGGCATTTCCCGGATGCGGCGATGACCGCATCGAATGGTGTCTGGCGGGCATCGATCTCCAATGCACCAAAGGAGCTCATCGCATCGATGATCAGTCCACGACCATGCTTGGCGACCACCACAGCGATTTCGTGCAGGGGATTGAGAACGCCGGTTCCGGTTTCGCAATGCACCACCGCCACGTGGGTGATGCTCTGGTCGGCAGCCAGTGCGCGGTCCACATCGGCGGGCGACACTCGCCTGTCTTCCGTGTAGTCGATGGTGCTGACCTTGCGGCCGATGACCTTGCAGATTTTGGCCAGGCGCTGGCAATACGCACCGTTGTTCGGTACGAGCACATGGCCGTTGCGCGCAACGATGGTGCCGATGGCGGCCTCCACTGAAAAAGTTCCACTTCCCTGCAGGGGGACGCACTCGTGCGTGCCTGTGCCATGCACGATCTCCAACACGTTCTTGCGAATGCGCGCGGTGATCTGGTTGAAGTCCGTGTCCCATGACCCCCAGTCGCGCAGCATGGCCTGGCGCGTGCGGTCAGAGGTGGTGAGAGGGCCGGGGGTCAGCAGGATGGGGGTGGGGTTTTGGCTCATGGTTTGTCTCCAGGCGGGGGAAGGGAACCGGGTTGGGAGGTGAAGGTCAGCTGCGGGCCAGGTTGCGCCAGGCCTGGGTGCGTGACAACAGCACACGCGTGAGCAGTGAGTAGGCAATGCACACCAGCGTCGAGGTGATCACGATCAGGCTGGCCAGTGCAGACGCGGGCCCGATGTCACCGGCATCGTCCAGGTGCATGATCGCTACCGAGGCGAGGATGGTCTCGGGCGTGTAGAGAAAGATCGCGCACGACAGGCTGGCCATCGACACCACAAAGAAATAGCGCCCGATATCGAGAATGGCCGGCAGGCACACGGGCACGGTGACCCGCATGAAGGTCTTGAAGAAGGGGACCTTGAGGGACGCGGATACGGCCTCGAACTCGTTGTCCAGCTGCTTGAGCGCCGTGATGGCGGTGAGGTGGCTGGAGGTGTAGTAATGGATGACCATCGAGATGATCAGGATCGCCATCGTCTGGTACAGAAAGTTCAGCGGATTCGCGGGATGGTTGAAGAACATCACGTAACCCAGCCCGAGCACCAGGCCCGGCACCGCCATGGACAGCACGGCCATCAGGTGCATGGCCGGCCGCATCAGGCCGAGGTTGCGCGTCTTCTCGATGAGGTAGGCCCCCACGAACACGATCAGCGAACCCGCCACTGCGGTGACCATGGCGACGAGCAGGCTGTTGCCGTAGGCAGCCGCCATGTCGCTCTCGATCAGCACGAAGTGGTAGTGCTTCAGCGTGAACGAAAGGTCATAGGGCCACAGGGAGATCAGCGAGGTGTAGATAGCCATGCCGATGGTGGCCAGAAGCAGGCCACAGACCACCGTGCAGAAGAGCGTGAGCAGCGCATCGGCGACCTTGCGCCGCTTGGGGACGTAAGGCACCGAGCGGGCCGTGAGCTGTGCCTTCAGCTTGCGCCGCACCACGTAGTCGATCACGAAGGAAATGACCGACGGAATCAGCAGCAGCATGCCGACAACGGCGCCGATGGAGAAATTGTGCTGCCCCACGACCTGCTTGAAAACGTCCACCGACAGCACGTTGAAGTTGCCCCCGATCACCTTGGGCGCACCGAAATCGCTGATCACATAGGTGAAGACCACGGTGGCCGCGCTGATGAGGCCGTACTTGCACGATGGCAGCGTGATGGTCATGAACTGGCGAACCGGCCGCGTGCGCAGCGCAGTGGCCGCCTCGTACAGCCGGCCGTCGGCGAGCGACAGGGCCGTGACCAGAATCATCAGGGCATGCGGGAAGGTGTTGTACACCTCGGCGAGGATGATTCCCGGCGCCCCGTAGATCGACATGCCGCCCAGCAGGAACTTGAGTGCGCCCTGGTTTCCAAACCACTGCACGAACGATATGGCGGACAGCAGTGAAGGCGCCAGCAAAGGGATCAGCGCGATCAGCCGAAAGACCGCCTTGAGTGGCATCGGTATGCTGCTGCGGGTCAGCGCATAGGCGAACACGAAGGCCAGAGGCACGGAGATCGCCACCACGGCGGCAGACACCCAGATCGAATTCCACGCCGCGCCCAGAAGGCTGGGGGTCTTGAAGTAGGTGATGAAGTGCGTGAGGCCGACGAAACGGCCGCTCTTGTCCTGTACGGCCTGCGCCAGGATGGTCAGCAGTGGTGCCACCAGAAAGACCAGCAGCATGGCCATCACGGCCAGCAGAATGGCCCGTGCGATGGTCTCGTCACGGCTCCAGCGCAGCATGGGCCGCAGTGGGGTTGCCGTCATGGCAGCGGAGGGGCGGGACAGTGCGGTCATGGCCCGGGCCTGCGCGCAGAAAAGGCACGGATGCGGTTGGCCCGCAGGGCAATGTCGATGGTATTGCCTTCTCGGATGCCGAGGTCATGGAGCTGATTGAGGGAAAAGTGCAGTCCCAGCGTTTGCCCATGCAGCGCATCGGCCGTCACCTCGGCAATGCACAGCCCGCCCAGGAACTCGACCTTGGTGACCAGCACTTGCAGCCGGTTGGCGGTGCTGTGGTCCAGGTTCTCGACCGCACGGTCCTCGGGTCGCAGATAGAGATTCACGTCTTCGCCGGGCTCGAACCGCCCATCGCAGGCGCTGCACTCCAGCTCCATGTCCCCCACCTGAAAACGCTGATTCCCCAGCGCCACGGAGCGCAGCACGTTGACCTTGCCGACGAAATCCGCCACGAACGGCGTGGCGGGCCGTTCGTAGATATCCATGGGGTTCCCGACCTGCTCGATCACCCCATGGTTCATGACCACGATGCGGTCCGCCATGGACAGTGCTTCTTCCTGGTCGTGCGTGACCATGATGGTGGTGATGCCCACCTGCTTTTGCAGCCGGCGAATCTCTCCGCGCAGCCGGATGCGCTCCAGCGCGTCGAGTGCGGACAGCGGCTCATCGAGCAGCAAAAGGCCGGGGCGTGTGGCCAGGGCCCGGGCCAGCGCCACGCGCTGCTGTTGTCCGCCGGACAGCTGGCTGGGATACTTGTGGCCGGAGGTCGGCAGGCCGACGAGCTTCAGCAACTCCTCGACGCGCGCCTTGATTTCCGCCTTCCTGGCGCGGCTGTTGACCAGCCCATAGCCCACGTTCTCGGCAATCGAAAGATTGGGAAAGAGGGCATAGGACTGGAAGACGATCCCATAGTCCCGCCCATCCGGGGGCAGCCAGGAGACGTCCTTGCCGTCTTGCAGGATCTGCCCGGACGTCTGTGTTTCTAGGCCTGCGATGATGCGCAGCAGCGTCGTCTTGCCGCAGCCCGAGGGGCCGAGGAAGCACAGCATTTCGCCCTTGTTGACCCGCAGGTGCACGTCGCGCAGCGCGCTGAAGGTCTCAAAGTCTTTGCGGACGCCCACAATCTCGAGCGCAGCAGGGGGCGCGGCCGGTATCTGGCTGGCGATGAATCGGGTATCGGTCATGTCCATGTTTCGCACTCGTGGTTGTGGGGCTGCAGACTGCGTCCCCCGTGGGTTCTTCTGATGGGACGCCGCCGGGCTTCCTACTTGGGCTCTGCCTTGCCTTCGTAGCGCTTGCTCCACTCGGCCAATATGCGTTCGCGGTTCTTCGCGGCCCAGTTGATGTCGTTCTTGGCGAGCAGCTTCTCGTAGTTGTCCGGGATGCCCTCCAGCTTCGATACCAGGCCCGGATAGGCCACGACGGCCCACCAGCGCGACGAGATCTGGTTGGCCTCCTTGGTGGCCATCCAGTCGGCGAACCGCTTGCCCTGCTCCAGCTTGGTACTGGTCTTCATCAGGCTGGTGGCTTCGATGTCCCAGCCAAGGCCTTCCTTGGGGAAGATGAGATCGACAGGCGCACCGGATTTCTTGACCTGGTGGGCCCGGAACTCAAAGGAAATGCCGATCGGAAATTCGCCGGCACCGGCCTGCTTGCAGGGCTTGGACCCCGAGTGCACATACTGCGCGATGTTCTGGTGCAGGGCGTCCATGAACTTCCAGCCTTCGGCATCGCCCCACATCTGCAGCCAGGAGGAGACATCCAGGTAGCCCGTACCACTGGATGCTGGATGGGGCATGGAGATGGTGCCCTTGTAGATGGGCTTAGTCAGATCCTTCCAGCTTTCAGGCTTGGGCAGGCCCAGCTTCTGGGCCTCCACCCGGTTGAAGCAGATCGTGGCGGCCCAAACGTCCATCCCGACCCATGCAGGGGGTCTTGCGGTATCGGAGTAGGCAGGATTGAGCTCCTTGAACCCCTTGGGCTCATAAGGAAGCAGCATGCCCTCCTGCTGCAGTAGCGCGAGGCTGCTGGCCGCCAGGCCCGCCACGACGTCGGCCTGTGGATTGGCCTTTTCGGCGAGCAGCTTGGCAGTGACGATTCCGGTGGAATCGCGCACCCACTTCACCTCGATGTCTGGATTCGCTTTCTCGAAAGCGTCCTTGTAGAGCTTCATGGCGTCGGTCTCCAGCGCGGTGTAGACCAGAAGCGGAGTCCTCTGTGCCCAGGCAGCGCTGCCGGCGACAAGGCCGATCGCAGCGAGACATAGGGCTGCGAGACGGCGCGTGCTTGCTTTCATCGTCATCTGTTTCTCCTGATAAGGCTTGCTATCCCCTGAACGGGTGAGTGGCGGGCTCCGGCACATGCTGCTCCATGCTCGGTGAATGAAATGTAAATTGCCAACTGAAGACTGTCAATAGTAAATTGTTGACAGTTTTCAATATCGGCGTAAGATTGCGATCCATGACATCAAGCAATCACTCCGCCGCCCTCGCATTTCTTCAGACCAGCTCGCTGCCCATGCTGATGCAGGAAGAGATAGAGCGTTTGATCATGACCGGGGAGCTGCCCGTCGGCAGCCGCATCAATGAGAGCGAGCTCTCCCAGCGCTTCAACACCAGCCGCGGCCCGATCCGTGAGGCACTGCGCGCATTGGAAGAGGCAGGGCTGGTGCGCAACGAGAAGAACCGTGGCGTGTTCGTCAGGGAGATCGCCTTCGAGGAGGCGGACGAAATTTATGAGCTGCGCGAGGCACTGGAAGAAATCATCGGACGGCGCGTGGCCGTTGCCATCCAGCCCGATGCCGTCGAACGCCTTCGCGCCATGCTGGAAGCCATGCGCTCTGCGGCCCTGGCGCAGGACGTGGAGCAGTACGCGCAGCTGAACCTTCAGTTCCACGAGATCCTGCTCGACACAGCGGGCAGCCGCAAGCTCACGGAAACCTACAAGCGCCTGGTCAAGGAGCTGCACCTCTTTCGCATGCGCGCGCTGGACAGCGGCGGCGGCCTGAGGGTCTCCGCAGATGAGCACAGCCACATTGTCGAAGCCATTGCCAGCGGCAACCCCGATGCCGCCGGGCTCGCGCTTCGCCAGCACGTTGCCGACAGCCGCGCCCGCATGCACAAGGCGTTTGGCCGCACCGACACGCCCACCGCCGCCCTCACCTCTCAACCCCATCAAAAGGAAGTCTGAAATGACACAGGAGACACTGCAAGTCAACGCCCGCAGCTACCGCTGGATGCTGCGCCCGATCGTCATCGTTTGCGTGGACGGCTGCGAGCCCGCCTATCTGGATGCGGCCATTGCCGCAGGCGTGGCGCCCTATCTGGCACGCATGCGCAAAACCGGTGCAGACCTGCTGGCCGACTGCGTGGTTCCATCGTTCACCAACCCGAACAACCTGTCGATCGTCACGGGTGCTCCGCCCTCGGTCCATGGCATCTGTGGCAACTACTTCTTCGACCGCGAACTCGGCCAGGAAGTGATGATGAACGACCCCAAGTACCTGCGCGCAGGCACCATCCTGGCCGCGTTTGCCGATGAGGGCGCCAAGGTGGCGGTGGTCACCGCCAAGGACAAGCTGCGCAAGCTCCTGGGCCACAAGATGAAGGGCATCTGCTTCTCCTCCGAGAAGTCCGACGAGGCGACCATTGAAGAGAACGGGATCGACGACGTGGTGAACATGGTGGGCATGCCGGTTCCGTCGGTCTACAGCGCGGAGCTGTCGGAGTTCGTCTTCGCGGCAGGCGTCAAGCTGATGGAGTCCAGCCGCCCGCACCTGATGTACCTTTCGACCACCGACTATGTCCAGCACAAGGCGGCTCCCGGCAGCCCCGCAGCGAACGCCTTCTACGCCATGATGGATGGCTACCTGGCACAGCTTGACGCGCTCGGCGCCACCATCGTGCTGACGGCCGACCACGGCATGAACGACAAGCATGGTGCCGACGGCTCGCCCAACGTCATCTATCTGCAGGACGTGCTCGACGAATGGTACGGCCCCGAGAAGGCTCGGGTGATCCTGCCCATCACCGACCCCTACGTGGTGCACCACGGCGCACTCGGCTCCTTTGCCACCGTCTATGCGCCCGACGAGTTCACCGCCGCGCAGTGGATCGAGCGCATCAAGCAGGTGCCGGGCATGGAATCCGTCCTGTCGCGGGCCGAGGCGGCCAAGCGTTTCGAACTGCCCCCCGACCGCATCGGCGACATCGTCGTCGTCAGCAATCGCGACACGGTGATCGGCACCTCGGCCAGCCGCCATGACCTGTCGGCGCTGGAGGTCCCGCTGCGCTCCCATGGCGGTGTCTCCGAGCAGCGCGTGCCGTTGATCTGCAACCGCCCCGTCACAGGCATCGCATCCAGCCGCCGGCTGCGCAACTTCGATGCCCTCGACATCGCACTGAACCACGCCCAGTAAACGCATTGCGGAGCACTCCATGAGCCAAGCCAGTCTGAAGCCCGCGCCCATCCACCGCGAGGCCTTGCGCATTGCCGGTGAGCGGGTCTACTGCGACCGCAGTATCGAGGTCACCTACCCCTACACCGGTGAAGTGATTGCCACCGTGCCGAAAGCCACGCTGGACGATGTGAGGCGGGCCTACCGCATCGCCCGGGACTGCAAACCCACGCTGACCCGCTACGAGCGCTACAAGATACTGATGCGGGCGGGCGAGATCATCGCCTCGCGCCTGGACGAAATCTCCCGCACCATCACGCTCGAATCGGGCCTGTGCCGCAAGGACTCGCTGTATGAAGTGGGCCGCGCCTCCGATGTGCTGCTGTTCGCAGCCAACCAGGCGCTGGTCGATGACGGACAGGTGTTCTCCTGCGACCTCACGCACCACGGCAAGAGCCGCAAGGTCTACACCCTGAAAGAGCCGCTGCTGGGCGCGATCACGGCCATCACGCCGTTCAACCACCCGCTGAACCAGGTCATCCACAAGGTCGCGCCCTCCATCGCCACCAACAACCGCATGGTCCTCAAGCCCAGCGAAAAGACACCGCTCACCGCCTTCATCCTGGCCGACATCCTGTACGAGGCGGGCCTGCCGCCTCCCATGCTGTCGGTCATCACCGGCGACCCGCGCGAGATCGCCGACGAGATGCTGACCAGCCCGGATGTCGATCTGGTGACCTTCACCGGCGGCGTGGCCATCGGCAAGTACATCGCCGGCAAAGCCGCCTACAAGCGGCAGATTCTCGAACTCGGCGGCAACGACCCCATCATCGTGATGGACGATGCCGACATCGAAGAGGCGGCAACGCTCGCTGCCAGCGGCTCCTACAAGAACTCGGGCCAGCGCTGCACCGCGGTCAAGCGCATGCTGGTGCATGAGGCCGTTGCCGACCAGTTCGTTGAATTGCTGGTCGCAAAGACCAAGGCGTTGAAGTACGGCGATCCGATGGATCCAAAGACCGACATGGGCACGGTGATCGACGAAGCGGCGGCAAAGCACTTCGAGTCGGTGGTCAACGAAGCCATCGCGGCCGGCGCGAAGCTGCTGTGCGGCCACGAGCGCCAGGGTGCGCTCTACGCGCCGACGGTGCTCGACCGCGTGGATCCCGAGATGACCGTCGCCAAGCAGGAGACCTTTGGGCCCGTGTCTCCGGTGATCCGCTTCAAGGACATCGACGACGCGATCCGCATCTCGAACGGCACCGCCTATGGCCTCTCGTCATCGGTATGCACCAACCGGCTGGACCACATCACCCGTTTCATCCGCGAGTTGAATGTGGGCAGCGTGAACGTGCGCGAAGTGCCGGGCTACCGGCTGGAGTTGACGCCCTTCGGCGGCATCAAGGACTCCGGCCTGGGCTACAAGGAAGGTGTGCTGGAAGCGATGAAGAGCTTCACCAACACCAAGACCTATTCACTGCCCTGGTAGTGCCCCCGCGCCATCGGTCACCACCGCTGCGGGTGGCCGCACGGCGCCGCGAGGTGCCCTGCAGAGGGCCCTGAAGCAGTTCAGGTTGGCCTTGTTCGAGACCAAGGATGTATTTCCATGAATGCCGATGAACGACCTCGCCGCACAGTACATGCCCGCCAGCGCCTGGGGTGGGCTCTGGCGTCGCTTGCCTTGCTGACCACCCTCGCTGCCAGCGCGGCCGACAAAGACCCCACGCTGACCGTCGGGCTGATTGTTGCGGGAAGCGTCGAGAAGGTCGTCGAAGACTGGAGACCTTTCACAGACGCTCTCGCGAAAGAGCTGCAGATTCCAGTCAAGGTGCTTGCCTCCAAAAACTACGCAGACATCTCCGGCGCGCTCATGGAGGGACGCGTTCAGCTTGCATGGATCAACAACCGGCTGGCGATTGATCTGGTGGAAAGCGATCGCGCGACCGTCTTCGCACAAATGGTCCGGCTGGACGGTTCCCGCGGCTATCGCTCGGTTCTCTTCGCCCGAAAAGATGGCCCCATCCAGTCTCTGGCCGATGTGCTTGGCCGCCCTGGCGTCTACAGCTTCGGGTCAGGTGACAAGAAGTCCACCTCCGGCTACCTGGTGCCCAACTACTACGTTTTCGCCAAGAACAAGATAGAGCCGCAAAAGCACTTCAAGCAGATCATGCATGCGAACCACCTGGACAATTTCCTGGCCGTTGCCGACGGACGGGTGGACCTTGCCACGAACAATACGGAAGAGCTTCCCCGCTACCAGGCCGATTTTCCAGACAAGCTGGCGCGCATCCGTGTGGTCTGGGAGTCGCCGTTGATTCCCAACGATCCCATCCTCTACCGCAAAGACCTTCCCGCCGCTACGCAGCAGCGCATCCGGAAATTCTTCACTGCCTATGGACGCACCGACGCGGAGAAAGCCACCTTGAAAGCCATCAATGGCCTTTCGGGATTCCGTGCCTCCTACAACTACCAGTTGCGCCCCGTCGTGGACCTGGAACTCTTTCAGATGCTGACCACCGCCATGGACGGCAAGGCGAATTCGCCGGAGCGCTTCCAGTCCGTGATGGATGGATTGACGAAGCGCGCTGCGCGGCTGGACACCGTGCTCAATGCAACGCGCCTGGACGGCCCGTGATGCAGTCCCGCCAGAGCGCCAGACGAAGAAATGCATCCACCTGAACCGCACCCACGAACACCCCACCATGAGTCTCACCATCCCGGACATCACCGGTCTTTTCCTGTCCAAGGGCCATGCCCAGTATGACGGCGAGCCCGTGACGCAACTCGAACATGCGCTGCAGTCGGCCCACCTGGCCGAGCAGGCTGGCGCCGGCAGTGCCCTGATAGCGGCCGCGCTGCTGCATGACCTGGGGCACCTGCTGCACGAATGGGGCGGCACGCCCACCCAGGACGGCCTGGACGACGTGCACCAGTACCGTTGCATGCCGTTTCTGCGCGCGCTTTTCGGTCCGGGGACGCTGGAGCCTATCCGGCTGCACGTGGATGCCAAGCGCTTCCTGTGCGCGCGCGAGTCGGGCTACCTCGCGCAGCTGTCGCCCGACTCCAGGCGCAGCCTGGCGCTGCAGGGCGGTGTCTTCGATGAGGCGCAAGCCACGGCCTTCGAGGCATTGCCCCATGCGATGGACGCGGTCCGTTTGCGGCGCTGGGACGACATGGCCAAATCGGCCACTGCGGACACCCCTTCGCTGGAGCACTTCGTGCGCCATCTCGAAATCAGCGCGGCAGAACATGGCCAGCCCCTGGCCTCCTGAGGAATCCCATGCGTCCCTTCTGGATCGAACAAGCGCTTTTCAACGACGGCGACCTGGCCCCCGCCCTGCAGGGTGAACACAGCGCCGATGTATGCATCGTCGGCGGTGGTTTCACGGGCCTGTGGACGGCCATCCAGACCAAGCTGCAGGCCCCCGAACTCGATATCGTGATACTCGAGAGCGACCTTTGCGGCGCCGGCGCAAGCGGGCGCAACGGCGGATGCCTGCTCACCTGGTCCGCCAAGTTCCTGACGCTGCACCGGTTGTTCGGTGAAGACGAGGCGGTGCGCCTGGTCAAGGCATCGGAGGCCGCGGTAGGGCACATCGGCGACTTCTGCAGGGCGCACGGCATCGACGCGGAGTTTCGGCAGGACGGCACGCTGTACACCGCCACCTCCCAGGCCCAGATCGGCACGCTCGATCCGATGATGCAGGCGCTGGAGGCACGCGGCATCCACTCCTACCAAAGCCTGCCTGCGCACGAGGTAGCCTCGCGGTCCGGCTCGGCCCGCAACCTGGCCGGCGTGTTCTCGCCGATTGCGGCCACCGTGCATCCGGGCAAGCTGGTGCGCGGGCTGCGGCGCGTGGCGCTGGCCATGGGCATTCGCATCCATGAACGCACACCGATGCTGGACTTCAGCCCCGATCAACCCGTAATGGTGCGCACGCCGAGCGGCACGGTCAGGGCGAAGAAGCTGGTCCTGGCGATGAATGCATGGATGGCCAGCGCCTTTGCGCAGTTCGAGCGCACCATCGCCATCGTATCGAGCGACATGATCATCACCGAGAAATGCCCAGATCTGCTCAAGACCATCGGGCTCGACAACGGCGTCTCGGTCCTCGACTCCCGCACCTTCGTGTACTACTACCGCAGCACCGTGGATGGCCGCCTCATGCTGGGCAAGGGCGGCAACACCTTCGCCTGGGGCGGGCGCATGGCGCGGGTGTTCGACGAGCGCTCTCCCTACGAGGCCGAATTGACGCGCGCCCTGCATTCGTTCTTTCCGGCCCTGGGCAACACGCCGATCACGGCCAGTTGGAACGGGCCATCCGACCGCTCGGTGACGGGGTTTCCGTTCTTTGGCCGCTTCAACGGTGCGCCGCATATCTACTACGGTTTCGGCTATTCGGGCAATGGCGTCGGCCCCACCTACATGGGGGGACAGATCCTGTCGTCCCTGGTGCTGGACCAGGACAATGCGTGGACGCGCAGCAAGCTGACGAGCGGCCCGCTGGGCCATTTCCCCCCGGAGCCACTGCGCTTCATGGGATCCATCGTGGTACGCAACGCCATCCGCCGCAAGGAGCTGGCGGAGGACGAAGACCGCCAGCCCTGGCTGGCAGACCGCATGCTCAGCAAGCTGGCCAGCGCTGCCGGCAAAGCCGACAAGGCCTGACGACCCGCTTGCCAAGAATTGCGGCTGAAAGCCCCGCTCAGGGCCGTTGATCCAGCGCTGGGTGCTGCACCGCCCAGTCCTGCGCTGCCTGCCAGCTCGGCGGCACGCAGCCACGCTCCTGCACGCACAGGCTGGCGCTGGCCAGGGCGTGGCGCAGGGCCTGCTGGTACGCGGCGGCAGGCAGGGCCGCAATGAAGTCCGCCATGCCCGCAGGCGCCGAGGTGTGCTGTTGCGCATGTGCGCGCAGCAGGTACGCCAGCAGCCCCGCCAGAAAGCTGTCGCCAGCGCCCACGGTGTCCACCACGGCCAGGGGCTGGGCCTCCCTGGCGAACCACTGCGCGCCACTGCCCTGTTGCAGCAGCCACGCACCCTCGCCGCCCAGGGTCAGGGCCATGAGGCGGGCACGCGGGTTGACCGCGAGCAGGTGGCGGGCGCGGGCCAGGGCATCGGTGCCGGGCACCTGCAGGTGGTCCAGGTCTTCGTCGCTGGCCTTGATGATGTCGGCCTCGCCCAGGGCCGCGTGCACCTGGGTGCGGTAGGCCGGCAGGTCGGGCATGACGGAGGGGCGCAGATTGCTGTCCACCACCACGCAGCGGCCCGCCGCGCGCTGGGCCTGCAGCCAGGGCAGGTAGATGGCGGCGTCGCGCGCGTCCAGCGCCAGGGCGCCAGTGCAGACCACCTGCAGCGCGCTGCCGTGGACGGCGCAGGCGGCGATGAGCCCCGCAGCGGTCACGGTGCGGTCGGCCACACCTTCGCGGTAGAAGGCGTAGTCGGGGTGCCCATGCTCGGTAAGGTTGACCACGGCCAGCGAGGTGACCTCGCCCACGGGCGTGGGCAGGGCCAGTTGCACACCGTCTGCCGCCAATTGCGCAGCCAGTTCGCGGCCCCAGCGATCGCGTGACAAGGGGTTGAGGTACTGCGTGCCCACGCCCTGGCGTGCCAGTGCCCGGCACAGGTTGTACAGCGCGCCACCCAGGCAGGGCTCGTAGCTGCCGTCGGCACGGCCGATGAGGTCAATCAGCGCTTCGCCGGCAATGGCGACCTGGACAGGAGAGGAAGTGGACATGGACGTGGTCAAGAAACGAGGGAGCGACTGTCAGTTAGAAATGGGGCAGCAGCGCAGGGTACAGCGCCTGAAAGCGCGCATGGCGTTCCTGCAGCAGGGCCTGCTGCGCGGGTTGGGGCGCAAAGCGCGCCTCGGCCGGCAGGCTCTGGCACCACAGGGCCTCGTCTCCACCGCAGGCCATGGCGGCCAGGCGCGCGGCGCCCAGGGCTGCGGCGGCGTGGGCGCCCTCCGGGCGCTCCAGCGGGCAGCCCAGGCCGCTGGCCAGCAATTGGGCCCAGGCATCGCTGCGCGCACCGCCGCCCACCAGCGCCAGAGGAGCTGTGGCCGATGCGCCGCCCTCGCCCGCCGCGGCCTGCATGGCTTGCAGCCCATCCATCAGGCCGAAGCCCACGCCTTCCATCACGGCACAGGCCATGTCGGCTGCATCGTGCTCGGCGCGCAGGCCCAAGAAGACGCCGGTGGCGGCAGCATTGTTGTGCGGTGTGCGCTCGCCGCTCAGGTAGGGCAGAAAGACCGGTGCCTGTGCATGGCGCTTGAGGTCCATGCCCTGTACGGCCGAGGAAAGTTGCGCCTCGGCCCGCCCGGTGATACGGGCCAGCCAGCCAAAGGCGCTGGCGGCACTGAGCATGACGGACATCTGGTGCCAGCGCCCGGGCAGCGCATGGGCAAAGGCGTGCACGGCGCGCTCGGTTGCCGGGGCGAACCGGTCGGCCACGCGGAAAACCACGCCGGACGTGCCCAGCGACACGAAGCCCTGGCCGGCCTGGCGCGCCCCCACGCCCACAGCGCTGGCGGCGTTGTCGCCGGCACCGGCAGCCACCACCACGCCGGGCGGCAGGCCCCAGCGCGCAGCGACCTCAGGGAGCAACACGCCCGTGGCTTCGCTGCCCTCGGCCAGGCGGGGCATCTGCGCGCGGGCCAGGCCGCAGGCGGCAAGCAGGGTGTCGCTCCAGTCGCGGCGGGCCACATCGAGCCACAGGGTGCCCGAGGCATCGGACATGTCGCTCACCGCATCGCCCGTGAGCTGCAGGCGCAGCCAGTCCTTGGGCAGCAGCACCGTGCGGATCTGGCCGAACACGGCCGGCTCGTGCGTGCGCAGCCACAACAGCTTGGGCGCGGTGAAGCCGGGCATGGCGAGGTTGCCGGTGACCTGGCGCGCGGCGGGCACGGCCTGCTCGAGCGCGGCGCATTCGGCGCTCGCGCGGCCATCGTTCCAGAGAATGGCGGGGCGCAGCACCTGGCCCTGCGCGCCCAGCACCACGGCGCCATGCATGTGGCCAGACAGCCCGATGCCGCGCACCCGCGCCCATGCGGCGGGGGCTTGGGCGCGCAGCTGCGGCACGGCGGCTTCCACGGCGGCCAGCCAGTCGGCCGGGTGCTGCTCGCTCCAGGTGGGCCGAGGGCGGTGCTGGGGCACGGCGGCGTCGGCCGTGGCGATCACGGCCTGCGTTTCGTCGAGCAGCAGGAGCTTGACACCCGAGGTGCCCAAATCAATTCCGAGGTACATGGGTGGTTGGCAGATTTCAGTGGTTCAAAGTGGAAGCCAGGCCCCCGCCGCACGCAACCGGCGCGACCCAGGCCACAGATGCCCGGCAAGGGCCGCCCCGCAGCGAAGGCGCCCCGCCACTTCAAGGGGCCTTTCCGAATCTTCCGGCCCCCTGCTTGCGGTATTCGCTGGGCGTCATGCCCTTGATGTCCAGAAAGCGGCGGTTGAAGTTGGCCATGTTGTTGAAGCCCACGTCGTAGGCGATGTGGGTGATGTAGCGCTCGGTCTCCATCAGAAGCTGGCACGCGCGGTTCACGCGCACCAGGTTCACGAAGTCGGTGAAGGTGTTGCCCGTGGCACGGCGAAAGAAGCGGGAGAAGCGGCTTTCCGTCATGCCCAGCTCCTGTGCCAGGTCGGCAGCCGACAACGGGTCGGCCAGATGGTCGGTGATGCGGCTCACGATGGCGTTGATCTGGTCGAGCTGGGTGTCGTTGTCCTCGCTTTGCAGCTGGGTGCTCGACAGCAGTCGAAAGTCGGTGCAGCGGGCCAGGTCGCTCAGGAATTCACAGAACGCGCCAAACCGGGCCAGGCCCTGGCGCGCCTTGATGCGGTGCCAGTGTTCCTGCGCCTGGGCCTCCATGCCAAAGAACTCGATGCCATGGCGTGCGCGCTCCAGCAGGGGCAACACCTCGCGCAGCTCGGGGATGCTCTCGCTGCTGGCCACCAGCGGCGCGTGCGAGAACTGGATCACCAGGTCGCGCAGCGGCACGCCGCCTTCGGGCAGGTCCATGCTGATCCAGTTGTGCGGCAGGCGCGGCCCGGTCAACACCAGATGGCCGGGCTGGAACTGCCCGATCCAGTCGCCCACGAACACCTTGCCCGAGGTGGCGGTGATGAGGTGCAGCTCATACTCGTCGTGGTAGTGCCAGCGCGCCAGCGGCGTGGGAAACCCATGCGACAGGCACCGGATGAAACCTGCGGCCTCGGGCGACTCGTACCCGAGCTCGGGAAAGCGCACGTAGTCGTGCTCCAGCTCGGGCTTGGTCTGGCGCGGAGAGACAGGCGTCGTCTTCACGGTCATGGCGTCATTCCTGTGGTCGGGCCGCTCAACTTACACCAACCCCTGGCGTTCCGCACGCCCGGCCACGAAGGCCTGCACGCGGGCAAAAGCGTTGCGAAGCGTGGCAACCAGCCGCGGGTTTGAGGCCATTTCGCCCCACAGGGTGGTATCCGCGGCATAGGCGGCGACCAGGTCCGGCGCATCGCAGATCGCATGCGCCACGGCCGGGTCCATGGCCTGGTCCTGGTAGGTGTAGGGGATCTGCCCGGCATGCCAGCGCTGCAGGTAGGCCAGGAACAGCGCGGGCAGCACGGCCACGCTGTCGAACGAGCCATCGCGGGCCAGCTGGTCCCGGATGGTGGGCGCGATCATACCGGGGATCTTGGAGAACGCATCCATGGCCACGCGCTGGTTGGTGTCCGCAATCGCAGGGTTGCCAAACCGGTCCAGCACCACGTCGCGGTAGGCCTCCAGGTCGATGGGGCACGGCAGCAGCACCGGGATCGCGTCGTCGGTCACGTAGTCGTAGGCCATCTGGCGGATGGCGGCATCGTGCGTGCCTTCGTGGATGTACTGGTAGCCCGCCAGCGTGCCCGCCCAGGCAATGCAGCTGTGGGTGGCGTTGAGCAGTCGAATCTTGGCCTCTTCGTACGCCTGCACCGAATCGACCATCTCGACTCCGACCCTTTCCCACGCGGGGCGGCCTGCGATGAAGTCGTCTTCGATCACCCACTGGATGAAGCTCTCGCCCATCAACGCGGCCTGGTCGTCCCAGCCGGTGGCGGCCTTCACGCGCTCGGCCACGTCCGGCGTGGGGCGTGGCGTGATGCGGTCGACCATGGCGTTGGGGCTGCTCGTGTGCTCCTGCACCCAGGCCTTGAGCGCGGCATCGCCCAGCGCGTCGATGAACTGCAGCAGGCCCCCGCGCGAGCGGTCGCCGTTGTGGCGCAGGTTGTCGCAGTTCATCAGCGTCACGGGGCCGGCACCGGCGGCCCTGCGCGCGCGCAGGATGCTCACCAGGCCGCCATAGAGGGTGTGGCCCGCCTGGCCCGCCTTGACGGCGGCGAGGTCGGCGCGCAGGTCGGCAAAGCTGGGCCAGTCGAGCTGGTCTTGCGCATCGAGGTAGTAGCCGGCCTCGGTCACCGTGAACGAGATGATGCGCGTGGCGGGGTCGGCACCTGCGGCGATCAGCGGGGCCAGGTCGTCCCGGTAGGGGATCACGCGCTGGATCGATTCAATGACGGTGTAGCTGCGCTCGCCCTGGGGCGTGACGGTCTCCAGCGTGTAGCGGCCGCCCTGGGCCTGCAGCGCGGCGATGGTGTCGGCCATGTCGGCGCGCAGGTTGCCGCCCGCAATGGCCCAGCCGGTGTCTCCCTGCTGGCGCAATGCGTGGACGTAAACGGCCTGGTGGGCGCGGTGGAACGAACCCAGGCCCAGGTGCAGGATGAAATTCATGGTGCGTGAATGCAGGTGTTTAAAGATCGAAGTTCGTGGGCATCATCACCACGTCGCGGATGGTCATGCCACGGGGGCGCGTGAGCATGAACAGCACCACGCTGGCCACTTCGGCCGCTTCGATGAGACTGCCGCTCGCCTTGGCCTCTTCCAGCTTCTCGGCCGGCCAGTCGGCGAGCAGCGAGGTGATGACCGGCCCGGGCGAGATGGAGCCCACGCGGATGCCGTGCTTGAACACCTGGCGGCGCACGGTCTGCACGAAGCAGTTCACGGCCCACTTGGACGATGCGTAGACCGGCTCCCATGGCGTGGGGAAATGCGCGGCCAGCGAGCTGGTGACGATGATGTCGCCCGTGCCGCGTTCGATCATGTGGGGCAGCACGTTGTGCACGTTCTTCATCACCACGTTGACGTTGAGGTTCAGCATGCGGTCGATGGCGTCGGGGTCGGCGTCCACCAGATCGCCGCCGACGTAAAGCCCGGCATTGGCGTGGAAGATGTCGAGCTGGCCGGCGAGGGCCAGCGTGCGCGCCAGCAGGCTGGCGCACTGCTTGGCGTCCAGCAAGTCCAGTACCAACGGCAATGCGCTGGCACCGATCGCAGCGCAGGCCTTGGCCAGCGCGGCTTCGTCGCGGTCGATCAGCACCACGCGCGCACCCGCGTCGGCCATGGCTTGGGCACTGGCGAAGCCAATGCCCGATGCAGCGCCGGTGATGGCCGCCACCTTGCCTTGCAGTTCTTGTCCGAGGGTCATGGTGGTCATGCGGTCTGGCGGACCACCACGCGGCCTGCGGGGTCGAACCAATGGGCTTGCGATGCGTCGATGTCCAGGCTGACCGCATCACCGGCGCGCAGGCTGGTGCGGTCGTTCTGGCGGGCCACGAACTGTGCGCCCCCTGGTGTGCTCACATAGATCAGTGTCTCGGCACCCAGCGCTTCGACCAGGTCCACCTGGCCGCCCACCGGCGTCACGCCAGTGTTGCGCACGGTGATGTTCTCGGGGCGCAGGCCGATGGCACCGCCCTCGGCGCCCGCAGGTGCCTGCTGCTGCACTGGCGGCGGCAGCTGCGGCAGGGGCACCACGTTCATCTGCGGCGTGCCGATGAACTGGGCCACGAACTGGTTGGCGGGTTGGTCGTACAGCTCGAGCGGCGTGCCCACCTGCTCGATGACGCCGTCGCGCAGCACCACCACGCGGTCGGCCAGGGTCATGGCCTCCACCTGGTCGTGCGTCACGTAGATGGTGGTGGCGCCCAGGTCGCGGTGCAGCTTGGCGATCTCCACGCGGGTCTGGCCGCGCAGGGCCGCGTCCAGGTTGGACAGCGGCTCGTCGAACAGAAACACCTTGGGCGCGCGCACGATGGCACGGCCGATGGCCACGCGCTGGCGCTGGCCGCCGGAGAGCTCCTTGGGCGTGCGCTCCAGGTAGGTGGTGAGGTTCAGGATGGCAGCGGCGCGCTCGACCTTCTCGCGCACGATGGCCGGATCGACCTTGGCCAGCTTGAGCGCGAAGCTCATGTTCTCGTACACGCTCATGTGCGGGTACAGCGCATAGCTCTGGAACACCATGGCCAGGTCGCGCTTGCTCGAAGGCTGGTCGGTGATGTCGCGGCCGTCGAGCATGAGCGAGCCACCGTCGATGGCTTCGAGCCCCGCGATCAGGCGCAGCAGCGTGGACTTGCCACAGCCCGAGGGGCCGACGAAGACGATGAACTCGCCTTGCTGGATGGTGAGGTCGATGCCCTTGATGGCGCGGTGCTCACCGAAGAATTTCTCGATGCCGCGCAGTTGAAGGTAAGCCATGGAATCGGGTTCCTGAAAACTTGAAAAACTGTGGGGAAGACAGGCTGCGGATTTACTTCACCGCGCCGAACGTGAGACCCTGCACCAACTGCTTCTGGCTGAACCAGCCGAACACCACGATGGGCGCAATGGCCATCAGCGACGCGGCGGACAGCTTGGCCCAGAACAAGCCCTCGGGGCTGGAGTAGGACGCGATCAGCGTGGCCAGCGTGCCGGCCTTGGCGGCGCTGAGGTTCAGGCTCCAGAAGGCTTCGTTCCACGACAGCACCAGGCACAACAGGCCGGTGGATGCCAGGCCACCCATGCCCAGCGGCAGCAGCACCAGGCGCACTTCCTGCCACAGGGTAGCGCCGTCCATGCGAGCGGCCTCCAGGATCTCGCGCGGGATGTCCTTGAAGTGGGAGTACAGCATCCACACCATGATGGGCAGGTTGGACAGCGCGAACACGATGATGAGCGCGAGCTGCGTGTCGAGCAGGTGGCTCTTTTGCGCCAGCACGTAGATGGGCACCAGCGCGCCCACGGCGGGCATCATCTTGGTGGAGAGCATCCACATCAGGATGTCCTTGGTGTACTTGCCCTTGAAGAAGGCCATGGCATACGCCGCGGGCGCTGCCAGCATCAGCCCCACCAGGGTGGACAGCACGCTGGTGATGACCGAGTTCCTGGCGTACAGCAGGTAGTCGCTGCGCTCCTGCACCTCGTGAAAATTCTCGAGCGTGGGGATGAAGAACAGCTGCGGCGGCACGGCGATGGCCTGCAGCTCGGTCTTGAACGCGGTCAGCAGCAGCCAGGCCAGCGGGAAGAACAGCAGCAGGGCCACGCCCCAGGCAGCCACGGTGCGCAGGGCCAGCAGGCCCAGCGGATAGTTGGAACGGCGTCGAGCAGTCATGGTGGTGCTTCGGTTATTTGTCGAGGTTCTTGCCGACCATGCGGATCAGGAACACGGCCGCGATGTTGGCCAGCACCACCGCGAACAGCGCGCCGGCCGAGGCCACGCCCGCATCGAAGTTGAGCAGCGCCTGCTTGAAGATCAGGAAGGTGACGTTGGTGCTCGCATCGCCCGGCCCGCCACCGGTGGTGGTGTAGATCTCGGCAAAGATGCTGAGCAGGAAGATGAGTTCGATCATCACCACCACCGCCACCGAGCGGGCCAGGTGCGGCACATACAGGTAGCGCAGCTGCTGCAGGTAGTTGGCGCCGTCCATGCGCGAGGCCTCGAGCTGCTCATGGTTCATGCTTTGCAGCGCGGTCATGAAGATCAGCGTGGCAAAGGGCAGCCACTGCCACGACACCATGACGATCACCGAGAACAGCGGGTGGTCGGTGAGCCAGTCCACCGGCTGCGCGCCGAAGAACATCCACACCTGGGCGAGCACGCCGTAGATGGGGTTCATCATCATGTTCTTCCACATCAGCGCGTTCACCGTGGGCATGACGAAGAACGGCGAGATCAGCAGCACCCGCACGATGCCCCGGCCCGCGAACGGCTCGTTGATGAGCAGCGCGATGGCGATGCCGAACACCACCGTGATGAGGATCACGCTGCCGAGCAGCAGCAGCGTGTTGACCACCGCCGTGCCGAACGAGGGGTCGGTGACGAAGTACTCGAAATTCTCCAGCCCGGCAAAGCCGGTCTGATCCGGCTGCATCAGGTTGTAGCGGATGAGCGAGAAGTAGATCGTCATCACCAGCGGCACGATCATCCACAGGAAGAGCGTGGCCATGGCTGGCGTGAGCAGCAGGCGGGGGAGCAGGCGGCGGTTCATGGTGTTTCCGAAAGGGCGACGGGGCCGCCATGGTGAATGGCGAGCCCCAGGATCAGCACTGGTCAATCCACGGATGGGCAGTGGACGGCGGAGCCTCGGTGGCCCCGCCAGCCTTTACTTGTAGTAACCAGCCTTCTTCATTTCCCGGTCCGCAGACACCTGGCTGGCCTTGAGGGCCGCGTCCACCGTGGTCTTGCCTGCCAGCGCCGCGCTCATCTGCTGGCCCACCGCGATGCCGATGGCCTGGAACTCCGGAATCGCTGCGAACTGCACACCCACGTAGGGGCTCTTGGGCAGGGTCGAATCGGTCGGGTTGGCCGAGTCGATCGCGACCTTCTCGGCGGCGGCGAAGCGGGCGGCCTTCTGGAACTCAGGCGATGCGTAGGTGCTCTTGCGCGTGCCGGTGGGCACGTTGGCCCAGCCGTTGGTCTTGGCGACCAGCTGGATGTAGTCCTTGCTGGTGGACCAGGTGATGAACTTCTGCGCGGCGTCCACCTTTTTCGAACCGGCCGGGATGGCCAGGTTCCACGACCACAGCCAGTTGGCGCCCTTGGGCGTGTTCATGGTGGGCGCCTGGGCAAAGGCCATCTGGTCGGCCACCTTGGACTGCTTGGGGTCGCTCACGAACGATGCCGCGATGGTCGCGTCCACCCACATGCCGCACTTGCCGGAGTTGGTCAGCGCCAGGATCTCGTTGAAGCTGTTGGCCGACGAGCCAGGCGGGCCGTAGTTCTTGAGCAGGTCCACGTAGAAGGTGATCGCGTCCTTCCAGGGCTTGGATTCGAGCTGCGGCTTCCACTGCATGTCGAACCACTGGCCGCCGAAGGTGTTGACCAGCGTGGTCAAGAACGCCATGTTGTCGCCCCAACCCGGCTTGCCGCGCAGGCAGATGCCGTACACGCCGTTCTTGGGGTCGTGCATCTTGGCGGCCAGGTCCTTGATCTGCGGCCAGGTGGGACGCTCGGGCACCTGCACGCCGGCCTTGTCGGCCAGGTCCTTGCGGTACATGAGCATGGAGCTTTCGCCGTAGAACGGCGCGGCGAACAGCTTGCCGTCGATGGACAGGCCGCCCCGCACGGCGGGCAGCAGGTCGTCCACGTCGTAGGCGGCGTCGGTTTTGAGCTCCTGCAGCCAGCCCTTCTTGCCCCAGATGGGCGCCTCGTACATGCCGATGGTCATCACGTCGAACTGGCCGCCCTTGGTGGCGATGTCGGTGGTGACGCGCTGGCGCAGCACACCTTCTTCGAGCGTGACCCACTTGAGCTTGATGTCGGGGTTGGCCTGCTCGAAGTTCTTGGAGAGCTTCTGCATCTCGATCATGTGGCCGTTGTTCACGGTGGCGATCACGAGCTCGGTCTGCGCGCTGGCGGCGCCGCACAGCGACGTCAAGGCCAGCGCAACGGCGACGGCCAGGCGCTGGGGCATGGTGACAGGGGTGGAATGTGGCATCGGAAAAGTCTCCTCGGTCGTTGGTATGGGAATCTGCCTTTCAACACCGGCGCAAGGCATGCAGGCATTGACGGACTGAACGATACCGATGCTGCGATGCTCGATTGGTACTCCAGACGCCTCCACAAATACTAATTTGCACCAGATACTCAGGATTTATACCTAGATGTGTCAACAGGGTATCTAACCGAGTGCAAAAAGGCGGCTCCACCGTTGCGGCGTTGGCGTAGCGAATGCTCTGGATTACTATCAAATAGATAGCTGCCAGCACTTACCTATCAAGCGGCAGAGGCCAATTCAGTCCACATTTTCTTGCACCAAGGCCCACTGGGGTTGACGCCCACACCCCCCAACTCCCTCCATTTGCCCCTCTGCCCAGGGGAGCCTACTCCGCGTCAGAAATCCACCGTGGCAGAAAGAGTCGCCGTGCGGGGACTTCCCACATACAGCCAGTTGCCGGAGCCACTGGACCAGTAGTTGCGGTTGAACAGGTTGTCCACGCCCGCGCGCAGCACCAGCGGCCGGCCCCACGCCTGGGTCTTGTAGCGGGCACCGATGTCCCAGCGCGTCCAGCCCGGAATGCGCCGCAGGTTGGCGGCGTCCACCTGCTGCGCGCTGCTGGAGATCATGCGGGCCGACAGCGTCAGCCCTGGCACGGCAGCCAGGTCGTGGTCGCTGCCCAGGTTCAGCTGCCAGCGCGACACGTTCGGCGCGGCGTTGCCGTTGTAGATGCCGCCTTCGGTTTTGGTCAGCCGGGCATCGTTGAAGGTCACGCCGCCCAGCAGGCGCGTGCCCCGGGCCAGCTCGCCAAAGACATTGAGCTCGACCCCGCGGTTGCGCTGCTCCGCGCCGACCTGGTAGGTGAACGTGCCATCGCCATTGGACGCCACCAGCCCGCTCGGCTTCTGGATGTGGAACAGGCTCGCCGTGGTGCTGAAGCGGCCCCAATCGGCCTTCACGCCCACCTCCCGCTGCTTCGTGCGGACCGGCGGAAACACCTGCCCGGCGTTGGTGGTGCCCAGCGGTGCTGAATCGCCCTGGACCAGCCCTTCGATGTAATTGCCGTAGAGCGACACGTGCGGCTGTAGCTTGAACACCGCTGCCAGCGCCGGCGTCACCGCATGCTCGTCGTACGCGGTGCTGCCGGCCCCGGTGGTGGTGTCGTGCTTGACGACCTTCACGCGCTGGTAGCGGGCACCCAGCGTGACGGCCAGCCGGTCTTGCCACAGCGAGACGGTGTCGGACAACGCCACGGACGGCAGCTGCAAGGAATCGGTCTGGGGCGGCCGCGATGAGAAACCGTCGAT
Source organism: Acidovorax sp. A79 (assembly GCF_041154505.1). GTDB lineage: Bacteria > Pseudomonadota > Gammaproteobacteria > Burkholderiales > Burkholderiaceae_C > Acidovorax. Next base: position 973,201 of record NZ_AP028672.1, read on the forward strand.
GGACGGACGCGCGGTGGCCGCGGGCGCATACATGTTCGTGGCGAAGCTGTCGAAGCCGTAGTACTGCGCCGTGAAGCCGCTGTCCTTCTTCAGGTACGACGCATGCAGGTGGATGCGGTGCGCAAGCTCGCCGGCACGCACCGTGCCCTGCAGCCCGCCTTGCAGGGTGCGGTAGTTCGTCCAGTTGGGCCAGAAGTACGTGGTGGCCTGCGCGTCGCCCTGCACGCTGGTCACGAACACGTCGGTGGCGAGGTAGCGGGACCGCGTGTGGCTGCCACCCGCGGCTGCAGAGAGCGTCCAGTCCGGGGTGAGGTCGTACTCGGCTTTGGCCAGGAGGTAGTTGCTGCGCGACCTGGCGAACTCCCAGTCCTGCGCGATGCGGTGGCTGGCCCGGGGCGGCCTGGGGATGGCAATGGCGTCGTCGATGCCAAAGCCCGCGGCGCCTTGCGGCGCTTCGTTGTTCATCGTCTGGTGGCCGGCATCCACCGAGGCCCGCAGCTGGCTGCCCCGGTAGTCCACGGCCAGCGCCGCAGCCCCCAGCTCGACGGACTGGCCCTCGGTGGCGGTCTTCCCGTCACGGTAGATGCCGTTGAAGCGCACACCCCACTGGTGGTCGTCGCCGAACCGGCGGCCCACGTCCAGGTGGCCGCCCAGGTTGCCTCTGGACAGGTACGTGGTGGTCAGGCGTGTCAGCGGCACATCGCCCGCGCGCTTGGGCACCAGGTTGATGGCGCCGCCCACCGCGCCGCCCGCCCCGGGCGCCATGCCGTTGAGCAACGCGTTGGGGCCCTTGAGCACCTCGACGCGCTCGGCCGCTTCGACCGCCACGGCACGGTTGGTGGCGATGCCGCCGATGCCGTCGAACAGCACGGAGTCCTGCACCGAGAAGCCGCGGATCAGAAAGATGTCGCCCCCCGCAGCAGCGTTCGTCAGGCTGTACGACACCGTGCGCACGGACGGGTCGTTGGCCAGCACATCGGCCACGGTGATCGCCTGCTGGTCCTGCATGAGTTCGGCCGTGTAGCTGGTGATGTGAAACGGCGTGTCCATCAGGCTCTGCTGACCCAGCAGGCCGACCCGGCTGCCCGTGGCAACCTGGCCGCCGGCATAGGCGGGCGGCAAATCGCCGGGCGCTGCCTCGGCGCTGGCCGTCACGGTGACGGCGCCCAGGGTGGCGGCATCGCTGAGCCGGGGTGCCTGCGCTGCAGGGCGCGATGCCTCGCGCAGCGTGAAGACGCCGCCCGTGGCCTGCCGCAGCTCCAGCCCCGAACCTGCCAGCGCGCGGCGCAGTGCCTCATGCGCATCGAAGCGGCCCCGCACGGGCGCCGCGTTGCGGCCTTCCACCAACTGCGCATCGGCGGTGAGGGCCAGGCCCGCGTCGCGCGCGATGCGGTTGAGGGCTGCTCCCAGCGGCCCGGCGGGCAGGTCGTAGTCGCGCACTGCCGCAGCGCTGGCCGTGGCCGCAGGGGCCTGCACCGTGGCTGGCTGTGCGGTCACGGCAGAGGCGCCCAACGCGAGCAGCAGCGCAGTAGCGCAGGGGTTCAGCGGAAAGGGGAAAACTGCAGAGGGCATGGGTCAGGCTCCGAGACGGTCACGTCAGAAAAGAGGGGCAACCGCGCCGATGCACGGTCTCTGTCTGATTGCCGAACGGGTGCCGAAAAGTGAGAGGGGGCCGGGGCCATTTATTTTTTGGGCCGGCGTCGCTGGTGGATGGGATGCCGGCTGGCAGGGGCGATCTGGGTTGAACTGAATGGAACCGTCGATCAGCCGCACCAAGTCACTCATCTTTTGATAGCTTCCAGCGCTTTCCCATCAAGCGGTAGCGGCCGATTTTCTTCGAATTTTCATCCTCAGGGCGCAGCACGCGGCTTGAGCGTGACCCACCAGCGCGTGGTCCAGACCACATCGACCGGCACGGCCGCGGTCAGCGCCAACAGGGCCTGGTCGGAGTCCGCCAGGGGCAGCGTGCCCGTCACGCGCAAACCGGCCAGGCGGGGGTCGACACCCAGGTGGCCGACCCGGTGCCGCGCCAGCATGGCCACCACCTCGCCCAAAGGTTGGTTGTCCACCACCAGCATGCCGTCCTTCCAGGCGTCGGCATCGGGCGGGGCCGCCCACGGGTCCACCCGCCCGCCTTCCAGCCGCGCGCCCTGCCCGGCCGACACGATGCGCTCGGCAGCGCACGGCTCGGACGCTGCTGCCGCACAGCTCGCCGGGCGGGCCGCGACGGCGGACTGGGTGACGGCGACCTCGGTGGCGGGCGCGCCAGGGCCCTGCGCTTCATCGATACCAGCGGTGTGCGCCTGTGGCCAGCGGCGCACGGTGAAGCGGGTGCCCAGGGCGCGCAGGCTGCCGTCCTCGGTCAGCACGACGAACGGGCGCCACTCGGCCGGGTCGGCATGGCTGGTTTCCACGGCCACCTCGCCCGCGCGCAGGTGGATGGCGCGCTGGTCTTGGCTGAACGCTACATCCACAGCGCTGCGGGTGTTCAGGTGCAGCACGGTCTGGTCGGGCAGCACGATGGTGCGGCGCTCGCCGGTGGCAGTGCGGTGGTCGGCCAGCAGTTGGCCCACGGGCTGGTAGCGGTCCAGCACCAGCACGCCGCAAGCTAGCGCCAATGCCAGGCCCAGCACGGCGCCCGCCACACGGGCAGGACGGCGCTGGCGCGGTGGCAGCAGCAACGCTGCGCGGGCTCGGGGACCTGCGGCGGCGCGGGTCAGGTGCTGGTCGATGTCGCCCAGTTGGCGCCAGGCGCGGGCATGGTCAGGGTGTGCGGCCAGCCAGCCGGCCAGGGCTTGGGCGTCTGCCGGCGAGGTGGCGCCCTCGCCCTGGCGCAACTGCCAGCCGATGGCGGCCTCCAGCACGGCAGGCGGCACGGGATGGTCGTCGCCTGCGCCGCCAGGCAAGCCGCCCGCTGTCCAGCCCGCGCTGCTCACGCCGCGCCGCCAAAACGCAGGTGGTAGGCGTGGCGCATGGCGTTGGCCAGGTACTGGCGCACGCGGGGCACCGACACCTGCAGCTGCTCGGCGATCTCTGCGTGCGTGAGACCGTCGAGCCGGTTCATGAGCCACGCTGCGCGCGTCTTGGGCGTCAGGCCCTGCAGCAGTGTATCGACCGCGTGAAGCATCTGCACGGCGGCCAGGCGCTCTTCGGGGGATGGCTGCAGCACCTCGGGCTGCAGGGCCAGGTCTGCCAGGTAGGCGCGCTCCAGTTCACCCCGGCGCCAGAAGTCCACCAGCAGCCCGCGTGCCACCGTGGTCAGGTAGGCGCGCGGCTCGAGCATCGCGTCGGGGGCGATGGCGGTGGGCCGTGCGAGCAGGCGCACGAAGGTGTCCTGCGCCAGGTCGGCCGCATCGTCGGCACAACCGAGCCGCCGGCGCAGCCAGGACTGCAGCCATCCGTGGTGGTGGCTGTAGAGCGCGTGCAGGGGGTGAGCGGCAGACATGGCGTGACGGCCTTTTTGAGAATGATTCTTGATTATAGAAACACATTCCCGCCCAGCCCCTGGGCACGCCGCCATCCGGCAGACCGGCTGCGCGCTCAGCGCCGCGCGTTTTCCATCATCGTGGCAACGTGGGCCGGCAGGGTCTTCGGGGTCCCCAGGTCCTGCACGTCCCATTCCTCCCCGCCGGTCAGCAGCCATACGCGTACCGAGTCGGTGGCGGCGTGGACCACGATGGCGGCAGCCTCCGTGTCGCCTGCGTCCGGCCGGTTACCGGTGATGTAGAGCATGGAGCCGTCTTGCCGCAGCGGCCCACTCACCTGCAGGTTGTCCAGCAGCACGTTGTAGTTGGCGAGACCGAGCAGCCCACGCAGCCGCTCGGCCAGCGGGCCGGCACGCAGGAAGTCTGAGCCCCCGACCGGATAGTTGCCTACCTGGGTTTGCAGGTTCGCCCAGGGATTGGCGGGCGCGGCAGGTACCTCGTTGGGCACAGGACGCGCGACCTTGCGCGGCGCCGTGGGCGCCGTGGGTACCGTGCCCGCGCAACCCGGCAGCAGCACAGCCAACGCAAGAGCGGCCAGCACGGCGCTTGACAAAGGGGCTGGAGAGATAGGGCGCATGATCGGGGGCTTCTTTCTAAAAAGGGCAGCTGGGCGAAAAGGTCTGCGAGCTTAGCCGGTTCCTGCCGGCAGCCGCCCCCTAGAATCGCGTCTTTCGCCTTCCAACCGCCATGACCGAACACGCCCGCCCCGTCCGCTCGCAATACGAAGACTTCATGCGCCACGTGTTCACCCACGGCGTGGAAAAATCCGACCGCACGGGAACCGGCACCCGCAGCGTTTTCGGCCACCAGATGCGTTTCGACCTGAAGGAAGGCTTTCCGCTCGTCACCACCAAGAAGGTGCACCTGCGGTCCATCATCCAGGAGCTGCTGTGGTTCCTCACGGGGTCGAGCAACAACAACTGGCTCAAGGAGCGCGGCGTCACCATCTGGGACGAATGGGCGCGCGAGGACGGCGACCTGGGGCCGGTGTACGGCGTGCAGTGGCGCAGTTGGCCCACCCCGGACGGCGGGCACATCGACCAGATCAGCGATGTGGTCAGGACGCTCAAGACCAACCCCGATTCGCGGCGCATCATCGTGAGCGCCTGGAACGTGGCCGAGCTCGGCAAGATGGCGCTCATGCCCTGCCACGCTTTCTTCCAGTTCTACGTGGCGCCAGCACAGGAGCCCGGCGGACGCGGCACGCTCTCCTGCCAGCTGTACCAGCGCAGTGCGGACATCTTCCTGGGCGTGCCGTTCAACATCGCGAGCTATGCCCTGCTCACCCACATGGTGGCGCAGCAGTGCGACCTGGATGTGGGTGATTTCATCTGGACGGGCGGCGACTGCCACATCTACAGCAACCACCACGAGCAAGTGCAAACGCAGCTGGCGCGCACACCCTATCCCTACCCGGTGCTGAACATCAAGCGCCGCCCCGGCAGCATCTTCGACTACCAGTACGAGGACTTCGAAGTGGTGGACTACCAGTGCCACCCGGCGATCAAGGCCCCCGTGGCCGTGTGATCACGCACCAGCCCTCCTTGAGACCCCACACCTCCTGAGCCCCAGGGCCAGGTGCAGCAGCGCCCAGCCCGCATCCACCCACAACCACCACCACGAGCTTTCATCCATGTCTTCCGGCGGATTTCACGTACACGGCCCCCACGACCACGCGGTGGAGCATGCCACCCACGGCCACCATGACGACGCCACGGCCAGCCACGGCAACGACGGCAATGGCTCGTCCATGAACAAAATCGCGATGTTCACCGCCATCGTGGCCACGGTGGGCGCGATCTTCTCGTACATGGGCGGCGCCACGCAGGCCAACGCCGGGCTGCTCAAGAACGACGCGGCCATCAAGAAGACCGAGGCCTCCAACCAGTGGAACTACTTCCAGTCCAAGAGCACCAAGCAATCCCTGGCCGAACTGGCCCGCGACCTGGCGCCCGATGACCGCAAGGCCGGCTACCAGACCAAGGTGGAGCGCTACGAAACCGAGAAGAACGAGATCAAGGTGGCCGCCGAGAAGCTCGAGGCCGATGCCCACGAATTCGACCGCAAGAGCGAAGCCCAGATGCACCAGCACCACCGCTGGGCCCAGGCCACCACGGCGCTGCAGGTGGCCATCGCGCTGGCCGCCATTGCGCTGCTCACCAAGAAAAAATGGCTGGAATACGGCATGTACGGCGTGGCCGCCGTGGGCCTGGGCGTGGGAGCCCTCGCCGCCTTGCACATCTGAAAAACAAGGACGTCCCGCCATGCCAGTGCACCTCATCTACGCCCGCGCCGCCAACGGTGTGATCGGCAAGGACAACGCCCTGCCCTGGCACCTGCCGGAGGACATGGCGCACTTCAAGCAGCTGACACAGGGCTGCCCCGTGGTGATGGGCCGCAAGACCTGGGATTCGCTTCCGGCGCGTTTTCGCCCCCTTCCGGGCCGTACCAACATCGTGGTGACGCGCCAGCACGACTGGCAGGCCGAAGGCGCCCGGCGCGCCGAGAGCCTGGACGCTGCGCTGGCGCAGTGCGATCCCCGCCAGACGGTGTGGGTGATCGGCGGCGCGCAGATTTACGCCGAGGCCCTGCCGACGGCAGACCGGCTGGAGGTGACCGAGATCGCCCGGGACTTCGAGGGCGACGCCCACGCGCCAGTGCTAGGCAAAGCCTGGACCGAGGCCGCCCGCAGCGACCATGTGAGCACCAACGGCCTGCCCTTCAGTTTTGTGAGCTACGTGCGCGCGGCGGATTGAGTCCCTCTTCGGCGGGCACGTGCCCTTCCCTTTCCCCTTGCACCCAGCTATGGGGTGGCTGACGGGGTTTTTGCAGGCGTCTGGTCGCGCGACGGATCGGGCGTCTGTGCGGGCGTGACGGCCGGAGCGGGTGCCGGTGTTTCCGCCGGCGTCTGCGCGGGCGGGGGAGCTGGCGTCTGGGCCGGCGTCTGCACCGGCGTGGAGGCAGGGGTCAACGCAGGCTGCAAGCCAGGCACCACCGCAGGAGTGTTCACCCCCCGGGCACCTGCAGCCGCGGCCCCCATGGCCAGAACGCAAGCCAGCGCTTGCTGGTGAATGGATGGCATGGAGTTCTCCATCGGGAACAGATTTGCAGTTTCTGCGGAGCGGCGGCCGCGAAGCGTCGGACAAATGCCCGTGCTCCCTAGGAACAGGACGCTATCGGTCGCCGGAGCCGCCTATCTGTTGCCCAGCGCGAACGCGTGCACCCTGCTGCGCTGCATTGACAGGGGCCGTACACACCAGCAAGGCGGCTCGCATCTTCAGTTCGTACCCCTCACGGCGCTCGATCTCGGCCTGCGCGGCCCGGATGAACTCATCCACCGTGGCACCCGGCCGCAGCAGCTCGGTGGGCATCATCGGCCGATCGGGCACGGGTTCTTTGCATTCCATGGGCACAGCCACGTTCACACGCTGCATTTCAAGGCGTGGGGCCGTGGCACAGCCCGAAAGCCACGTGCAGCAAGCCATCAAGGCAATAGCTGTCTTCATGGCTTCGACCTCCCCTTCAGCCAGCCATCCACCCGAGCCTGGGCGCTGGCACATGCGTCGCCCGGCACGGGGGCGGGCGTGAACAGAATCTTGTCTGCACGCTGGTTGTGCCACTGCGCCGCGCTGGCCGCTGCCGTGCGCGCAGATGCCGCGTCGCGGGCCCGTTGGCTGGCCAGCTTGCGCAGGTCGTCCACGGCATTGCTGCATTCACTGGCCATTTGCCGAGCACCATCACGCTGGCCCTGCATATCGCGCAGCGCGGTCTGTGCCTTGGCAGTGGCGTCGCGCTGGCCCAGATAGGCCCAGCCCAGCAGGGCATTCGCGGCCAGGCTCAACAGAACGACGGTTTGCCCGGGACTCATGGTTGCGCCTCCGTGATCAGGCCTGCGCTGAAATGCCCGTCCCTGCCCCATTCCACGCACAGCTCGCGCGTGGTGGCGCGCCGGTCCTGCAGGCCGGGCAGCACCACGGACTGGCCGTTGGCGGTGCCGTGCACCCATCGGGGCATCTGCTCGCACATGCCCACCAGGTTGCCCGAATTGCCCAGGCGAACAAGCGTGGTCCCGTCCAGCACCGAAGGCCCGAGGTTGTAGACCATATCGATCAGACTGACACGCACCCAGACGTTGTAGGTGTCCCAGTGCTTGAGGCCGGCACGGGCCAGACGCTCGGCCTCGATGTACCTGGCCAGTTCCAGCCTCTTGCAATCCTCCCGCGAGTACGTACGCCCTGCCGCCACCTCCGGGCCGGTCACGCCGTTGCACACGCTGAGGGGCTGGCCCTTGCCCAGCCTGTCCACGTAGGGCGTGCCGATGTGCCTGCCGCTGCTTTCGTAGTAGCTGCCCAGCTCCATCGCCAGGATCACGGCATCGCTAGGCTGCTGCGCGGCAAAATAGGTGGCAACGCCACCGGCCGCTCCGAACGCGATGGCGAGCGCAGTCTCGACCAGGCGCTTGCGAATGCCCTCTTTCATTTTTGTCCCTTCAGCGTGGCCCAAAAGCCGACGCACGCTGTGCCACAGCCCACGATATAGGCCATCGGCTTTGCCAATTTGCCAAGCCAGTTCAGCACCTTGATAGCGCCCTTGAATGACTGGAATAGTTCGACCAGCTCCGCCGTGTCGGCCTTCACCGCCTGAGTGGCCAGGGTGTTGGCTTCCAGTTCTCGTCGCAGCGCTATCTGCTCCGCTTCCACGCGCGAGAGCCGCTGATCACCGTCATCAAGGCGCGCGTGGATGGTCGCGGCGGTAGTGAGGTCCACGAGGTTTCCGAAGTCGTCCTGGATCATGGCGTAGCCTCCCGCACCACCCCCTGTAAGCCCTTTCGCCGCGTCTCGAAGCAGCCCGGTACCGGCTCTGCCGACAGGCGCGGCGGCCTGTACCCAATGGCGTGGAGGAACCTGCGCGCACCGCGCTGCAGCACTTCGTGGCTTTGCTGGATCAAGTTCATGCAGGGCTCCCGGTGACCCGAGGGGCTGTGCAGTGCGCGCCCCCGGGAAAATAAATGGATTCTTTGCTTGAGCATGAGGAATTAAACCATAGTTCATTTCAAAAATCAACCATAGTTCAACAAAAACGCGGCAATATTGCAACCATGGTTGAATACAAAGAACGGCTAGAAATGGCAATGAAGCGCGCAGGAATGGGGGCTGCCCAGCTCGCGGCTGCGATCAACATGTCCTACCAAGGCGTGAAAAAGGTAATGGACGGGAAGTCGGGGGCCTTCAGTGCCGAGAACAACTCGAAGGCAGCAGCGGCCTTGGGAGTCAATTCTGATTGGCTCGCGACCGGCGATAGAGCAATGGGAGCAGGTGGCGTTACGGTCGCATCTGCGCCGCACGAAGCCCCGTCAGATGATCCTGGCGGACCACCCGATTTGGTGATTGCAGAGTTCGCGACGGGCGGCGGAATGGACAGAAAGGGCCAACTGCTCCTGGATGACCAGCCAGGCATCATCAGAAGCTGGCGCGTCAGCAATGATTGGCTGCGCCTGAATGTCCCCTCTCACACAGGTACAAGGAACCTGTGCATCGTGACCGGCTTTGGCCCCTCGATGCGACCCATGTTTAATCCTGGCGATCCGCTGCTGGTGGACATTGGTGTGAGAACGGTCAACCATGAGGGGGTGTATTTCTTCCGCGTCGGCGAGGAAGGTTTCATCAAGCTGATTCAGCGCGTGCCAGAGTTCGACGGTCCAGGCTTCAACCTCCGGATCATCTCCAAGAACCCTGACTTCCCTCCCTATGACCTCTCGCCACGGAATCCGCATTTTGAAGTGCTGGGCAAGGTGCTGACGGTGTGGAGGAGCGAGCAGTACTGAGGGTTGCCCAAGCAGCCATCACTCGCGTGCCGGGCCAGGGTGTGGCCTGGGTTCCGCCAGCCCTCTGGCGGATCAAGCGAGGTAGCACCCTCGGTCATGCCGCCTTTGTTCGCAGCAGGTCTTACCGTTGACAGCCCGTGCGGGGGCGAACGCACGCGAACAGACCACCACCCGAATGCCAGCCAGAACATGCTCCCGCAGCAGGTGGCCCGTCCCGTGGCACATCACACATGCCAACGAAGTCATGCACGGGACGCACCCACAGTTTTGATAGAGCCCAAGCCATCCAACCGCCCTTGACGCGGGTTTTGGTGCCGCATGCCATCGGTGTCGATATACCAAAACTGAACCATAGTTGACACCATGATTGAACTATGGTTTAATTCTTACATCGCACCAACAAACGCGAAACGAACCGGCCCAGACGCACACAGGGCCACGCCGACCGGAGACGCGAGGGGTTCCAGGCCTGAGGGCTGCAGCGTGTTGGGAGCGACGGGCACCATCGGTATCGACCAAGCCGCCCGGGCTCCTTAAAAAGTCAGCTGCCGATGTTGCTTGCCCCACCTGTGGAGCATTCGTCCGGCACAAGAGCAGACCCGGGCATGGCCGGGCGAGCGCGGGCAGTCCGGCCCGTCATCAGTCCGCCAAAGCGCGGTAAACGGTGCTCAAACGGTGAGGCGTAGACAGCCAAGAACAGAAACGGTCACGCCGGTTGAAATGCCGGCATGCCCTTCGCAAGAGGGGCGATCCCAGATGGCTTTGCGCTGAGCCATCTGGGATCGAGAAGATAAGACAGGGCGAGTGCCTGGAGTGCGTCAACACCCCAGGCACCCGCCTCCGCCGTGAGCGAGCACGGCATTGGCCAAGACCCTGCCACCTGATCAGGCCGGGGCATTATGGACTATGCCGCATATGCAAGAAGTGAGATGCGCCAACTGCAATCGCAAGCTGGCAGAAGGACTTTTCCAACACCTGAACATCAAGTGCCCGCGCTGCGGGACGCTGAATTCCATGAGGGTCGAGAACCCCTCTCCGTCGAGAGTCGAGAACTCCGAACCAGAGTGCCAGCGAGCTCCTTCATCAACTTTGACTTAAAAGGCAATCAAATGACTCTCTATATCAATGGCTCTAAAACCGTTGGCAATGGCGGCCTGGCCGGTGAATATCTCGCCACGGGTAACAACTCGGGCGTTTTCATTGACATGTGCCCGTATACGTTCGGCAGCACTGGCACTCCTCACTCGGGGGTGGCCTTCTTCTGCAACGACGTTCCCGCTGGGGCTCCCGACAATCAAATCTGGTCGGGGCAGGCTCGTGGTGTGACGTTCTGGAAAAACGGTGATAACCGTGTCATCAAGGCCGAGGACTGGCTGGGCGGTGCCAACAATTTCTATCACTACCCCATCGGCACCTGGGAGCCTGGGGTTGTCTATCGTGTCACGGCAACGTACACGGCAACCGACGTGCAACTTGCTGTGTACAAGACTGACAACGCCGGCAACGTCATCGCCTTGACGGCTAGCGCCGTGCGCCCGCTCAACGTACCCAACAGCAAGGGCACGCATGCTTGCGTGTTTGCGACCGATGGCAGCACCGTTGGCTGCACCCCGGTTGCGCTGTACCCCTAATGGGATGACGAGCCTCCTGCACATGGAGGCTGCCCGATGGCGCACGCAGGCCAACGGGATTTAACAAAGGGCCCGCTTCATGCGGGCCTTCTTACGCCCCTCGCAAGAGGGCCATCACACAACCGTCGAAGGCTCCTTGAGTAGCCTCCAGCCGAACGCGATAGGCTGGAACGCGAAACCGTGGGGTTCGATTCCCCGGGCGGTAGTGTGATGGCGACGACAACAAGCGAGTCAGGCGTCCCTGCCTGTTTCGCCATCATCACGAAGCCGCTGATCGGTCATGAGGTATTTCCGCTGGTAAGTACGAAAACTGCGGCATCCAGCAGAGCGGGCCGGGGGATTCCTGGCCGTGTGCGCCGCAGGTGGAAGCCCTGCCCTTCTTATCATTGTCCCAACGACGGAGGGACGTATGGCAAAGGCTTTCATGGTGATGATGGTTGCGGTGGTCGCACTCATGGGCTACCTCATTCACAAGCACGAGCAGAGCAAGCCGCCAAGCGACATCAGCGCGCCCCCTCCATTGAGCGAATCCCCAAGGCCCCGAACTGTTGACGTTGCACGCAGCGTTTCCAGCACTCCTCAGTACCGGTGTGACGGCAGAACCCATTGCTCCCAGATGTCGTCCTGTGATGAGGCGACTTTCTTTCTAAAGAACTGCCCCAACACCAAGATGGACGGGGACAACGACGGCATTCCGTGCGAGCAGCAGTTGTGCTAGCCCCGTTCAGCCAAACCGAATCCTGATTTCAGCCCGCCACGCGCGGGCTTTTTTTCGACCGCGCCGGGGAGTCTCCTCGCTCCCTTCTAAGTTCCCCCGGGACACCCCGCAAGGGCAGCGGTTCTTTCTTCCCCATTGGCCGCCACCAGGCCGGAATTCCTTCCCCCTCGGAGATTCCTATGAACAACGTCAACGAGACGGTGCAGGCGTTCCTGCGCCCGCACCTCCCCTGGACCGCTGCAGAGCGCAAAGCGGTGGCCCAGACCGAAGCCCGCCAGAGAGCCGAAGACCAGCGCCGCCAGGACCGCGCGCTGATGGACCAGCAGCAGAACTTCCGCTCCATGGGGGCACTGCGATGAACAGCCTCATCCAGCAGGTCCGTACCGCCCAGGTGCGCGCAGGCGAAGACGCTGTGCTCCCGAACCTCCAGAGCCTGGGCCTTGTTCCAAAGCTCAAGCACGAGGTGGCCGTGGTTCAGACCATTGAAGCCGCATCAGCGCGCCACCTGAACGAAATGCGAGCCCCATGAAGATCATCCACATCTCCTACAGCGGCCCCGACCACAAGATCCGCGACGCCAGCGGCAAGGAATAGAAGTCGAGATGCACCCGCGTTTCGGGTCCATCTTTCTCGGGCACCACGGCGATCCCACAGCTGACCAGCCAGGTGCCCGGCCCCCGGTCTGGGATGCCGTCCAGTTCCGTGCCAAGCAGCGAGCGGCGATCGGCACCGACGGGTTCTCTGCACCTGGAAGTCTGAGCCTGAGCCGGCGCTGGTCTACCCGGGCAGGCTCAACTATGCAGTCGCCGGCTCCTCAGTGGCGAAGAAGTACGGCCGCGCTGAGCAGGCGCGCAACGAGAGGACAACATGACGCCGACTCAATCCCCCTTGCCTGCCAAATCAACCGCCCCGCCGAAAGCTCGATGTGTCCCGGGCGACCATCTACCGGCTGGTGAAGGACAAGCACCTGAAACTGGTCAAGGTCGGCAAGCGTGCCAGCCGCATCACGGCGCAAAGCCTCACCGACAATCTGGAGTCCCACGGGGCCGACAATGCTGGGTAGGATTCCGCCACTGCGCGGTATTTTCAAGCGCTTGAATTCTGGGTAGCTAGCCGGGTAGCTACACCATGCAACCCAGAATATGCAACATCAAGCTATTGATTTATAAAAGGATTATTCATCAATGCAAATAGCCACCTGGAACGTGAATTCCCTGTCGGTGCGCCTGCCCCAGGTGCTGGCCTGGCTGGAGGCCAATCCGGTGGATGCCCTGTGCCTGCAGGAACTCAAGCTGACCGACGACAAATTCCCGCACGACGTGCTGAAGGAGGCGGGTTACGAAGCGGTGACCTTCGGCCAGAAGACCTACAACGGCGTGGCCATCCTGAGCCGGCATCCCCTGCGGGACGTGGTGCGCAACATCCCGGGCCACACGGACGAACAGGCCCGCGTCATCGCCGCCACGGTGGACACCCCCTCCGGCGCATTGCGGCTGGTCAACTGTTATTTCGTCAATGGACAGGCCCCTGGCACGGAAAAGTTCGCGTACAAGATGCTGTGGCTTACGGCGCTGCACCGTTGGCTGCGCGAGGAGTTGCGGGCCCACCCGCGGCTGGCGCTGCTGGGCGACTTCAACGTCGCGCCGGAAGACCGCGACTCATTCGACCCGGTGGGCCTGAAGGACACGATCCACCACACTGTGGAAGAGCGCCAGCACTTCCAGGATTTGGTTGCGCTCGGCCTGACCGATACCTTCCGCATGTTCGAGCAACCTGAAAAAACCTATTCGTGGTGGGACTACCGCATGCTGGGCTTCCAGAAGAACCGGGGCCTGCGCATCGATCACATCCTGGTGAGCGAGGCCCTGCGCCCGACGGTGACGGCGTGCGTGGTGGACCGCGCTCCGCGCAAGAACCCCCAGCCCAGCGACCATGCACCGGTGGTGCTCACGATGGCGTGACGTGTTGGCAAGGCGGCTGCGCTGCTGCCGGCACGCCGGGCAGGCCACAACACAAAGGCTGCAAGGATTTCTCCTTGCAGCCTTTGCTGGTTCATGCACGGGCAAAAGACGCGCCATGGGCCCCGCCGGCGGCCCTTGCATGCGCCACGGGCCGGAGCCCGGGGGTGCAGCCGTCCGATAGGATCCGATCAGGTGTTCGAGTACGAATCGCGCAGGCCACGCACTTCATCATGGTTGCGCTGCGCCCCTTGGGACTGGCGTTCCACCAGGGCCCGTACATCAGCGGGCAATGCCGACTTCAAGGCCTTGCGGTAGCGCGCCACGGCAGCGTCCTCGCCGCGCTCGCACTCTTGCAGCACCGCCTTGTCATCGTTGATGGACAGCGCCGACTTGACCGACACCCAGCCCCGGTGCAAAGCCCCGGCCACGGTACCGCCCGAGGCCGGCTCGCCACCCAGGCGGCGGACTTCGCTTTCCAGCTCGGTGGCGGCGGCGGCGCATTCCCGCGCATGGCGCTGGAACACCCCCTTGAGTTGCGCCGAATTGGCGCGCTCGGCACAGGCGGTGAAACCATACTCCCCGTCGCGCGCCGATTCCAGCAGATCGTTGAGAACGTCCACCGTGTCTTCGTTGTCCGCCACGTCCAGCGGAAGCTCGTTGTTGATGCGGGCGCTGGATACGCGGTCCCACGCGGCGCGGGCGGCAGGACGGGCATCCGTCCAGGCCAGGCCGTCCGAATGGCGGGCACGCCAGTCGTCCGCCAGGCGGGGTTCGACGGCCTCAAAGTCGCCTTCGTAGCGGTTTACGGAAGACCAGCCCAGTTCGTAGGCAGGGCGGTATTGGTCGTACGTGCGGCCACCCACGTAGTAGGGCTCGCGGTGGTAGCGTTCGCGCCAGTAGGCGTCTTCATCCGTGGGGTTGACCGCCTCGGCGGCAGCCTTGCCAGCCAGGCCGCCGGCCACGGCGCCCGCCACACCGCCAATGGCTGCCCCCACGGGGCCGCCAAAGGCACCCGCAGCCGCCCCAGCGGCCGCCCCACCCATCGCGGCCCCCACGCCGGTGCCGACGGGATGGGCGCCCGGCTCGTTGGTCAAGGGGTCACGGTTGGCATCGTTGAAATCCGACATAGAAGCTCTCCGGTTGGTTGACAGTGAGTTCATTGTTGGATTCACCCCCGCCGCCCCGGGTCGGTCCATGGAGTGCTTGCTTGTAGGACACCGACCAGCACGCCACGCCCTCGCCACAGGCTGGGGCGATGCGAACCGTCCGGCGCCTTTCTGCAAGAGGCGCAGCCACACCAATACGCTATATTTTTAATAGCATACAGCGCTTGAAAATAAAGCGCTGCAGGCCAATTTCACCCTTCATCTGGCGCATCCAGGCCCAGCTCCTGGATCTTGCGCGTGATGGTGTTGCGGCCAATGCCCAGGCGCTGGGCGGCCTCCATGCGGCGGCCATGCGTGGCGGTGAGCGCGGTGCGGATGAGCCGTGACTCGAATCGCCGCGTCAGGGCATCCCACACCTCGGGCTGGCCACCCGCGAGCAGTTTCTGCGCTTCGGTCTCCAGCGCCTGTTCCCAGCCGTGGCCGACTGGGGCCGCAACCGGCGCCGCGGACACATCCGGAACCACCGGCCAGGCGGCCGCCCCGGGGGCCACGCTGACTGGCGCAATGGCCGGGGCCACGGGCGGGTGCAGTCCACCCACGCGCTCAGCCGGCACAGCGGCCACGGGGCCCGCATGCGGGAGAGGAGGCGTACCGGCGGAAGGCTGCAGCTGCTGCGCGGCAGGCTCGGTGGTGGCGCCTGCACGCGGCACGGGTTGATGGACGGGGGCTTCCAGCACTTCGGGCGGCAGGTCCTGCAGGGAAATGACCTGGGCAGGTGCCATTACAGTGAGCCAGTGGCAGATGTTCTCCAGCTGCCGCACATTGCCCGGAAAGGCAAACTGCTCGAGCCGCGCGAGGGCCGAATCTGCAATGCGCTTGGGCTCCACCCCCAGTTGCCGCGCGCTTTGCTGCAGGAAGTGGCGCGTGAGCACGGGCACATCCTCATGCCGCTCGCGCAGCGCAGGAAGGCGAAGGCGGATGACGTTGAGGCGGTGGAAAAGGTCCTCGCGGAAGCCTCCTTCCTTCACGCGCTTTTCCAGGTCCTGGTGGGTCGCGGCAATCACGCGCACGTGGGCCTTCACGGCCGCATGGCCACCGACGCGGTAGAACTGGCCGTCCGACAGCACGCGCAACAGGCGCGTCTGCAGGTCGAAGGGCATGTCGCCGATTTCATCGAGGAACAGGGTGCCGCCCTCGGCCTGCTCGAAGCGGCCGCGCCGCTGCGTCTGCGCGCCCGTGAAGGCGCCGCGCTCGTGGCCGAAGAGCTCGGACTCGAGCAGATCCTTGGGGATGGCGGCGGTGTTGATGGCCACGAAGGGCCCGTCGGCGACCGGCGAATGCTTGTGCAGCGCGCGCGCCACCAGCTCCTTGCCCGAACCCGATTCGCCCGTGATGAGCACGGTGACCTGGCTCTGGGAGAGGCGGCCGATAGCGCGGAACACGTCCTGCATCGCGGGCGCCTGCCCGAGCATCTCGGGCGTCTCGGCCTGGCGCTCTTCCGTCACCTCTTCGCGCTGGCTTTCCTCCACCGCCCGGCGGATCAGCTCCACCGCCTTGGGCAGGTCGAAAGGCTTGGGCAGATACTCGAAGGCGCCGCGCTGGAAGGCGGATACGGCACTGTCCAGGTCGGAGTACGCCGTCATGATGATGACGGGCAGCCCAGGCTGCAGTTCGCGCACCTTTTCCAGCAACTGCAGGCCCGAGCCGCCGGGCATGCGGATGTCGCTCACCAGGACCTGGGGCCCTTGGCGCGCGGGGTCGCCAGCGGTGATGTCGGCCAGCGCATCGAGCACCTCGCGCGGGTGCGTGAAGCTGCGCGTGGGCAGGTTTTCGCGCGCCAGCGCCTTTTCCAGGACGAAGCGGATCGAGGGGTCGTCATCTACTATCCAGATCGGCTTCATATGTTTTTCTTACCTTCCCTGTGGTTGCGTGTCAGGGACCATCGTGCGCTTTCAAGGCAAGGGAATCAGGATGCGGAAGTCGGTGCGACCCGGCACGCTGTCGCATTCGATCAACCCATGATGGCGCTGCACGAAGGTTTGCGCCAACGTGAGCCCCAGCCCTGACCCGCCATCCCGACCCGACACCAGAGGGTAAAAAATACGCTCCTTGATCGTGTCGGGCACGCCCGGTCCGTTGTCGATGACATGCAATTCCAGTGCCAGCCGGTAGCGCTGGCGACCAAACGTTACTTGTCGGGCCACACGGGTGCGCAGGGTGATGACCGCGTCGCCGGCCGCGATGCGATCGGTCAGCGCCTGGGCCGCGTTCTGCACAATGTTCAACAGCGCCTGGATGAGCTGGGCGCGGTCGCCGCGGAATTCTGGGATCGAGGTGTCGTAGTCGCGCTGCACGCGCAACCCCTGCGGGTACTCCACCAGCACCAGCGAGCGCACGCGCTCGCACACTTCGTGGATGTTCACGTCGCCCACCAGGTGCGGGTGGCGGTGTGGCGCAAGCAGCCGGTCCACCAGGCTTTGCAGGCGGTCGGCCTCGTGGATGATGACCTGGGTGTACTCGGTGAGCTCGCGGCTCTCGAGCTCCATCTCCAGCAGCTGGGCGGCACCACGGATGCCGCCCAGGGGGTTCTTGATCTCGTGGGCCAGGTTGCGGATGAGCTCCTTGTTGGCCTGGGCCTGGTCGAGCAGGCGCTCCTCGCGGTCCTGCCGCGCCTGCTGCTCCAGCGGCCACAGCTCGACGAGGATCTCGCCCACCTGCTCGGCGTCGGCAACGTTCACATGCACGGGCACAGGGTCCTGGTGCAGGCGCTTGAGGCTCGCCTCATACCGCAAGGCGGCAAAGTCCTTGCCCCGGGCACCTGCCAGCGCGGTCTGCAGCAACGCGGGATCGGTGAAAAAGGTGGAGAAGTCCACGCCTTCCAGGGTGCGGCGCGAGAGGCCGAGCGTGTTTTCCAGTGCCGCATTGGCAAATTGCACGGCGCCATCGGCGCGCAGCACGGCCACCAGGGTCGACATCAGATCCAGCGAATGGAATCGCCCTGTGTCGGTGGCTGGGGTGTCGGGAAAGGGCGAAGAGCTCACACGCGTGCCATGCAAGAAAAAAGGAAGGTGACTTAGTTGGCGGGCGGCAGGCGTGCGATCTCGCGCTTGATGCCGGCAATGTCGCTTTCGCTGCGGGCCACGTTGGCCTTGAGCTCCGCCGTGCGTTCCATGTAGCGCTGGGGGTTGCGCAAATCGAGGGCATTGCGCTCTGGGGCGCCGCCGTTGTATTCCTTCACCAGCTCGGCATGGCGGGCCTCGGCCTTGCGCAGTTCGGATTCGAGAATGGCCCGCGCATCGGCATCGCGCGCTTTCTGGTCGTTGCTGTTGGCCCGGGGTGCATTGGAAGGTGCCGCCGTTGCCGCAGGCGTGCCGCCGCCCGAGGGCGCCGGGGCCGCCGACGCCGGCCGGGTGCCCTGCACGACGGTGACATTGCCGCCTTCCACCAGCTTGCATCCCCGCTCCTTGGCCTGGGCGGCGTTGTTGGTGTATTCGTTGCCACAGCGGTAGATGCGGTCTTGCGCCCACGCGGCCGGTGCCGTCGCGGCGATGAGTAACAGGGTGATGAGCGTTTTCTTCATTCGGTTTCCTCGCACTGCCATGCAGGGGTCAGGGGAGTATCCACCAATCACCATGCATCGCCAATCCAACACCAGCAGGCCCTCGCAGGGCTTTGTACATGGATGCAACGGCCCCGGGATTGGTTTCACCAGCCTCTCCGGCCCCATGAAAAAAGGCGGCCTTGGCCGCCTTTTTGGTGAGCAACAGCCTGCAGGGAGGCGATTACAGCGAGTAGTACATGTCGTACTCGACAGGGTGAGGCGCCATGCGGAAACGCGTGACTTCGCCCATCTTGAGCTCGATGTACGCGTCGAGCATGGAGTCGGTAAAGACGCCGCCCTTGGTAAGGAAACCACGGTCCTTGTCCAGATACTCCAGGGCCTGGTCCAGGCTGTGGCAGACGGTGGGCACCAGCTTGTCTTCTTCGGGTGGCAGATGGTACAGGTCCTTCGTGGCGGCTTCGCCCGGATGGATCTTGTTTTCCACGCCGTCCAGGCCGGCCATCATCAGGGCCGAGAAGGCCAGGTAAGGGTTGGCCGATGGATCGGGGAAGCGCGCTTCGATGCGGCGGCCCTTGGGGTTGGCGACGTAAGGAATGCGGATCGAGGCCGAGCGGTTGCGGGCCGAGTAGGCCAGCTTCACAGGGGCCTCGAAGCCGGGCACCAGGCGCTTGTACGAGTTCGTGCCGGGGTTGGTGATGGCGTTCAGGGCACGTGCGTGCTTGATGATGCCGCCGATGTAGTACAGCGCGAAGTCCGACAGGCCGGCATAGCCGTCGCCCGCGAACAGGTTCTTGCCATCCTTCCAGATGGACTGGTGCACGTGCATGCCGGAGCCATTGTCGCCAGCGTAGGGCTTGGGCATGAAGGTAGCCGTCTTGCCGTAGGCGTTGGCCACGTTCCAGACCACGTACTTCAGGACCTGGGTCCAGTCAGCGCGCTCGACCAGCGTGCTGAAGCGCGTGCCGATTTCGTTCTGGCCAGCGCCCGCCACTTCGTGGTGGAACACTTCGACCGGGATGCCCAGGGATTCGAGGATCAAGGACATTTCGGCGCGCATGTCCTGCGTGCTGTCGACAGGAGGCACGGGGAAGTAGCCGCCCTTGACGGTGGGACGGTGGCCGCGGTTGCCGCCTTCGAGCTTGGCGCCCGAGTTCCAGGGGGCTTCGTACTCTTCGATCTCGAACATGACCTTGCCGGGTTCGTTGGACCAGCGCACGCCGTCGAAGATGAAGAATTCTGGCTCGGGACCGAAGAAGGCCGTGTCGCCCAGGCCGGAGGCCTTCAGGTAGGCTTCAGCGCGCTTGGCGATGGAGCGTGGGTCGCGGTCGTAGGCCTTGCCGTCACCGGGTTCGATCACGTCGCACTGCAGGAACAGCGTGGTTTCTTCGAAGAAGGGGTCGATGTTGGCGGTGCTGGGGTCGGGCATGAGCTGCATGTCCGAGGCTTCAATGCCCTTCCAGCCAGCCACGGACGAACCGTCGAATGCGTGGCCGGACGTGAACTTGTCTTCATCGAAGTGGGACACCGGCACGGTCACGTGCTGTTCCTTGCCCCGGGTATCGGTAAAACGGAAGTCAACGAACTTGACTTCGTTCTCCTTCACCATCTTCATCACGTCTGCAACGGTCTTGGCCATCAGGTTCTCCTGGGTAAAGCGCTTGTTGAAAAAAGAATTTGTGGAAATAAAAGCAGTTTGCGTGCCAGCTGGGTGCAGCCGCCGCACTATGAAGGAGCACTACGGACTGCAGGCCGATAGGACATTTGCAAGATTGCACCAACAAGGTGCGCAACAACGATCAACACCAAGCATTACAAATTGCGCACCAATTCAGGGCCACACTCCGCACCAAAACCGTGCAATCCCGTCTTGAGATCCTGCCAGGCGGCCGGGACCAAGGGAGCAGGACCTTTGACGCCCAGTTCGATGTGCCGCCCGTATTGTGGATGATCCACGCTGGGTAAGCTGAACACCCGGACCTCGGGGTGCGATTTTTCTATGCGCTCCATGAGAGGTGTCAATGCTGCCTCCATGGCGCCATAGACCACCACCGACTGCTCGACCTGGGGAGCACGGTTGAACAGGTCTGCATAGTGGTGGTCGAGCACCCATTCGATCATGGGCCAGGCCATGACCGGGAATCCGGGCACGAAATGGACGGCACCGCCGCCAGCGCCCTCGCAGCTGAAGCCGGGAATCTTGTTGTAGGGATTGGGGATGATGCGGGCGCCTGCGGGAAAGACGCCCATGTTGAGCCGGTGCACATTGTCCGGCCGCTCGGCTTCGTATGGCACACCTTGCTCCCGCGCCACGTCCTGCATGCGTTCGCGGATCAACGCCTCGGCCTCGGCATGCAGAGCCAGCTCACGGCCCAGGGCACCTGCCGCGCATTGGCGGGTGTGGTCATCGGGCGTCGCACCGATGCCTCCGCAGGAGAAGACTACATCGCCCGAGGCAAAGGCCCGCCGCAGTGTCGCGGTGATGCGGTCCGGGCTGTCCCCGACGTAGTCCGCATACGACAGCGACAGGCCGCGAGCCGAGAGCAGTTCGATGACTTTGGGCATGTGCTTGTCGGCGCGCTTGCCCGACAGGATTTCATCGCCCACGATGATCAGGCCGAAAGAGGGAGTCATGGGGAAGGGGTTCCGTGGATGGGAGATGGCGTCGGAGGCGCTGCGAGTGCCGCCGGGGCTGCGGCAGCAGGAGGCGACTCGGCACTGGCGTCCGGTCCGCGCGCCAGCTCCTTCGCCGGCGCAAGGATCGGGGGCGCCTCAGCGGCCACCGGCCCCGCAGCCTCTTGCCGCAGGCGTGCCAGCGCGGCCAGGCAGTAGTGCGCGAACCACAGCGATGAAAATGCGAAAACGAGGGTGTAGATCCAGATCGCCAACGGCACCAGGATGAAAAAGGCCGCTGCAAACACCACCCCCGAGGCCCATACGATGCTGGGCGCAGCGCCGAGGTAGCCCGTCAGGATGCCAATGCCCAGCAGGCTGCTGCGGTGGCGGCGAAAAATAGCCTGCCGCTCCTCCTTGCTGGCATGGTCGGCCAAGGCATCGAAAGCCATCACCCGGTAAGTAAGCCACCCCCAGATCAAGGGCGGCAGGATGAGCACCAGCGGCGGCACCAGCCACAGGGGCACCGACACCACCAGGGCGATCAATGCCAGCAACGTGGAACTGACCGACCACACCACGCTGGCGATGAAGGAGCCGCCCTTCTTGCGCTCCAGGGCCGGAAAGCGCCGGTCGGCCACCAGCGCCACCAGTGCAGGCGTCATGAGCACCGCCACCACCAACAGGGAAACCACCACCAGCGCGGGAGCCACCGCCAGGATCACCATCAGTGGCGCCACCACCGAAGTGACATCTCCCAACCCCCAGCCCTGCAGCCAGCTCCAGAAGCTGGCCAGGAGGGCGGATGCGTCCAGCAGTGCGCGCATTCCCCGCACGGCGCCGTCCCAGTAGAAGTACCCCAAGCCCAGCGCCAGCGCCACCATCAGCACGAGCGGCAGCACGGACAGGGCAATCACACGCGGGCGCAGGCAGTAGGCAGCGGCGCGCCAGAAAGAATCAAACAGAAGTCCCATGCCGGCAAGCATACCGTCTTGGCCGTCCGCAGGGGCTTTCAAGCCTTGCCGAGCAGCCGCAGCAAGCCACGCCATTGCTGCGACCAGAAACCCTTGCCGTAGTCCCGCACCTGCCCGGTCGGCCCCGCTTCCACCTGGTCGCGCACACCCGTCGGATCGAAGCGCAGCTCGAAATTGGCGGTGCGCATCAGAATGTCCCACCAGGGCAGCAGCACTCCGAAGTTGTGGCCGCCCAGGACGGTGCGATACCTTGCGCGCCCCGCGCTCGCCCCCTCACCCGGCAGCGGCTTGATGGTTTCATGGCCGATCCCAATGCTGTGGTGCAGGCGGTGAAAGCGCGGGCTCACCCACAGCCGCTCGCCCCAGCGGCCAAACCACAGGCGTACGTTGGCATGCTGAAAGCTCTCGCTGAGCTGCGTGATGGCGACGATGGCGATGAACTGCCCCGGCGCGACCCCGATGAGTTGCGCCACCACCACGAGAATCGTGTCGCGCAGCAGGTCATCGAGCAGGTGGTTGCGGTTGTCGCTCCACATGGTCATCTGGCGCTGCGCATGGTGCAGGGAATGAAGGCGCCACCACCATTCAAAATGGTGCTGCCCCCGGTGAATCCAGTAGTCCACGAAATCGAACACCACCAGATACAGCAACAGGCTGACCCAGGGTACATCGGTGATACCGGGCCAGAGGCCATCGAGCTGGAATGTGCTGATGCCCGCCACCCGCAAGGCGCCGAAGAACGAATCCGCCAGCGGGTCCACCGCCAGGAACAGGCCCAGCCGGAACAGGCCCAGCCGGTGAATCAGCGTGTAGAGAATGTCGGTGCGGATCGTCGCCCGGTCGGTCACGGCCTCCACCGGCCGCCAGCGCTGCAGCGGGCCAATCACCGCGGCGATCACCACGAGCTGCAAAAGACCCACCAGTATCCAGCCCGCGGCCTCGTAGCCGCTTTCAAGCTGGTTCCCCAGTCCCATGGCGAACATCGCTGGCTGCAACAGGCTTTCAAAAAGCCATTGCTGAACCGCATCAAATCCGTTGCCTAGCCACCCCATCGCGTCACGCTCCCTCCGTACCGCCGGCCCCGCCTGCGCTCAGGCGGCGGCCGTGCACAACCCAAACAATCCCCGCCGCCATGATCTCAGCGCCCCTTCACAGGCGCATAGTCAGGATGCTCGCGCAATGTGCGAAAGCAAAACCCCCGCTCCTTGAGGCCCACGATCAGCGGCTCCAGCACCGCCGGCGCCCACGGGTCCTTGCGCGACCAGATGCCCAGGTGGGCCAGCAGGATGTCGCCACTGCGCACCTCGCGCAAGGCCTTGTGCAAGAGCGCGGCGTTGCTAGCCTTCTCACTGGGCAATTCGTCTCCCAGGAACCCCGCCGGGGACCATCCCACATGCGTGAAGCCGCATGCGCGCGCACTGGCGAGCAGCCGTGGCGATGTCTTGCCCCCCGGCGCGCGAAACAGAGGCAGGGGAGTCTTGCCCGTCAGCACCTGCAACCGGTCCGCGGCCCGGGCGATCTCTTCGCAATACCCGGCGGCCGTCAGTACGAAATCCTGCCCCTCTCGAGGCCCTGCCGAGGGACGCACGCGGAACGAAGGGTTTTCTACCGTGCCAAGGTCGGCGCGCCAGTACGTGTGGTCCCAGGTGTGCGAGGCAAACTCATGCCCTTCTGCCGCGCGTGCGCGCCACCACGAAGCCCAGTGGGCGCCCAGGCTGCCATCGCCTTTCTGGGTCCGCTCATTGGCGGCAAAGAACGTCACGCGCACCTGCTGGCGCGCGAGAACCTCCGCGACCAGGGGCGCCACGGCCATGTGGCCCGTGTCAAAGGTGAGGTAAACAGGAGTTTTACAGTCGTTTTGGGCATTGGCGCCCGATATGCATGCGCCAAGTGCTATAAGAAATATAGCACCCCTGATCCCGCGGGCAAGCTGCCCCCAACCCCGGGAAAGCCGGCTACGGCCAGCCCCGCCGTTCAGCGCGGCGCGTGCTGCAGCGTCCATACGCCGTGGGGAGACTTGCCCACCGTGACCTGCCGCACGACCTTCTTCGTTTCAGTATCCACCACGGACAGCTTGCGCGCCCAGCGGGAACTGACATAGATGAAACGGCCATCGGCGGACACCTCCATGCAGTCGGGCCCCCCGGGAACAGGGTAGGACTCGACCACCTGCTGGGTCGTCATGTCGATCTTGCTGATGGAGTTGGCCACGCGGTTGCTGACATACAGATGCCGTCCGTCACCCGCCGCGCGGAAAGCGTGCGCCCCATTGCCCGTCTTGATTTTCTTGATGCTCACGGGTTCGCGACCGGAAACGTCGAACACCTCCACGCTGTCACTGCCAGTCAGGCCCACGAACACGCGCTTGTCGTCTGCGCTGCCGTAGACATCCGCAGGCATGGCTCCTGTTTTGATGCGCCACTTGATCGTCTGCGTCGCGATGTCGATGGCCACCAGCTCGTCGCTGTCCTGCATCGTGGAGTACACCGTGGTACTTCGGCTGTCGATCCACAAATGGCTTGGCGTGCGGGATGTGGCCACGCGCTGGACGAGAGTCAGTTCCTTGCCATCCCAGCGATAGAAGTCCACGTGATTGAGCCGGTTGGCCGCCGTGATGAACCACTTCATGTCCGGTGTAAAGCGCAAGTGGTAAGGGTCCACGATGCCGCGGACGGTGCGTTGGACCTGTGCCGTGCGC
Organism: Acidovorax sp. A79; assembly: GCF_041154505.1. Classification (GTDB taxonomy): domain Bacteria; phylum Pseudomonadota; class Gammaproteobacteria; order Burkholderiales; family Burkholderiaceae_C; genus Acidovorax. Next base: position 997,770 of record NZ_AP028672.1, read on the forward strand.
GGATCCAGGAACGTCAGCGTATCACCCAGCGCATTGGCCACGATGATCGACTTCTCATCGGGGGTGAGATAGAGATGGTGAGGCTCCTTGCCCGTGGGAATGCGGACGGTCTCGGTCCAGGTCGCAGGGTCAATGACGCTGACATTGGCTTCCAGGGAATTGAGCACGAACAAAGGAGGCGCTCCAGCCAGCACGCCCCCCATCGACATCCATAGCCCACCCAGCGCAAGGTATGCGCGTGCAATCGAAAAAATCTTCACACAACCACTTTCAACACAGCATTCGAGTGTAGCGCCGCCCATGCGGATACCCCGAACAGGAACACGTAACATCCTTGATGTAGAACGGCCTTGGATCAAGAAACCAGGCTTCGAAAGGCCAGAAGCTCGGCATCGAAAGGGCACGGATTCAGGTGCTTCCAGCTACAAGCCCCCTCAATCAGTAGCCCCCACATTGGAATGTTCTCCAAGCAGCCAAGCACTGAATACACGCGAGAGTGCTGCTGTGCGCTCCCCTCCTCTTACATCTCAATTGGATTGAGCAAGCAAATCCAGTTCGTCGTGGTTGAGCCATTTCCACGCACCGGGGGCCAGATCAGATGGCAACTCCATCGCACCGATGCGTGACCGATGCAGCCCCTCCACGCGATTGCCAACAGCAGCGAGCATGCGCTTGACCTGGTGGTATTTTCCTTCTGTCAGCGTGAGGGCCAGCCGATGGCTCTCCACTTGCTCGCAGGCCGCTGCCCTCACCGGTTTCGGATCGTCGTCGAGCACCACGCCTGCAAGCAGCTTTGCGATCTGTCCGCCATCCACGGGGTGCTTCGTGGTGACTTGGTACACCTTGGCCACATGTTTCTTGGGCGAACTCATCCGGTGAATGAACTGTCCATCATCGCTCAGCAACAGCAATCCTGTGGTGTCCTGGTCCAGCCGGCCCACAGCCTGCACCCCTTGAACCGCACTTTTCGTAGGCCGCTGGCGCAAAGGGGGCGGCAGCAAGGTATAGATGCTCGGGTAAGTCGAAGGCTTTTGAGAGCATTCGGTGCCTGCGGGCTTGTGCAGCAACACATACGCTTTGGCGTGATAAGGCCAATCGACGCCCTGAACGCGCAGTATCAACCCTTCCGGCTCCAGCTCGGCTGCCGCGTCGGTGCACGGCTCGTAACCCTGGGTGCCGGACGACGATTCGCGCACCGATACCCAGCCCTGCTGTACCAACCCCGCGCAGACACGGCGGGTGCCAAAGCCTTGGGAATACAGAATATCTTGCAGCTGCATAACGCGGAGAAATAGAAGCTAGTTGAATGTAAACGTGCTTGCGCGCGGCCCAAAGCAAAACGCCCTTCTACTCAGCAGAGCAGAAGGGCGGTTTGGGCTGTAAGAGCCTGACGATGACCTACTTTCACACGGGAACCCGCACTATCATCGGCGCAAAGTCGTTTCACTGTCCTGTTCGGGATGGGAAGGAGTGGTACCAACTTGCTATGGTCATCAGGCATAACTTGGTGCTGGGCTGTTCGTGGAACAGCCTGGCGAATTCATAGAGTATGGAATCAGATTTTGTGTCTTTTGACTGCGTCAACTTGGCATAACAATCTTTGAGCTTTGCACACTTGCGTGTGTTGGCTATCAAAGTTATAGGGTCAAGCCGCACGAGCAATTAGTATCAGTTAGCTTAACGCATTACTGCGCTTCCACACCTGACCTATCAACGTCCTGGTCTTGAACGACTCTTTAGGGGGCTCAAGGCCCCGGCAGATCTCATCTTGAAACGAGTTTCCCGCTTAGATGCTTTCAGCGGTTATCTCTTCCACACTTAGCTACTCGGCAATGCCACTGGCGTGACAACCGATACACCAGAGGTGTGTCCACTCCGGTCCTCTCGTACTAGGAGCAGGCTTCCTCAAATCTGCAGCGCCCACGGAAGATAGGGACCAAACTGTCTCACGACGTTTTAAACCCAGCTCACGTACCTCTTTAAATGGCGAACAGCCATACCCTTGGGACCGGCTACAGCCCCAGGATGAGATGAGCCGACATCGAGGTGCCAAACACCGCCGTCGATATGAACTCTTGGGCGGTATCAGCCTGTTATCCCCAGAGTACCTTTTATCCGTTGAGCGATGGCCCTTCCATACAGAACCACCGGATCACTATGTCCTGCTTTCGCATCTGCTCGACTTGTCAGTCTCGCAGTTAAGCACGCTTATGCCATTGCACTATCGTCACGATGTCCGACCGTAACTAGCGTACCTTCGAACTCCTCCGTTACGCTTTGGGAGGAGACCGCCCCAGTCAAACTGCCTACCATGCACTGTCCCCGATCCAGATAATGGACCTAGGTTAGAACCTCAAACACACCAGGGTGGTATTTCAACGTTGGCTCCATGAGATCTAGCGACCTCACTTCAAAGCCTCCCACCTATCCTACACAGATCTGTTCAAAGTCCAATACAAAGCTACAGTAAAGGTTCATGGGGTCTTTCCGTCTTTCCGCGGGGAGATTGCATCATCACAAACATTTCAACTTCGCTGAGTCTCAGGAGGAGACAGTGTGGCCATCGTTACGCCATTCGTGCAGGTCGGAACTTACCCGACAAGGAATTTCGCTACCTTAGGACCGTTATAGTTACGGCCGCCGTTTACTGGGACTTCAATCAAGAGCTTGCACCCCATCATTTAATCTTCCAGCACCGGGCAGGCGTCACACCCTATACGTCCACTTTCGTGTTTGCAGAGTGCTGTGTTTTTATTAAACAGTCGCAGCCACCGATTTTTTGCAACCCCGTTGGGCTCGCCTTGTACAGGTTCACCTACTTGGGGCATACCTTCTCCCGAAGTTACGGTATCAATTTGCCGAGTTCCTTCTCCTGAGTTCTCTCAAGCGCCTTAGAATACTCATCTCGCGCACCAGTGTCGGTTTGCGGTACGGTCGTCAATAGCTGAAGCTTAGTGGCTTTTCCTGGAAGCAGGGTATCACTCACTTCGTCTGCAAGCAGACTCGTTATCACCCCTCATCTAAGCCCGGCGGATTTGCCTACCAGGCACGACTACAGGCTTGAACCAACATATCCAACAGTTGGCTGAGCTAACCTTCTCCGTCCCCACATCGCACTATTGATCGGTACAGGAATATTGACCTGTTTCCCATCAGCTACGCATCTCTGCCTCGCCTTAGGGGCCGACTCACTCTACGCCGATGAACGTTGCGTAGAAAACCTTGCGCTTACGGCGAGGGGGCTTTTCACCCCCTTTAACGCTACTCATGTCAGCATTCGCACTTCTGATACCTCCAGCATCCGTTACCAGACACCTTCACAGGCCTACAGAACGCTCTCCTACCACTTGCAATAAATTGCAAATCCGCAGCTTCGGTAACTGGCTTAGCCCCGTTACATCTTCCGCGCAGGACGACTCGATCAGTGAGCTATTACGCTTTCTTTAAATGATGGCTGCTTCTAAGCCAACATCCTGACTGTTTTAGCCTTCCCACTTCGTTTCCCACTTAGCCAATTTTAGGGACCTTAGCTGGCGGTCTGGGTTGTTTCCCTCTTGAGTCCGGACGTTAGCACCCGGTGCTCTGTCTCCCAAGCTGTACTCGTCGGTATTCGGAGTTTGCATAGGTTTGGTAAGTCGCCATGACCCCCTAGCCTAAACAGTGCTCTACCCCCGACGGTAATACTTGAGGCACTACCTAAATAGTTTTCGGAGAGAACCAGCTATTTCCAAGTTTGTTTAGCCTTTCACCCCTATCCACAGCTCATCCGCTAGTTTTGCAACACTAGTCGGTTCGGACCTCCAGTACCTGTTACGGCACCTTCATCCTGGCCATGGATAGATCACTTGGTTTCGGGTCTACACCCAGCGACTGATTCGCCCTATTCGGACTCGATTTCTCTACGGCTTCCCTATTCGGTTAACCTTGCCACTGAATGTAAGTCGCTGACCCATTATACAAAAGGTACGCAGTCACCCTTGCGGGCTCCTACTTTTTGTAAGCATGCGGTTTCAGGATCTATTTCACTCCCCTCCCGGGGTTCTTTTCGCCTTTCCCTCACGGTACTGGTTCACTATCGGTCGATTACGAGTATTTAGCCTTGGAGGATGGTCCCCCCATATTCAGACAGGATTTCTCGTGTCCCGCCCTACTTTTCTCTACCTTAGTACCACACGTCTGTTTTCGCATACAGGGCTATCACCTGCTATGGCCGGACTTTCCATTCCGTTTTGCTAACAGTCGTGCTATCAATAGAAGGCTCTTCCGATTTCGCTCGCCACTACTTTCGGAATCTCGGTTGATGTCTTTTCCTCGAGCTACTGAGATGTTTCAGTTCACCCGGTTCGCCTCGCATGACTATGTATTCATCATGCGATACCTCTTGCGAGGTGGGTTTCCCCATTCAGAAATCTCCGGATCAAAGCTTATTTGCCAGCTCCCCGAAGCTTATCGCAGGCTATCACGTCTTTCGTCGCCTGTAATCGCCAAGGCATCCACCACATGCTCTTAGTCACTTGACCCTATAACTTTGACGTTTCTTGCGAAACACCGCCGTCTAATCTTTCAAGGACTTGCCAGGTCTTTCACCTGACGCGTTATGCCGTAAACAACTTCAACCCTTTCGAGTTGTCATCGTATTACTTAAGAATTTCAAACTAGGTTTGAATATTCGTTTTGACGCAATCAAAAATTCTTGTTGCTAGCGGCACGGTCTGCACTAAACCTTTACGA